>JAEYTW010000056.1 GCA_023433835.1 Pseudomonadota bacterium | reverse complement strand
CGCTCGGTCTCGGCCTGGCGCTCGGTCTCGGCCCGGCGGGTCGCCTCGGCGGCCTGCTGCTGGCGCTCGATCTCGGCCAGCCGCGCCTTCTCCTCGTTCGCCCGGCGCTCGTCGGCCGCCGCGCGCTCGCGGTCTTCCTGCTCGCGCTTCAGCTCGACTTCGCGCAACCGGCCCTCCGCCGCTTCCTGCTGCACCCGCTCCGCCTCGATCGCGTTCTGCCGGAACACTTCAACCGCCTGCGCCATCGCCCCGATCTCGTCGGAACGCTCGCGATAGGGAATCTCGATGTCGCGGCGGCCGCCCGCCAGATCGCCGACCCGGCCGGTGATGGTGACGAGCGGCGTGACGACGCGACGCGAGAACAGCACGGCGACGCCGCCGATCACCAGCACGACCAGGACAATCGCACCGACCGCAAACATCAGGTTGGTCTCCGCCTTCGCCTTCTCGGCCTCGGCTTCCTGCAACGCCACGGTCAGCGCCGCATCGCGCAGGCCCAGGATGGTCTGCAGCTTGATGACGATGCTTTCCGAGAACTTGGTGCCGGCATCGCCGTAGTCGCCGCTCTTGCGTCCGATATCCAGCACGGCGGCGGTCAGCCCGGCGCCTTCAGTAAAGTACTCCTTCTTCACCACCTCGAAGGCCTGGGTCAAGGCGGGCTTGTCACCCAGCTTGGAGATGGTCTGCTCGATATCGCGGCGCAGCTGGGCGATGCGGCCCTCGAGCTGATCGGCGGCGAGGATTTCCTGGGGGGTCAGCGGCCGGCGGGCGGAATTGGCCGGCGCGACGGTCGAAGCCTTGCGGCCGCCGAACTCGCGCAGCTCGACCGCGTAACCGGCGAGCAGCGTCAGCATGGCCAGCTGCGGATCGGCCGAGGTCACCGCCTGCGATACCTGGCCGAGAATCGGATCATAATGGGCAGCCAGCGCCAGCAGCTTGCGGGTATGGATCACCACGACGTCGGCCGGGCGCTGGGCGCGGGGCTTGGCCGCGTCGGCATCGACGCCGGTGCGCGCCTCGGCCATCGCCCGGGTGAGCGCATCGATGCGGCCGCGCTGGCTGGCGGGCAGGATGGCGGCGAGGGTCTTGACCGCGGCATCAGCATTGGCGCGGGCGTCGGCCAGGCGCTTGGCCGTTTCCGGGTCGGAAGCCTGCTCCGCCGTCAGCACGCTGTTGGTCGGCGAGCGCTCGAGCGTCAGCATCTCGATCAGCTTCAGCGTCGCCTGGAAGCTTTCCGCGGCTGCGATGCCGGCGCGCTTGTCCGACAGCCGCCTCCATTCATACGAGGCAACCGTGGCCGCGAGGGCCAGCGTGATGACCGCAATGACGGCCATGCAGGTAAAGAAAAACGCGCGGATCTTCATTCCATCCTCCCGGGGCGACGGAATGATTAAACCAAAGCGACACGCGGCTTACGGGAGTTTCATGTAAAATGATGTATCTACCACTGGTGATTGCGGCATAGCGGCGCACGACACCTGATGGGGAGCTTGACGCCGCGCCCGGCGCGGGCCAGCGTGCGGCATCCCTTTCGTCCCTGTCAGTCTGGAGGCCGACCATGTCGATCGATCTCGCGCGCCTGCGCGCCGAAACCGACGCCTGCGACCGCATCCTGCATTTCAACAACGCCGGCGCGGCCCTGCCGCCGCGGCCGGTGATCGAGGCCGTGACCGGCCATCTGCGGCGCGAGGCCGAGATCGGCGGCTACGAGGCCGAGCATGAAGCGGCGGGCCGGCTGGCCCAGGTTTATCGCTCGACCGCGACGCTGTTGAACGCGAGCCCGTCCGAGATCGCGCTGGTCGAGAATGCGACCCGTGCCTGGGACATGGCATTCTACGCGCTGCGCTTCCAGCCGGGCGACCGCATCCTGACGGCGCGGGCCGAATACGCCTCCAACTACCTGGCCTTCCTGCAGGTCGCCCGGCGCACCGGGGCCGAGATCGTGACGATCCCCTGCGACGAGGACGGCGCGCTGTCGCTGGGCGCCCTGGAGCGGCTGATCGACGATCATGTCAAGCTGATCGCGGTGACCCATGTGCCGACCAATGGCGGGCTGGTGAATCCGGCGGAGGGCATCGGCAGGCTGGCGCGCGCCGCCGGCGTGCCCTTCCTGCTCGATGCCTGCCAGTCGGTCGGGCAGATGCCGATCGACGTCGAGGCGATCGGCTGCGACATGCTGTCGGCGACGGGCCGCAAATACCTGCGCGGCCCGCGCGGCACCGGTTTCCTCTATGTCCGGCAATCGCTGGTCGAGCAGCTGGAGCCGCCGTTCCTCGACCTGCATGCCGCGACCTGGGTTTCGCCCGATGCTTACGAGATCCGGCCCGATGCCCGGCGCTTCGAGAATTGGGAAAGCTATGTCGCCGGCCGGCTGGGGCTCGGCGCCGCGGTCGACTACGCCCTCGATATCGGTCTCGACGCGATCGCCGCCCGCATCGGGATGCTGGCCGGCCGGCTGCGCCGGATGCTGGACGAGGTTCCCGGCGTCGTGGTGCGCGACCTGGGCGCCCGGCATTGCGGCATCGTCACCTTCACCAGGGCGGACGAGGCCGCCGATGCGCTGAAGGCGCGGCTCGCCGGCCTGCGGATGAACGTCAGCGTGTCGCGGCCATCCTCGACGCTGCTCGATTTCGCGGCCCGCGGCATCCCCGAGGTCGTGCGCGCCTCGGTGCATTATTACAATACGGAAGACGAGGTCGACCGCTTCGTCGCCGCCGTCGCGGCGGCGTGATGCCGCAGCCGGCGCCGCCTGGCTTGCGCAGCGGCGCCCCTATGGTTAGGGTCGGCCCGATTTTTCAGAACCTGACAATCTCAGGATAGTCCTATGCCATTGACCAGGGCCGAGCTGATGGCCCGTTTCGACGACCTTGGGATCGCCAGCCGCACCAAGGACCATCCGCCGATCATGACGGTCGACGAAGGCCGCGAGCATTGGCACGACATGCCGGGCGTGCACGCAAAGAACCTGTTCCTGAAGGATGCCAAGGACCGGCTGTGGCTGGTCACCGTGCCGGCCGACCGGGCGATCGACCTGAAGACCCTGCCGGAGCGCATGGGGTCGAAGCGGCTGTCCTTCGGCAAGGCCGAACTCTTGATGGAAGTGCTGGGCATCGCCCCGGGGTCGGTGACGCCGCTGTCGGTGGTCAACGATACCGAGGGCCGCGTCACCCTGGTGCTCGACGGCTGGATGATGACCCAGGACATCATCAACGTGCATCCGCTGACCAATGCCGCCACCACGGCGCTGTCGCCGGCCGACCTGCTGCGCTTCGTCCGCGCGACCGGGCACGAGCCCGTGATCGTCGAGCTCGACTGACCATGGCCGGCACGGAGGCGCGCGACGCCAAACCCAGCCGCGACCTGCGCCATCTGCGCCTGCTGATCGGCTTCACCCGGCCCTATCGCCTGGCGATGGTCGGGGCGACGATCGCCCTGGTCGTCTCGTCCGGCGCGGTGCTGGCGGTGGGCCAGGCGATCCGCCGCGTGATCGACAACGGTTTCGGCGGGGTCGATCCGGCCTTCCTCGACTACTATTTCGCCGCGCTGTTCGGCATCGTCGCCATGGTCGCCGCCGCGACCTTCGCGCGCTACTACCTCGTCTCGTGGATCGGCGAACGGGTCGTGGCCGATATCCGCAAGGCGGTCTACAACCACGTCCTCACCCTGACGCCCACCTTCTTCGAGACGACGCGCACCGGCGAGGTGCTGTCGCGGCTGACCACCGATACCGAGCTGATCCAGTCGCTGGTCGGCTCGTCGGTGT
The DNA here is from genome assembly GCA_023433835.1 of Pseudomonadota bacterium. Lineage (GTDB taxonomy): Bacteria > Pseudomonadota > Alphaproteobacteria > Ferrovibrionales > Ferrovibrionaceae > JAFKFH01. The sequence continues at coordinate 13,820 of JAEYTW010000056.1, read as the reverse complement.
CGCTGGCCCTGCGCAACCTGCTGCTGCTGGCCGGCGGCCTCGTGCTGATGTTCGTCACCTCGATCAAGCTGACCCTGTTCGTCATGCTGGGCGTGCCGATCGTCGTCCTGCCGCTGGTGCTGTTCGGGCGCAAGGTGCGCGCGCTGTCGCGCGCCGGCCAGGACCGCGTCGCCGACGTCTCGGCCCAGGCCCAGGAAAGCCTGAACGCGATCCAGACCGTGCAGGCCAACACCCATGAGCGGCACGAGCGCGAGCGGTTCGCGCGCACGGTCGAAAGCGCCTTCACCACCGCCCGCCGCCGTATCGGCGCGCGCGCCTGGCTGACCGGCCTGGTCATGCTGCTGGTGTTCGGCGCGGTCAACACCGTGATGTGGATCGGCGGGCACGCCGTCTATGCCGGCACGATGTCGGCCGGCCAGCTGACCGCCTTCGTCTTCTATGCCGTGATGGTGGCCGGCGGCGTCGGCGCGCTGTCGGAAGTCTGGGGCGACGTGCAGCGCGCGGCGGGCGCCGCCGAGCGGCTGATGGAACTGCTGGCCGCCGAGCCCGAGATCAGGACGCCGGCCAACCCGGTGGCGCTGCCGGCGCGGCCCGCGGGCGCCGTGGCGTTCGAGACCGTCACCTTCCATTACCCGAGCCGGCCCGACCGCCCGGCGCTCGACCATGTCGACCTGCGCATCGCGCCGGGCGAGACCGTGGCCCTGGTCGGCCCGTCGGGCGCGGGCAAGAGCACGGTGTTCCAGCTGCTGCAGCGGTTCTACGACCCGCAGGCCGGCCGCATCACCATCGACGGCACGGCGATCACCGACTGCGCCCCCGAGGATGTGCGCGCCACCATCGGCGTCGTCGCCCAGGAACCGGTGATCTTCGCCGCCTCGGCGGCCGAGAACATCCGCTACGGCCGGCCCGAGGCGACCGACGCGGACGTGCGCGCCGCGGCCGAGGCGGCGGCGGCCCTGGACTTCATCGAGGCCCTGCCCCAGGGCTTCGACAGCTTCCTCGGCGAGAAGGGCGTGCGCCTCTCGGGCGGCCAGAAGCAGCGCATCGCCATCGCCCGCGCCATCCTGCGCGACCCGGCGATCCTGCTGCTCGACGAGGCGACCTCGGCGCTCGATGCCGAGAGCGAGCGCAAGATCCAGGTAGCGATGGAGCATCTGATGCGCGGCCGCACCACGCTGGTGATCGCCCACAGGCTTGCCACCGTGCTGAAGGCCGACCGCATCGTCGTCATGGAAGACGGCAGGATCGTCGCCATCGGCACCCACCAGGAACTGCTGGCCCAGGGCGGGCTCTACGCCCGGCTGGCGCGGCTGCAATTCGCCGACGGCGCGGCGGCGCTGCAGCAGGCGTGACTATCTGGCCGGGGGCCGCGCGCCCTCGGCCGCATCGAGCTCGTCGAGCATGCGGTCGGCTTCGAGCTGCAGCCGGTCGAGACAGGCGTTGAGCGTATCAGCCGCGCCGGGCGGCAAGGTCGCCAGCAGGCGCCGCTGGCGATCCCGGGCCAGGGCAAGGATGGCGGCGTGGATCTTGCGGCCCTCGGGGCTCAGCGTGACCAGCGTGCGGCGCTTGTCGTGCTTGTCGGCCATGGTATTCACCAGGCCGCGCTTGCGCAAAGCTTCGACCGACAGCCCGACCCAGGCCTTGTCGGTCGCAAGAATCCGGCTGATCTCCCGCGCGCTGGTCGTCTCGCGCATCGCAATGATCGACATCACCCGCCATTCGGGCATGCTGACTTCGAACGCGTCGCGATAGCGGCGGCCGGAATACAGGCCGAACGTGTTCGAGAGTCGGAGCAGACGATAGGTCAGCAGGTCGATGACGGAGTTGGGCTCTTGCATGGCCAAGATTTAGCATTTGACCGCTCGGATCGCCAGCCGATATGGTAGTGATCACACCTATATGGCTTGACCGCAACCCCGGCCGGGGGCGATGTCGTCCGCCGTCACCACGGGAGCCCGCGCCTTGACCGAGCTGTTCTCCGCCGAAGCCGCCGGGCTTTCCCCGCAGCGCCTGGATCGTGTCGGCGCCTGGATGCGCCGCCAGGTCGAGATCGGCCGCGTGGCCGGCCTCGAAGTGCTGATCAACCGCCGCGGCCGCGCGGTGTTCCACCGCTGCGAGGGGTTGGCCGACATCGCCCGCAACCGGCCGGCGACGCCCGATACGCTCTACCGCCTTTATTCGATGAACAAGGCACTGACGTCGGCGGTGGTGCTGATGCTCTACGAGGAAGGACATTTCCAGCTCGACGATCCGATCAGCCGCTTCGAGCCGGCCTTCACCGGCCAGCGCGTGTGGTCGGCCGGCGGCTACGGCGCGATGACGAGCGAGCCGGCGCGGCGCGACATCACCTTCCGCGACCTCCTGACCCATACCTCGGGCCTGACCTACGGCTTCATGAACGCCAACCCGGTCGACGCGCTCTATCGCGACCAGAAGTTCGAAGCGCTGGGCCATGGGCTGACCCTGGCCGAATTCGCCAGGAAGATCGCCAGCCTGCCGCTGATCGCCCATCCGGGCAGCGCCTGGAACTACTCGGTGGCGACCGACATCCTGTCGCATCTGGTCGAGGTGATCTGCGGCCAGCCCTTCGACCGCGTCCTGACCGACCGGCTGCTGGCCCCGCTCGGCATGGCCGAGACCACCTTCCACGTGCCGCCCGACCGGATCGACCGTTTCGCCGCCTGCTACGTCCGCGGGCCGGACGGGCGCCCGCTGCTGCAGGACGACCCCGCCACCAGCCGCTTCTCCCGGCCGATGCAGTCGCCCTATATCGGCGCGATGGTCTCGACCGCGCGCGACTACATGCGCTTCTGCCAGTTCATTCTCGACAAGGGCCGGGCGGGAACCGAGCGCCTGCTGGGCCGCAAGACCATCGAGCTGATGACGGCAAATCATCTCGACGGCGACATGGCGGCGATGGGACAGCCGCGCTTTGCCGAGAGCACCTATCACGGCATCGGCTTCGGCCTGGGCTTCTCGGTCACGCTGGACCCGGCCAGGGCCCAGATCCTGGGCAGCCCCGGCGAATGCGGCTGGGGCGGCATGGCCTCGACCGCGTTCTGGATCGACCCGGCCGAGGAGATGTCGGTCGTCCTGATGACCCAGCTGATGCCCTCGTCGACCTACCCGATGCGGCGCGAACTGCGCGTGCTGACCTACCAGGCGATCGTCGACTAGACTTACCGAATTATCGTATATACGATAATGGAATGATCGTCTGGGATGAACCCAAGCGCCTGGCGAATATCGACGCGCACGGTCTCGATTTCGCAGATGCCGACTCGTTTGATTGGGAAGGCGCGCTCAACATTCCCACCTATGCCAGCCGCCTTGGTCGTCAACGATGGAAAGCCCTGGGCCGGCTGGGCGACACTATCATCGTGATCATCTATTCCCCGCTTGGCGATGAAGCGATCAGCATCGTTTCGATGCGCCCCGCGAGCTTGAAGGAAAGGAGGCTGTTCGATGGAACGTGAACGCTACACGGCGGCCGACATGGACGAGGTCCGGGACAGTCCGGAATGGACCGAAGACGAGATCCGGCAGGCAAGGCGCGGACGAGACGTATTGCCCGCCGGCTTCCTGGCAAAGCGTCGCGGTCGGCCGCCGCCGGATGATACGAAGGAAGCCATCAGCATTCGTCTCGACCGCGACGTGATCGCGGCGTTCAAGGCCGGTGGAGAAGGCTGGCAGCGACGCATGAACGATGCGTTGCGCAGAGCGGCGAAACTGCCGGCGAAAGCTTGATCCGCGACACGGCGGTTGGCGCCCACACCTTGGCCGCGCGGGAGGCGCTCAGCGCCTCCGACTGCATCAGCCCTCGTCGACATCCATTTCAAGGGCGTGTTCTTCCTAACCCAGGCGCTGCTGCCACGGCTCGCCGATAGCGGGCGCATCGTCAACCTGTCGTCGGGCCTGATGACCCGGGTCTCCTATCCCGGTTACTCTGCCTATGCCGCGGTGAAGGGCGCGATCGAGACCGATTTCGGCGGCGGCGCGGTGCGCGACAACCCGGAGATCAACCAGATCTTCGCCGCCATGACCGCGCTGGGCCGCGCCGGCCTGCCCGACCATATCGCCCGATGATCGCGACGCTGCTGTCGCCGGACAACCGCTGGGTCAACGCCCAGCGGATCGAAGTGTCGGGCGGCCAGGCGATTTAGCCGCCCCACCTATCCCCATCATTACCGCCGGACTTAGGTCCGGCGGTATTCGCGGCCAGATCATGCGGATCTTCGTATATGATCGCCGAATGATCGCGTGGGCAAAGTCGGCAATCCTAGCGTCAGGGGTAGCGACCCACAGCCTTGTCGCGCACAGCGCCGATACCGGCGCGGTCATGGCGCGGTTGCTCGCGATACCCACGATCTCACGGCGCTTGGCACGGCTCGCCGGATCGAACGAACTCAGCACGCCGATGCGGGCACGGTTGAGCGTCCTGGCGGCAATTCATGACCTCGGCAAGGCGAACCGCGGTTTCCACGGCCTTGTACTTGACGGCGGCCCCGGCCATCTGCGCGCCGGTCACATCAAGCCGGTCGTCGCGCTGATGCACCAGGGCAACGTCCTCTCGCGGGATCAGGCACCGGCTGCGCATAGATTGCTCGTTGACGCGACAGGCCTTGACCGCATGTTCGCCTGGACAGGCGGGTATCGCAACTTCGGCCCGCTGTTCGACGCCGTGCTGGCCCATCACGGGCGTTTGCCGGGGCAGGAGCAGATTCGCGACGAATTATGGCTCGGTACACGCGACGGATATGCGCCAGCCACCGAACTCGACCGCATCGGGGCAGCTTTGGAATCATGGTTCCCCGAAGCTTTCGCCCTCACGTCCTCCACGCTGCCGGATACGCCCCGCTTTCTGCACGCCTTTGCCGGGCTGGTCATGCTGGCCGATTGGATCGCGTCGGACATACGGCATTTCCCCTTCGACCCGACACCGGACCCCGGCCGTTTCCGGCAGGCGCGGACGATGGCTGACCAAGCCATCACGCGGCTGCGCCTCGATCCGACGGAGGATCGGCAGCACGTCGGAGAGGCAAGAATACGTTCCGCCGCGATTATCGGTACCGACCGCGAACCAAGGCCTGTTCAGAAAGCGATCGTCCAGGCCGGGCTTCCCGGCGACGCTGGATCTCTGGTGGTGATCGAGGCCGAAACCGGTTCCGGCAAGACCGAGGCCGCCCTGATCCACTACGCAAACCTGTTTGCCGCCGGGGCGGTGGACGGTCTGTACTTCGCCCTGCCGACCCGGGCGGCGGCATCCCAGATCCACCGACGGATCTCGGTCATCGCGGCCAGAATGTTCGGCGAACGGGCGCCCCCGGTGATCCTGGCGGTTCCGGGCTACATCAGGGTTGACGACGTCGATGGCGCACGCTTGCCGGATCATGGCGTGCAGTGGCCGGACGATATGGCGGATCTGCGCCGCGACGCTGCCTGGGCGGCGGAACATCCGAAGCGGTTTCTGGCTGCACCGATCGCCATCGGCACCATCGACCAATTGATGCTCGGCGCCTTGAATGTCCGGCACGCCCATCTGCGATCATCGCCGATGCTGCGCCAGCTTCTGGTGATCGACGAAGTTCACGCCTCCGACACGTACATGGAATGCGTGCTGCGTCATCTGTTGATCCAGCATCGCGCCGCGGGCGCCAATGCCCTGCTGATGTCGGCGACGCTCGGCACCGCGGCGCGCCGGCGCCTGATGGGGGAAGACCGCCGCACCCTGCGCCGCATGCCGCCCATCGAAACGCTGATCGAGCAACCCTACCCGGCGATTCATGCGACGGGCATCGCGGTGCCGGCGATCTCACTCGATGCCGGGCGGAAGAAGATCGTCGAGGTCGCGCTGATCGGAAACGATGGAAATCGCGCTCTCGCCGAGCGCGCGTTCGCCGCAGCCCTCGCCGGCGCGCGTGTCCTGATGATCCGCAACCGCGTGGCCGATGCGTGCGAAGTCGCGGCAATGGTCGAGGAGCTGTGTCTGGCTGCCGGCCGGGCGGATCTGGTCTTCCGGTGCAACGGCGTGGCCACGGTGCATCACGGCCGCTTCGCACCCGCCGACCGGCGCGCGCTCGACGCAGCCCTCGAATGCGCATTGGCGCCAGGCGGCTCGGCGCCCGTCATCTGCATCACGACACAGACGGCCGAGCAAAGCCTCGATATCGATGCCGATATTCTCATTACCGATATCTGCCCCGCCGACGTGCTGCTGCAACGCATCGGCCGGCTGCATCGGCATGCCGGCATGTGCAGAGCGCCATCCTTCAGGGATGCGCGTGTCGTCGTCATCGCGCCGGGCGAGGATCAGCTGGCAGGATCGCTCGCCGCCGACGGTTCGGTTCGAGGCGGGTTGCTCGGCCTCGGCAAGGTCTATGAAAACCTGGTCGGCATCGTCGCGACCCGTCGGACCCTGGCAAAACTCGATCGCCTGCATGTTCCGCGCGACAACCGCCTGCTCGTCGAACAAGCCACGCATCTGCCTTACCTTGACACGCTCGCTGCCGAGCTTGGTCCTCCCTGGCTCGCCCATCTCCGCAACGTGATTGGCACGGACCTGTCGCAGGCACAGCAGGCTCGGCTGAACCTGCTGGATTTCACCAAGCCGATCGGGCCGCCCGTCGATCTCGAAGCCCGGATCATGACCCGCCTCGGCGCCGACAGCAGGCATGTCGTGTTCGACCAGCCACAGCCTGGACCATTCGGCGCTCCGATACCGGCATTGGCAATACCCGGATGGATGGCGACCCGGCTTCCGATTGACGCCAGAGTCGAAACAGCCAAAACGTCCACTGACGGCTTTTTCTTCACGCTGGCAGGCCAACGATTTGAGTATGGCCGATGGGGCCTTACAATCAGCAACGACTGATCGCTCGACTTTTCCGACACGCTCGTGCAGGATTTATTCTTGGTTGATTCGGAGGTCGAATGCACGACTTTTTGTGCGATGCATCAATCCCGATTTTCGACGCTGATCAAGGCGTAACAACTCTTCCCGGCGTGCTCGCCGCTCTGTCGGCAGGCAGGGATCTCACCTTTCCCGGTCTCGCGGCGCATCAGCGTCAGCCGTGGTTCTGTTTTCTGGTCCAGCTCGGCGCGCTGGCCCTGACTGCCGCCGAGCTGACCTCGCCGCCGACCGATGAAGGAACGTGGCGCAACCTGCTTGTCGCCCTTGCCGGCCCCGATGCGGATACGGCCTTCGCGCTGGTGGTCGAAGACATCGCGCGGCCCGCCTTGCTGCAACCGCCCGTGCGCACGGAAGCCGCCTGGGCCCGATATCGCGGCCCGGTACGACAGCCCGACGCCATCGACATCCTGATCACGGCCAAAAATCATGACGTGAAGGTGGAGCGGCTGGGCCAGGCCGCGCCGCATCACTGGCTTTACGCGTTCGTGACCCTCCAGACGATGCAAGGTTTCCTCGGGCGGGGAAACTATGGCATCGCCCGGATGAACGGCGGATTCTCCAGCCGCCTGTTCGTCGATCGGGTCGGTGGAACGGGCTGGGCTGGACGGTTCTGCCGCGATCTTCACCTGCTCCTCGCCAGACGGGGCAAGCTGCTCGACGATTATCCCGATTATTTCGAGTCCACCGACGGCCTCGGCCTCCTGTGGCTCAGACCCTGGGATGACGAGGCCGCGATCGACCTGGCCGAACTCGATCCCTACTTCATCGAAGTCTGCCGGCGAATCCGGCTGGTATCGTCGGGGGGCCGGATCGGCGCGATGCTTCGCCCCAGCGAAGGCCCGAGGATCGCGGCGGCGGCGGCCAAAGGCAATGTCGGCGATCCCTGGGCGCCGGTCGACACCCGCAACGGCACCGCGGTGACGATTCCGGCCAGCGGTTTCGACTATCGGCGCGTGGTCCAGATCCTGACCAACCCGGCCGGCCTGCCGCCCTCGCTTGCCGCCGACAAGGACGATCCGGACGACGAGCTTGATCTGCATTTCGCGGTGATGGTGCGCGGCCAGGGCAAGACGGACGGCCTGCACGAGCGCCTCGTGCCCGTCTCGCGCAGCTTGGCCGACCGCTTCGCCGACGAGCGCATGGGCGAGCGCCTGAAATTCCTGTCCGCCACCATGCTGGATGATGTCGGCAAGCGCACTGTCCCCGCGCTCCGCCTTGCCCTGCGCAGCTATCTACAGGGCGGGCCGGAGAAGATCAAATTCGACGATGACCGGGCCGATGCCTACGTCGATGCCTTCGATCGGGATGTCGACGGCATGTTCCTCGATCATCTCTGGCGCCGCGCCGAAGCCGTAGGCGACGGCGAGACCGAAGAACAAGCATGGAGCGGTGCGCTCGTCGCCGCCGCGAAACGCCGCTTCCGCGATGGTCTGGCAGGTCTGCCGGTGCCCACCGACCGCCGCGAGCGGGCCCGCGAAACCGCGGAGGGACTGTTTTACGGCGTGCTGCGCAAGCATCTGCCCAAGGCCTTTCCGGCCCATCCGCAGGAGGAGCGCGTGGATGAGTGAGCAGACAGAAGCGGCGGTGGAGAAACCGCTCCACCTGGCGATCGGGCGGCTGTCACGCCGGCTGACCGCGGCATACCGCGCCGATCCCGGCGAGATCGCCGCGCTGCGCCGTGCCGGCGCCGGCACGTCATCGCCCGTCTTCTGGCGCGTGCTGATGGCTGACGTGCCGGAAGAACTGCGCAAAGGTCACGCGGGGGAATCTCTCTGGGCCGGGCTGTTCACCGCCTTCGCGGTGCTGGCGCCGCTGGGATCGGGCCGCGGCGAGGCGCTGGGCAAGGCGCTTGCCGAAACCGGTTACAGCGAGCTGCGCCTGGTCCGACTGTTGCGCGCCGACAGCGCGGCCATGGCCGGCGAACTGGCGACGGCTGCCCGCTGGCTGGTCGCCAAGGGCCGGGCCGCCGACTGGCGCGATTTCGCCGAATTCGCCCTGTCGCGCCTCGATCTCGGGGCCGACAGCGATCATCCCGCCGCCCGCCATATTGCCCGCACCTATTTCCGCGCCGTTTCGCGCCCTGAGGATCCGACCGCATGACCGATCAGCCCCGCTTCCTCCAGATCCATACCCTGACGCCCTATATCGGTGTGCTGCTGAACCGCGACGACGTAGGCCAGGCCAAGCGCCTGCCGCTCGGCGGCGCGACACGCGGCCGCGTCTCGTCGCAATGCCTGAAGCGGCACTGGCGGCGCGCGACCGGTGAATGGTCGCTCGGCGAACTCGGGGATCTCGCGGTCCGGTCACGCGTCACCTTCGCCAGGGAAGTGGCCGAACCGCTGCAGGCCGAAGGGCTCGATGCCGGCAAGGTGGCAACGGCCGTCGCCGCGCTCCAGGCCGCGCTGCTCGGTGAGAGCAAGAAGGCGGCAGCCAAGAAGAAAGCGGATGACCAGGCCGTCGATCTCCAGACCAATCAGGTGATCGTGCTCGGCCGGGCCGAGATCGACTATGTGAAGACCCTCGTCCGCCGGCTGGTGGAGAACACGCCGCCGGCCGACAAGCTCAAGGCGGCGGTCGATGAATTGACAAAGCAGGAAAAGCCGAATTTCGCCTCGATGCGCGAGAGCGCCGGCCTCGATGCGGCGCTGTTCGGCCGCATGATCACCGGCGATATCCTCGCCCGGTCGGATGCCGCCGTGCATGTCGCCCACGCTTTCACCGTACACGCCCTGGAAGCCGAGCCGGACTATTTCACCGCCGTCGACGACCTTACCGCCGATGCGGGCGAGCAGGGCAGCGGCCATATCAACGTTTCCGAGCTGACCTCGGGCCTCTACTACAGCTATGTCGTCGTCGACCTGCCGCTGCTGGTCTCGAACCTGGAGGGTTGCGAGCAGAAGGCCTGGGCCCAAGCCGATCGGACATTGGCCGGCAAGGTCGTCGAGCGGCTGATCGGCCTGGTTGCCACGGTGTCGCCGGGCGCCAAGCTGGGATCGACCGCTCCCTATGGCTTCGCCGACACCGTACTGGTGGAGGCCGGCAACCGCCAGCCGCGCAGCCTGGCGAACGCCTTCTATAAGCCGGTCCCGGCACGCAACGACCTGCGCGAGCAGGGTACCGAACGCCTGCTGAAACAGCTCGGCTGCTTCGATCGGATGTATGGCGGCGGCGAAGCCCGGCGCCTCGCCACGCTGATCGACGACGGCGTGGCCCTCGGCGGCATCGAGCGCCTGTCCCTCGGCCAGATCGCCGCCTGGGCCGGCGGCATCGCCGCAGGCGTCGCGGCGCCGTCCGGCGCGGGCTGAGGCCGGCATGACGGATTGGCTGGTCCTGCTGTTCGACGCGCCGCTGATGAGCTTCGGCGGCCCCGCGATCGACCAGCATGGTGTCACCCGCAACGCGCCGGGCCGGGCGATGCTGGTCGGGCTGCTCGGCAACGCGCTGGGTTATGATCATCGCGATGCGACCTTGCTGGAACGGCTGCAGACACGGCTGGTGCACGCGACGCTGACGCTCAGAGCGGGCGAGCGCGTGGTCGATTTCCAGACCGTCGATCTCGGTCAGCCGTTCCTGCGCGCCGGCTGGACCACACGCGGCAAGCCGCAGGCACGCGATGGCGGACCGGCGGCCAGCGGCACCCATATCCGCCTGCGCCACTATCTGGCCGAAGCTCTGCGCGTGGTGGTCGCAACCCTCGAGCCGGGCGACGAGCCTCCCGGTCTTGATGCGCTTGCAGATGCCCTGAAGCACCCCGCCCGCCCGCTGTTCCTTGGCCGCAAGGCATGCCTGCCGGCCCGGCCGCTGCTGGCCGGTCGGCTGGCGGCGGACGATGCGCCGACGGCGCTGCGAGATGCCCGCGAACTCGTGCGCAAGGGCTGTCCCGATCTGGCCGAGCGCATCGACGATGCGGAAGCCGTCGCCGAATGGGATGCGCCGCCCGGCACCCTGCATCCGCCGCGCGGCGGACGGTTCGAGCGACTGGTCGATCGACGTGATTGGGCCAATCAGTTCCATGGTGGAGAACGCGTGGTGTTGACCGGCCCGCTGCCGCCGGCGTCCGACGAGGACAAAGCGTGATGGCCGATCCGCTGTTCATGGTGCAGTTGCCGCTGGATCAACGGCGGCTCTACGCTTTTGCCGCCGGCCAGCGTCTGGGAGACGACGACGGCGACGACGGCTACCTGTTCCATGCCGTTCTTGCCGCCCTGTTCGGCGTGGCGTCACCCAAGCCCTTTGCCGCCACCAGCCGGGCGGCCGGCGGGCGCGCCCTTCTCGCCTACTCCTCCAGGGACGACCATATGCTGCGGGAAGCCGCGATGTTGCAGGCGGAGCCCGACGTGTTCCGGATCATCGACTGGGACATGGCCGCAGCCAAGCCGATGCCGGCAGCCTTCGTGGCGGACCAGCCTCTGGCCTTTACCGTGCGGGTGTTGCCGGTAGTGCGCGTCGGCAAGCATCATCCGCGATTTTCACCGGGCGCCGAGGTCGACGCCTTCCTGGCGCGCGCGGAGGCCGATCGCGACGGCCCCAAGCCCGATCGGCAAGCGATCTATGCCGAGTGGCTCCGCGGGCAGTTCACGGGCGGCGGCGCCGAGATCATCACCGCGGCAGTGAGCGGCCGGCGACGCACGACCCTGCTGCGCAAGGCTGCCGCAGGTGGCCGCCGCGCCATGCGCCAGCATACCGATATCGACATGTCCGGCACCTTGATCGTGCGCGATCCCGATGCGTTTCGCCGCTATCTGGCGCGCGGCGTGGGCCGACATCGCGCGTTCGGTTTCGGCATGCTGTTGCTGAAGCCGGCAGGCGGCTGACGGACCGTCATGCTCAAAGGGCGGCTCGGCCTCGAAACCGCGCGCGTTCCCCATGTCGATCGCCAAGGCCTGGTATGGCTCTCCCGCGGCAATCTGTATGTCGAAGATGGAACACTGAGATTTCGGACCGGCGGGAACGACGCCCTGCCGGCCGGCGACTATGCGATCCCGTTCCAGACGATCTCCACGGTGCTGCTGGGCCCGGGCAGCACCGTCTCGCACGATGCCCTGCGCCTGTTGGCACGCCATGGGACCGGCCTCTGCGCCGTCGGTGAGGATGGCGTGAGGCTCTATACCGCCCCGCCGATCGGCCAGGACGACAGCCGCCTTGCCCGGCTTCACGCCACAGCCTGGGCCGACACACGGACCAGCGCCAAGGTTACGGCGCGCTCGGGACGCATCGAGATCGCACGGCGCCTCTACGCCTGGCGGCTGGGCGAGATACTGCCGCACAAGGACATCACCGTGCTGCGCGGTATCGAAGGGGCGCGCATGAAGGAATCCTACCGCCTCGCGGCCCAGAAATATGGCGTGCAGTGGCACGGGCGCCGCTATGATCGGGCGAATCCGCAGGCCGCCGATCTGCCCAATCAGGCATTGAACCACGCGGCTTCGGCCGTCGAGGCGGCGGCGGCGATCGCCGTCGCCGCAACCGGCACGATCCCCTCACTGGGGTTCATCCACGAGGATTCAGGCAATGCCTTCATCCTCGATATCGCCGACCTCTACCGCGAGCAGGTGACATTGCCGGCCGCCTTCGAAGCCGTGCGCCAGTACGGCAGGCAACCCGCGATCGCCCTCGAACGCCATGTGCGGCGCAATGCAGGTCGCCGCCTGCAGGCGGAAGGCGTCATTCCCGACATGATCGAGCGCATCAAGGCCCTCTTCGAGCCGCCGGCGGAGCACCCGGACGGGCCGCCCCCCGACGCACCCGATATTCCATGGTGATCGTGGTGACCAGGGATGTTGCGGACCGGTTTCGCGGCTTCCTCGCGTCGGTGATGGTCGAGGTCGCGCCAAGCGTCTACGTTGCCCCGGCAATGAGCAAGGGCGTGCGAAGCAGGGTCTGGACGGTATTGGAGGGCTGGTTCGGCGAAATCGGCGGCGGCGCCATCGTGATGTGCTGGCGCGACCGCACGCAACCGGGGCATCTCGGAATTGGGGTACTCGGGTCGCCGCCTTGCTCGCTGTTCGACGCCGACGGCGTCTATCTCGGCTTCCGGCCGGGATGACCCTGCGGCCGCCCGGCCGCAGGGGCTCATTGACAAGTGAATAAGATTCAAGGACTTAAAGGGGAGAGGTTCCCCTGCGCGAGCAGGGATAGACCTTATCGAACACTGGTTGCCGCTGTTCGATCTGCGGTTCCCCTGCGCGAGCAGGGATAGACCCGTCCCGGTCAGCGTCGAGCGCGTGATGAACGAGGTTCCCCTGCGCGAGCAGGGATAGACCCCAGGCTCACCGCCGCTGGATCCGGTCGCACTGGGTTCCCCTGCGCGAGCAGGGATAGACCCGTCACCGGCTGAGACGCCCCAGGAGACCAGCAGGTTCCCCTGCGCGAGCAGGGATAGACCCAGACCGCTTTGGATTCCGCGCTGCTCGTCGTAGGTTCCCCTGCGCGAGCAGGGATAGACCTTTAAGGTACGACTGCCACTTGCCTGCCGTCACGGTTCCCCTGCGCGAGCAGGGATAGACCTTACAAGGCGACCGGCTACGCCATCACCGACTAGGTTCCCCTGCGCGAGCAGGGATAGACCCTCGACCGGCGAACGCTACGTCTGGCATTACGCGGTTCCCCTGCGCGAGCAGGGATAGACCCGTCGTCAAAGTAGCCGAGATGGATGCTCCGGCGGTTCCCCTGCGCGAGCAGGGATAGACCCGCGCTCTACGCGCTGATGTTGGCGCCGTTTATGGTTCCCCTGCGCGAGCAGGGATAGACCGTAAGTAAGAAAGAAAGCACAGCAGCTGATAGGTAAGCGTCCGGTGAAGGCCGCCTTTTGCCATGATTAGAACTGATCGACGCTGTCCTGATGATGAAGGATCAGGAGATGGTGGACACCATCGGCATGGTGGACACCAAGGAAGCGTTGTCGAAGCGT
>JAEYTW010000049.1 GCA_023433835.1 Pseudomonadota bacterium | reverse complement strand
CCCTCGAGCAGATAATCCTCCATGGCCGCAAGGAAGTGGAAGGCTCCGCCCCCTGGATGCCGCACCGCCCGGAGCGCCCGGCCAAGCGCGGCGCCTCAAAACCCTTCCGTCTCGACACCACCTACGTCCCCGCCGGCGACCAGCCAACAGCGATTGCCGAGCTCGTGGAAGGCATCAACAATGGTGAAACCGATCAGGTCCTGCTCGGCGTCACCGGCTCGGGCAAAACCTTCACCGCCGCCCAGGTCATCGCCCAGACCCAGCGCCCGGCCCTGATCCTGGCGCCCAACAAGACCCTCGCCGCCCAGCTCTATTCCGAGTTCAAGGGCTTCTTCCCGGACAATGCCGTCGAGTATTTCGTCTCCTACTACGACTACTACCAGCCGGAAGCCTACGTCCCGCGCACCGACACCTACATCGAAAAAGAATCCACCATCAACGAGCAGATCGACCGCATGCGCCACTCGGCGACGCGCGCGATCCTCGAACGCGACGACGTGATCATCGTCGCCTCGGTCTCCTGCATCTACGGTATCGGTTCGGTCGAGACCTATTCGGAGATGACCCTGACCCTCGAGCAGGGCATGCGCATCGAACGCACCCAGCTGCTGCGCCGGCTGGTCGAGATCCAGTACAAGCGCAACGAGGCGGCCTTCGCCCGCGGCATGTTCCGGGCCAAGGGCGACGTGGTCGAGATCTTCCCCTCGCATATGGAAGACCGGGCCTGGCGCATCTCGATGTTCGGCGACGAGATCGAATCGATCCAGGAATTCGACCCGCTGACCGGCGAGAAGACGGCGACGATGCTGCAGGCGCGCCTCTACGCCAACAGCCATTACGTGACGCCGCGCCCGACGCTCGACCAGGCGATGAAGCAGATCCGGCTGGAACTGGCCCAGCGGCTTGCCTGGTTCCAGGAGAACGGCCTGCTGCTCGAAGCCCAGCGGCTGGAGCAGCGCACCAATTTCGACCTGGAGATGATGGCCGCCACCGGTGCCTGCGCCGGCATCGAGAACTATTCCCGCTATCTCACCGGCCGCCCGCCCGGCGCGCCGCCGCCGACGCTGTTCGAATACCTGCCGGAAGAGGCCTTGGTCATCATCGACGAAAGCCACGTCACCGTGCCCCAGATCGGCGGCATGTTCCGCGGCGACTTCCGGCGCAAGGCGACGCTCGCCGAATACGGCTTCCGCCTGCCCTCCTGCATCGACAACCGGCCCTTGCGCTTCCTCGAATGGGACCGCCTGCGCCCGCAGACCATCTATGTCTCGGCCACCCCGGCGGCCTGGGAGCTCGAACAGACCGGCGGCGTCTTCGCCGAGCAGGTGATCCGCCCCACGGGCCTGATCGACCCGGTCTGCGACATCAGGCCGGTCGAGCATCAGGTCGACGACCTCGTCGCCGAATGCAAGGCCGTGATCGCCAGGGGCGGCCGCGTGCTGGTCACCACCTTGACCAAGAAGATGGCCGAGGACCTGACCGAATACCTGTCGGAAGCCGGCATCAAGGTGCGCTACCTGCATTCCGACATCGACACGCTGGAGCGCATCGAGATCATCCGCGACCTGCGGCTCGGCGCCTTCGACGTGCTGGTCGGCATCAACCTGCTGCGCGAGGGGCTCGACATCCCCGAATGCTCGCTGGTCTGCATTCTCGATGCCGACAAGGAAGGCTTCCTGCGCTCGGCCACCTCGCTGATCCAGACCATCGGGCGCGCGGCGCGTAACGTTGATGGCCGCGTAATTTTATACGCGGATAAGATTACTCCATCGATGAAGAAGGCGCTGGACGAGACCACGCGGCGCCGCGAGAAGCAGCAGGCCTACAACGTCGAGCACGGCATCACGCCGGAAAGCGTGCGCAAGCAGATCGGCGACATCCTGCAATCGGTCTACGAGAACGACCATTTCACCGTCGATACCGGCGACGACGAAACCCGCCACCTGGTCGGCCACAACCTGAAGAGCCATCTGGCCGACCTCGAGAAGCGCATGCGCGATGCCGCGGCCAACCTCGAATTCGAGGAAGCCGCCCGGCTGCGCGACGAACTGCGCCGGCTGGAGCAGGCCGACCTCGAGATCGGCATGGCCGGCACTGCGCTCAGCCTCAAGCCGGCGCTGCCGTCATCGGGCTCGGCCCGATCGACGAAAGGCCGCGCCGGCCAGCGCCCGGCCCGCCCGCAGAAGAAACGCCGGGGGCCGTAAGGATGCGCCTTGCCGCGGGCATTGTCGCCGCCCTGCTCCTCGCCGGCTCGGCCACCGCCGCGCCGGTCTTCTCCGACGACGGGCCGGACGCCGCGACGTACGGCAAGGCCGAAGGCTATCCGATCGGCAAGCCGGCCAGCGGCCGGGCGCAAGGGACGCTGGTCGGCCGCTTCAGCCATTTCGACACGCTGTTCCCCTCGCGCATCGTCGGCCGAGCAGCCGTTCCCTCGGCCTTCCGCTACGCCGACCAGGAACCGGCGGTGAGCTACACGCACCAGGGCAACAGGCGCGACCTCGCCGGCTATCTCGCCAACAACCCGGCGACGGGCCTCCTGATCCTGCGCGGCGACACCATCCTCTACGAGCATTACCAGTACGGCCGCAGCGACCGCGACCGCTTCACCTCGATGTCGATGGCCAAGACCATCGTCGGCCTGCTGGTCGGCATCGCGGTGGCCGAGGGCAAGATCAGGTCGGTCGACGACCCGGCCGAAACCTACGTGCCGGCACTTGCCGGCAGCGCCTTCGGCGGCACCAGGATCCGCGACCTGCTGCATATGGCCTCAGGCATTCATTTCACCGAGGATTACGGCGGCACCGACGACGCCACCCGGATGATGGCCGGCCTGTTCGCCAGACCGGGCAAACCCGCCGCCGAAATCCTGCGCCGGTTCAACGACCGCGACGCCCCGCCCGGCACGCTGTTCCACTACGCCGGCAGCGAGACCGAGACCCTGGGCCTGGTGGTGGCCGGCGCCACCGGCGAGACGCTGTCGGGCTATCTCCAATCGCGGCTGTGGAGCCGCATCGGCACCGAGAGCGACGCGCGCTGGACGATCGATTCCCACGGCCAGGAAGTGGCCCCCTGCTGCTTCAACGCGACCTTGCGCGATTACGCCCGCCTCGGCCGCCTGCTCGCCCAGGACGGCCAGTGGGATGGCCAGCAGATCGTGCCCAGGCAATGGCTGATCGACGCGACCACCGTGGCCCCGGGCGACGATTTCCTGGCGCCGGGCACGCTGAACCGCGCCACCGGCTACGGCTACCAGGTCTGGCTGCTGAAAAGCCCGCGCCGCATGTTCGCGCTGGTCGGCATCCACGGCCAGCAGGTCTTCGTCGACCCGCAGAGCGGGCTGGTGATGGTGACGACGTCGGTCCGGCCGCTGCCGCGGGACCCGGGCAGCGCCGAGGCATTTTCGCTGTGGTATGCGGTGGTGGCGCAGTTGGCGAAGGGGTGAGGTCGTCGATAGCGTCAAGGCCCGGACGAGAATTGATCTCTTTTTCCTTATGAAAGCTGTTCCGGCGACCAGCGTCGTCTTGCCCGAAAACGCTATTTCACCCCTAAGATGCGGCAGCATGGCGTAATGGAAACCATGTCGACGCGTGAATCGGGGGAGATGGCGGACATGACGATGGCGAAAACTGTCGACGATCCGTCGGCCCGCGACGCCGTCATCAAACTGTTCGACGATACGCGAAAGCGGCTGGTCGAAACCGGGACACGCAATCGGCTTGTCCACGTCAATCGCGCCAACACGCGCGGCAATGTCCTGAATGTCGTCAACGAACGGTCGGACGACGTTCATGTCCTGCTGTCCGGCGGCAAGACCATGCGGTTCGCGGCCCTGGGGCAAGACCGGGGCGAGGACCGCGAACAGCTCGTCCTGGCCGACGAGGCCGGGCATGAGGTCGACAAAGGGCGCCATACCGACAATCAACTCGATACCCGGCTGGGCCCGGACGCGCTGCAGAAAAAACTGCTGAAGATCGCGCGCGAGGCGCAGACGGCGGAAGAAGAATCCGGCGTCAACATGCTCTACCTCGCGCTGGGTTTCCTGACCTGGTACGAGGATAAAACCTCGAGCCTGCCGCGCGAGGCGCCGCTGGTCCTGCTGCCGGTCGAACTGTGCCGCAATGCCCGCACCTCGACCTATGACATCCGCGCCCGCGACGAAGACGCGCTCACCAACCTGCCGCTTCAGCAACGGCTGAAGGACGACTTCGGGATCGATCTGCCGGAACTCGACATCGGCGAGGGCTGGAAACCCTCGGACTATTTCGCGCTGGTCGAGACCGCCGTCGCGGCGCGCGACCGCTGGAAGATCAACCCGGACGCCATCCAGCTCGGCTTCTTCAGTTTCAGCAAATTGCTGATGTACCGCGACCTGGACATCGGCGCCTGGGAAGGCAATGCGCTCGCCAGTCACGCATTGACGCGGGGATTGCTTTACGAGCGCTTCGACGTCGAGGAGCCGCTGTTCAAGCCCACGGACCGGCTGGACGAGGTGCTGCCGCCGGAGAAGCTTTTCCATGTCGTCGACGCCGACGCCTCGCAGGCCAAGGTGATCGAAGAAGTCCGCACCGGGCGCAACCTGGTGGTCCAGGGGCCGCCGGGCACGGGGAAATCGCAAACCATCACCAATATCGTCGCGGCCGCCGTCAGGGAGGGCAAGCGGGTCCTGTTCCTCGCCGAAAAGATGGCGGCGCTGTCGGTGGTGCATGAACGGCTGGTCAAGGTGGGCTTGCGCGATGTCTGCCTGGAGCTGCATTCCAGGGGCGCCAACAAGAAATCCGTCCTCGCCGAACTGGCGCGCACCCTGTCGCAGGCCGGCGCCGCGCCCGGCATGCCCGCGGCGCCGACCGCCCTCACGGCAAGCCGCGATCGGCTGAACGATCTGGCGGCGGCCCTGCACCGCCCCATCGGCGACAGCGGCGAGACGGCCTACGGTGTGCTCGGCCGCCAATCGCTGTTCCTGGGCCATGGCAGCCCGCCGCCCAGCCTCAAGGCGGCGTGCCTGGCGTCGATGTCGCGCGAGGCCGAAACCCATCTGGTCGCGATCGTCGAGGACTACGGCGCCGTTCTGGCGGCTGGCGACGGGGGTGCCGCCCATCCCTTCGCGGGGGTGCGCAATCTCGACCTCCAGCCGGTGGATCTGGCGCGGCTCGGCCCCATGCTGTCGGCGGCGCGGGACGGCATCGCCGCGCTCGCCGCCGCCATGCATGGCCCTTGCGCGGCGCTCGGCATCGATGGCCCGCGCAGCCTGGCGGCCGTAGCACCCCTCGCCGATGCCCTGGAGCTGCTGGCGGCGTTGCCGGCCGACGGTCTGGACATTGCCCGCACGGTTTTCGGCGCCTCCGACCTGCCGCGCCTGCGTGACGCGTTGGGGGCGGGAGCCTCGTGGCGCAAGGCGCACGACGACGCTGCGACGATGTTCGTGGAAGCGGCATTCTCGACTCCGGTTGGCCATCTGCGTGGGCCGCTGGCGGCAGGCGTGGCCTCCTTCTTTCAACGCTGGTTTGGCGGCTATCGCGGCGCATCGCGAGAACTGGCAGGGCTGTTGCGGGCAGACTTGCCCAAGACCGCCGCCGAACGCCTCGACCTGGTTGACCGTCTCGCCGCCGTCACGGCGTTGAAAGCGGATTGGGAGAACGACCGGGACTATTGCGGCCGCATTCTGGGCGATGCCTGGCGCGGCGAGAAAACCGATTTCGCCAGACTGCTCGCGGTTGCCGACTGGTGCGCCCGCATATCCGCGGTGCCGGTGAAGCTGGCCGGGGACAAGGCGATCGATCTCGCCGCCCGGGCGGGCGCGGCGGCAGCGATGCTGCTGGTGCTGCGGGAAAAGGCGCCGGCGGCGCATCATGCCGCGCAGCGTATCGCAGACCTTCTCGATCTCGACCCCGCCGTGCTGGGCGCGGCGACGCTTGCGGCGGCAGACCTGGCCGCGCTGGCGGCGCGCTTCGACCTGATGGCAGGCGCGACGGATCGTTATGCCTCATGGGCAAGGCAGGCCCGGTTGCAGAATACGCTGATCGCGGCAGGGCTGGCCGAGCTGGAGGCGAGGATGCGTGGCGGGGAGCTGGACGGTGCCGCCGCAAGCGTGGAATTGCGCTATGCCCGTGCCGAAAGCCTGTGGTCTCTGGCCCTTGCCCAATACCCGGACCTGCGGGGCCTCGCCCAGGATCCGCGCCACGATCTGGTCGCCACCTTTACCGGACTGGAGCGCCAGCACCTCAAGGACAACGTGACCGCGATCCTTGCCGGCCATCTGGCGCAGCTGCCGCAAGGCGCCGCGGGCGAGATGGGGGTCATTCGCGGCGAGATCGCCAAGAAGCGGGCGCACATGGCCCTGCGCCGGTTGTTCGGGAAGGCGGGCACCGCCATCCAGCGGATCAAGCCGGTGCTGTTGATGAGCCCGATTTCGGTGGCGCAGTTCCTGCCGCCCGGCAGCGCGTCCTTCGACCTGCTGGTCATCGACGAGGCATCGCAGGTTCGCCCCGAGGACGCGCTGGGCGCCATTGCGCGCGCCGGCCAGATCGTCGTCGTCGGCGACAAGAAACAGCTGCCGCCCTCCTCGTTCTTCGATCGCCTGATGACCGATGACGAGGATGAGACGGAGGGCGACGACGAGACTCTCGGCGCCGATCTGCTCGACGGCGCCGCGCGCGTGATCGACATGGAAAGCATCCTGACGCTGTGCGAGGCGCGCGGCCTGCCGGGGCGCATGCTGCGATGGCATTACCGGTCGCGCGATCCGTCGCTCATCGAAGTGTCGAACCACGAATTCTACGAAAAGGACCTCATCCTGCCGCCGTCGCCGTTGCAGCGGGATCCGGCCTACGGGCTCTGCTTCACGCGCGTGGACGGCATCTACGACAAGGGCGGCAAGCGGGACAACCGCCGGGAGGGCGATGCCATCGTCGACCGTGTGGCCGGGCACGCCCGGCTGAACCCGTCGCAATCGCTCGGGATCGTCACCTTCTCGTTTGCCCAGCGCAATCTCATCACCCTCCTGCTGGAAGAGAGACGGCGGCGCGATCCCGTTCTCGACGGCTTCCTGCGCGAGGGGCAGGCCGAGGATCTGTTCGTCAAGAATATCGAGAACGTGCAGGGCGACGAACGCGACGTGATCCTCGTCAGCGTCGGTTATGGCCCTTCCGTCGCCGGCGGCAGGCTGACCAGCATGTCGTTCGGCCCCGTCAATGGCGAGGGCGGCGAGCGGCGGCTCAACGTGCTCTTCACCCGCGCCCGCATCCGCTGCGAAGTCTTCGCCTCCTTCGATCCCGGCGATATCGATCTCGGCCGGACGAAAGCGGCCGGCCCGCGCATTCTCAAGCGCTTTCTCGATTTCGCCAGGAACGGCCGGCTGGACGACAGCACCCAGACCGGAGCGGGCGCGGATTCAGCCTTCGAGGAAGACGTCGCCAACGTCGTGCGCCGCTTCGGCTTCCTGGCCGACCATCAGGTCGGCTCGGCGGGTTTCCGCATCGACCTGGGCATCCGGCATCCCGACAAGCCCGGCACCTACATCCTGGCCGTCGAATGCGACGGAGCGACCTACCACAGCGCCCTGTGGGCCAGGGAGCGCGACCGGCTGCGCCAGGACGTGCTCGAACATCTCGGCTGGCAGGTTCATCGCATCTGGAGCACGGACTGGTTCTACAACCGCCGCGCGGAAATCGATCGCCTGGAAACGGCGCTGACCAACGCACGCGAGCGGGCGGAAAAAGGAATACCGATCGCGGGCGCCAACCACGACCGCCCCGCCCCTGTCGCGGCCGCGGACCCTGCCCCGGCGACGATCGAGATGCCCCCGATCGTCGAGCGGCGGATGCCGCCCTACAAACGGGCGGTATTCCCCGTAAACGGCCCGGCCGAACCGCATGAAGCGCCCGCCGCCATGCTGGCCGACCTGGCCTGGAAGATAGTGGACGCGGAAGGCCCGATCCATGTCGACGAAGTCGCGCGGCGGATTGCGGCCTGCTTCAACCGGGAAAAGGCGGGCGCACGCATTCTGGCGGCCGCGCGCGCGGCGCTCGCGCGCGCCCAGTCCGGCACTGCCGAACTGCAGACCGACGGTACCTTCTGGTACACGCGAATTCAGGCCGACGCGACACCGGTGCGCGACCGTTCCGCGGAAACGGGGGCGACGGTCAGGGCCGACAGCATCTCGCTCCTGGAGATCAAGGCGGCCTTCAAGATCGCCCGCGACGACAACGCCGGCGGCGATGACGCCGAACTGGTCCGCACCGTGGCAAAACTGATGGGCTTCAAGCGCGTCGGGCCTGACCTGCAGGCGAGGATCGCGGCGGGGTTGAGCGCATAGGGGGCACCGTCATCCTGGCGCTCGTGATCATTTCGCAATCACGACCCTCCTGCGCGTCGCACGACCCGAGGCTGACGACAGCGATGTTGGGCGGCGCCTGTTTCGACCCACGGCCATGGCATGGGGTGCTACCGCTGGCGCAGCGCCATGCCCCGTAAGCATTCGGTGAAGTGAAGGCAACCCGTTCTGGGGAGGGTAGCTGACGGAGGCTGTCCTGATGATGAAGGATCAGGAGATGGTGTCCACCATCGGCTTGGTGGACACCAAGGAAGCGTCGGCCAAGCGTCGGATCTGGCCTGAGGCATTCAAGCGTCAGCGACCCTCTCCCAAAAAAGCGGCCATCACGCGCAGCCGGCACTTCATGCCGCTCTACGGCATTTCTATCTACGCTCCCGCAGGGGGAGCGACCGGCCCGCGGATCGCCTTCGATCCACTGCAAGTCGAGTTTCGATCCACGCTCCCGCACGGGGAGCGACGATGATCATCGCCGAATACGGGCTGCAGTCGATGTTTCGATCCACGCTCCCGCACGGGGAGCGACTTGATCGTCGTCGTCCCGCTGACTTGCATCACGCGGTTTCGATCCACGCTCCCGCACGGGGAGCGACTCGCGCGTCGTTCGGAACCACCGTTGAGATTTTGTTTCGATCCACGCTCCCGCACGGGGAGCGACGCGCTGCGCGACATGGACGAGCGGCTGAAGGTCGAGTTTCGATCCACGCTCCCGCACGGGGAGCGACGTCAGCCGCGCGAAGACGCGGATGATGTCGTGCGGTTTCGATCCACGCTCCCGCACGGGGAGCGACTCGAGGGGTTCGATTATCCGGACCTGACCGAGCGGTTTCGATCCACGCTCCCGCACGGGGAGCGACCAGCCCGGCCAGCACGCCGGCGGCCTCGACGCCGGTTTCGATCCACGCTCCCGCACGGGGAGCGACCGGCGTTGTTCGCGGCGAGCAGTTCGGAGACGCGTTTCGATCCACGCTCCCGCACGGGGAGCGACGGCCTTCACCATCAACGGCGTCGACCTGGTCATGTTTCGATCCACGCTCCCGCACGGGGAGCGACACGCTCGTTTTCCATGGGGCCAGCCGTGTGATTGGGTTTCGATCCACGCTCCCGCACGGGGAGCGACGCGACGAACGAGGCTATCCGGCGCCGGTGTGGAAGGTTTCGATCCACGCTCCCGCACGGGGAGCGACGGCGCACGAAAGCGCTGACCTGAAGCGGACGGTCGAGTTTCGATCCACGCTCCCGCACGGGGAGCGACCTGTTTTACCGCCTCGCCGAGGGGCGGGCCGAGACGTTTCGATCCACGCTCCCGCACGGGGAGCGACTATCCGCGACAGCGATGGGGCTGAGTTCACCATCGTGTTTCGATCCACGTAAGCGTCCGGTGAAGGCCGCCTTTTGCCATGATTAGAACTGATCGACGCTGTCCTGATGATGAAGGATCAGGAGATGGTGGACACCATCGGCATGGTGGACACCAAGGAAGCGTTGTCGAAGCGT
>JAEYTW010000043.1 GCA_023433835.1 Pseudomonadota bacterium | reverse complement strand
GTCGATGCCCGGCTTACTGCTTCCACACGCCCCAGGTGATCGGCCGGTCGACCGGCCAGGTTTGCCAGCCCTTGACCTTCTGCTGCGATGCGGCAGCCGTCGGCTCGAAATAGAGGCCGATGGTCGGCACCTGCGCCTTCATCAGGCCATGCAGCTCGGCGAAGATCTGGCGGCGGCGGGTCTCGTCCGCGGTGTCCAGGCTTTCCTTGTGCAGGGCCAGCGCTTTGGGGTCATCCCACTGGGCCCAGCCGAATTTCTCCATGTCGGCGAGGATCGTGCCGTAGGACAGCGCCGGATCGGTGCGCGGCGAGAAGGCGAAGGATTGCAGCTGGAACGAGCGCTTGAGGTAGTTGTTCAGCTGCGTCGCCCATTCCAGCACCTCGATCCGGGCATTGAAGCCCGCCGCGGCCAGCATCGCCTGGATCACCACGGCGTTGCGGTACATCGTGGGATAGCGCTGGTTGGTCTGGATCTTGACTTCCTGGTTGGCGTAGCCCGCCTCCTTGAGCAGCGCCGCCGACTTCTTGGGATCATATTCCGGCCAGGCCAGGAAGGTCTTGTCGAAATAGGCCGAGGCATTGGCGATCGCCGACGGATTGGGATCGGACAGGCCGTTGACCCCGGCCGCTGCGATCTCCTTCAGGTCGAGGGCATGGGCGAGCGCCAGCCGCATCTTCGGATTGGCGAACAGGGGATCGCGGTTGTTGATCAGCAGCGTGTCCCAGGCGAGGCCCGGCGAGACCTGGACGTTGAGCCCGGCCTTCTTCAGTTCGTCGAGGCTTTCCTCGTTCGGAGCCGGCAGCACGTCGATCGCGGCGGACTTGATCGCCGCGACGGCGGCCGAGGGATCGGGGATGATCTGGAACTGGACCTGGTCCAGATGGACGATGCGGGCGCCGGAGAATCCGTTCGCCGGGGCCGAGGATGGCTTGTAGTCGGCGAATTTCGCCAGGACGACGGCCTGGCCGGTCTTCCATTCCTTCAGGGTCCACGGGCCCGAGCCGATCGGGGTCTTCCACGCCCCCTTGTCGTCGACCGACGCGGGATGCGAGACCAGCACCCCGCACTGGACGATGGCGAGCTGCTTCAGGAACGTGCCGGAGGGTGCGGCGAGCTTGTAGACCACGGTGCGCGGATCCGGCGTCTCGACCGCCTCGACCTTGGCGCCGGCGGTGCCGTCGAAGCCGTTCTTGCAGTTCCAGCCGGCCTGGGTCGACAGGCGATCCCAGCTCCACTTCACCTCGGCCGAGGTCAGGGGCGCGCCGTTGTGGAACTTGACGCCCTCGCGCAGCGTGAAGGTGTAGGTGCGACCGTCGTCCGACACCTTCCAGCTGTCGGCCAGCGCCGGGCCGACGGTCAGATCGCTGCGATAGGCGACGAGGCCTTCGAACATCTGGTGGATGACGCTGTCGGTGTTGGTATCGCGGTTGATGCCGGGTTCGAGGCTGCGGATATCGGAATTGATCCCGACCAGCAGCGTGCCGCCCGCTTTGGGCGTATCCTGGGCAGCGGCCTGACCGATCAGCGCCGTGGTTGCCGCCGCCGCCAGCAATAGGAATTTCCTCATGGTGTAAAGCACCCCTGTGTTGATTATCCGATGTTTATTTGCCGTAGGCCTGGTCCAGGAAATCGACGATCGCCGGCATCAGCCCGTCGCGGCGATGAGCCACGCCCGGCACGACATCGTGGCGCACCGCGATGCCGCGGTTCTCGAAACTGGCCTTCAGCGATTTCATCCGGTCCTGGCGGTTGGCGCCGGCGAGGTCTGCGCCGGGCATCCACAGCGGGCTGCCCGGCTGGACGGTGATTTCCCAGGTATCGGTGTCGTCAGCCCCGACGATCATCTGCACGGTGACGCGGCGGATGGCGTCGAGATCGAGCGGTTTGCCAAAGATCTCGCGAAAATTGCGCACGCCGACCCAGAAATCGTGTTCGGTATCGAGCAGCGTCACGATGCCCGGGGCGCCGATCGAAACCGCCGACAGCCGCTCGGGATGGAGATAGAGGAAACGATGGGCAAAATGCCCGCCGCCGGAAAAGCCGAACAGGCCGAAGCGGTCGGTGTCGACGCGGTAGCGCCCGGCCAGCTCATCGACCATCGACAGCAGCACGGCGTCGTAATGCAGATCGCCCGCCCGCATCATCTTGTAGCTCGACAGCTCGCCCGGCTCGGTGATGCCGGCGGGGAACAGCGGCGCCAGGATGATCACCTGGTGGCGTTCGGCGAAGTCGATGAAAGCGTCGCGGTACTCGCCGGCATCGCGCATCGTGCCGTGCACCGAGACGAACAGGCGGTAGCGCGTGGTACCGTCCTCGTCATAGGAGCGCGGCACATAGGCGCAGTAGGAGAACCGCTTGTCGGCTTGCGCGCAATAGACGGTGGTGCGGCCGAAGTCGTAATAGGACAGCTTCCTGCCGTGGCCGGGCTTGTCGCGCATCGCCGTCAGGCCCGGGGATCGACCGGGGTGACCGGTCCGACATGCGCCTCGATCACCTCGGCGGCATCGAAGCAGATATCTTCGCGGAAGCGGCCGGCGACCAGTTGCACGCCGGTCGGCAGGCCGTCGACCAGGCCCATCGGCACCGACAGGCCGGGCAGGCCGAGGACGGAGACGGCCAGCATCGGCGTCTGCCGGGCAAGCAGTTGCGCGGTCGCTTCGGCGCTGACGATATCGGCGTCGTTGAGGAACGGCAGGTCGCCCGAGACCGGCATGACGATCAACGGGTATGTCTCGAAGAATTCCTGCCACTCGCGCAAGAGGCGGGCGCGGTCGCCCAGCGCCAGCAAGGTATCCTCGGCCGAGCCGTCGCCCCAGACCTCGCGCCAGAACCGCAGCCCCTTGCGGATGCCTTCGTCGCCGTTCTGCTCGGCCATCGGCCGCAGCTGGGCGATGACGTCGCCCATGGCGAGCTTGGGCCACAATGCGGCCGCCTCGGCAAAGCCCGGAACCGCGACTTCCTCGACCTGATAGCCGGCCGCGGCCAGCGCCTTGCCGGCCCGGCGGACAGCCGCCGAGATTGCCGGCAGCATCGGGCACCCCTCGGGCTCGGCCATCACGGCGACGCGGATCGGCCGGTGCAGGGGCGCGAACGGCGCGGGGGAGACGCAGCGCGGGTCGCGCGGGTCGGGCACCGC
>JAEYTW010000262.1 GCA_023433835.1 Pseudomonadota bacterium | reverse complement strand
AGAGCGTGGGGGCGGGCGCGGCCGCGGCCCTGGTCGTCGGGGCCGACAACGTCGTGCACAACATCACGCCGTCGATGGGCGCCGAGGATTTCGCCTGGATGCTGCGCGAGCGGCCGGGGTCCTACGTCTGGATCGGCAACGGTGCCGGCGAGGGCAGCTGCATGGTCCACAACCCGCGCTACGACTTCAATGACGAGGTCCTGCCGATCGGCTCCAGCTACTGGGTCCGTCTGGTCGAGACCATACTGAAGCCTGCCGCCTAACTGCGACGAAGGGCGATCGGACCGTGAGCTTCAAGATCAAGTTCTGGGGCGTCCGCGGTTCGATCGCCACGCCGTCACCACGCCATATCGCATTCGGCGGCAATACCTCCTGCATCGAGGTGTCGGTGGGGGGGCGACGCATCGTGCTCGATGCCGGTACCGGCATGCGCATGCTGGGCCACTGGTTCAACCAGAAGAACGTCAAGGAAGCCAGCATCCTCCTGTCCCATACCCATTGGGACCACATCAACGGTTTCCCGTTCTTCTCGCCGGCGTTCCGCAAGGATTGCGCCTTCACCATAATGGCGGGCCACCTCGCCGCGCATGGCGGCATCAAGAAGGTGTTCGAGACGCAGATGTCGAACCCGGTCTTTCCGGTGCCGCTCGACGCCATCGGCGCCCAGCTCGACTTTGCCGATTTCCAGGCCGGCGCCGACATCGCCCTGGCGCGCGGCGTGCTGATCCGGACCGCGGCGCTGAACCATCCCGACGGCGCCACCGGCTACCGCATCGAATACCAGGGCAAGTCGATGTGCTACGTCACCGATACCGAGCACGTGCCCGGCCAGCCCGACCAGAACGTGCTGGCGCTGATCGCCGGCGCCGATCTGGTGGTCTACGATTCGACCTATACCGACAAGGAATTCTCCCACAAGGTCGGCTGGGGCCATTCGACCTGGCAGGAAGGCATCCGGCTCTGCCGCGCCGCCGGCGCCAAGCGGCTGGCCATCTTCCACCACGATCCCGACCATGAGGATCCGTTCATGGAAGCGGTCGAGGAAGAGGCGCGCCGGATCTGGGAAGGCGCCTTCGTCGCCCGCGAGAACATGCGCGTCAATCTCGCCTGACGCCGGTTCACAGGCCCCAGAGCGCCCTGACCGGGGCGAGCCGATCGAAGGTCTTCACATCCTCGACCGCGCTGCGGGCAAGGCGATAGCCGAGTTCGCGATAGGCCTCGAACTGGGCTTCGTTGAAGAACTGGTCGGCGGTGCTCTCATGCGGAAAGGTCGGGAACTGGGCCCGGCGGGCGTATAGATCTTCCGGCAGACCCGCGGTCAGCGTCGGCTTGACGACGAGCATAAAACCTTCATCCCCGCTTGCCGCGTAACGCAGGCGGGCGATGGCATAGCCGGCCGCGGCCCGATTGGCCGAGACCAGCTGATCCAGCCCGAAGCCGTCCATGAAGTCGACGTTGACACCGAAGTCGACGCGGATGCGCTCGATCATCGAGGCGAGGTCGCCGAACCCGAAACCGGCGTCGGCGCCGGCCTCGGACAGCACGATCAGGCGACAGCGGCGGCGCACCAGTTCGTAGACGCCGGTATTGTCGAAATGCCCGCCGTCGGTGATCTGCAGGAAGGTTTTGTTTTCCCGCAAGCCTGTCCCGAACATGTTCAGGGCGGCGGGGTTCAGCAGGTGGGGCGGCCGACGCGCCCGTTTTCCCGCCAGATGCTGCGGGTTGACCAGCCAATAACCCAGCCGGATGTTCAAAAGCGTCATCAGCACGGAGATCAGTCGGCTGCGGGTGATCCCGGTCCCGCCGACGCCGGCGTTCGGATTGGCGGCGGCGCCCGACGTCGCCATGGCGGTCGCGAGCGTGATGCCGCGCACGGCACTGCTTCGCCGGGTATAGCTCGACGTCGGCACCCAGCCGGTCGCGTCGCTGCCCAGATGCAGCGGCGTCAGCACGAAACTGTCGCCGGCCCGGCCGTTGAAGCGATAATGCGGCGACCCCGTCAGGACCACGTTGGTATTGATCAGATGAAACGGCCCGGGATAGCCCGGCGCCCCGTTGCCTGACTGGCACATCGCCGCAAGCAGCGTGGCGTCGGCCATCGGCGCCGCCTCCCATCGGCCGCTGGCCAGGTTGGCCGGATCGGGCAGGAACGTCTCCATCAGGCGATCGCGGTAGAAGCGATGCAGCGAGGTATTGTTGGCATCTATGCCGCGCGCGAACAGCAGCGCGACGATGCCGATCAGCAGCGCGACCGGCAGGCTCCAGCAGACGCCGGGGATCATGTCGCCCTGATGGTCGACGATGGCCGTGAGCAGCAGCTGGCTAAGCAATTGCGCCAGCCAGAAGAAGCCGACCAGCACCAGCGCGGCCGCGAGCATCAGCATGGGGATGCGGCTGGCGGCGGCAGGCTTGGGCCGCGCGCCCCAGGCGGCAATGGCCGCGCCGGCACCGCTGATCAGCGCGGGTTTCAGGGCGTCGACCAGACTGCCGTTGAGCAGTGGACCGATATAGAGCAGCCCGGCCAGGCCGAGCCCGCCCAGCAACATCCACAAAAGCAGGCCGAACCACTGGGTGGCGACGTTGCGGACCAGGTAGGGCAGGGCTGCGGCCATCGTGGCGGACGGTGTGCCGGACTTCATCAGCGGCCGGAACCAGTCGTTCGGACTGGCCCAGGAGACGAGCGACAGCAGGAAGAACACGGCAAGCGATCCGATGGCGATGCCCTTGGCGCCGCTGCGAACCGCATCGCCTACCGCCCCGTCCGTCGCGGCGGTCCACGGCTGCCACAACGTGGCCCAGCCGAGCAGCAGAAGGCTTTGCACCGCCAGCAGCGCGGCGAACGCGATCGCGAAATAGACCAGGACCGTGGCGCTCATCCCGCGCAATACGAAGGCGACGCCCGCCATCAGCGACAGGTTGTTGCTGGGGGCGAGGTAATTGCCGCGCTGGCGGATGAAATCCAGCGCCTGCTGCAGCGGCGGGGGCGGGCCCCGGGGGGGGGGCGGG
>JAEYTW010000020.1 GCA_023433835.1 Pseudomonadota bacterium | reverse complement strand
GAAAGCCGGAAAGAGGTCGATCTCGGCAAGCTGTTCGGCGCCCGCGGTTGACGCCTCGAAGGCCAACCGTCGCCCATGGGCGCTGACTTTAGGCCCAGATAGTGACCTAAAATCCAATCGTCGCCCCCGGCTTGACCCCGGGCCCAGGGAAAGCGCTGCGCCGCTTGCGACGTCCGTGCCTTGGATCCGACGATGGCTCCTGGGGTGAACACTCTGGTTAAATCAGCGCCTATGTGCCTTCGCCGGGGCGACGATTGCCAGTCAGGCGAATGTCTCAGGCCTCGTCGAAATCGAGGATGACCTCGTCGCTCAACGGCCGGGTCTGGCAGGCCAGTACGTAGCCGGCGTCCGTCTCCCACGGTTCCAGCGAGTAGTTCAGCATCATCTCGACCTCGCCGGCGCGGGTCATGCAGCGGCAGGTCGAGCAGACACCGCCCCTGCAGGAATAAGGCAGGTCGACGCCCTGCTTTTCGGCGGCCTCGATCACGCTGATGCCGCCCTCGAAGGGCACGGCGATGTCGGTGCGGAGACCGTCGAGAATGACGGTGACCCGGGCATTGCCCGAGCGCGCCGGGGCGGCCGCGGCCGTCGGGCGCGGCGCCTGGGGCGCGGCATCGGGCGCCAGGAACAGTTCGTGGCGGATGCGGGCCTTGTCGACGCCGGCCTCGGTCAGCACGCCTTCGACGTCGGCGACCATCTGGGCCGGGCCGCAGATCAGCACGTCGTCGACGATGGCCGGATCGAACAGCCGGCCGGCGAAGGCCCTGATCTTTTCGGCATCGAGGCGGCCGTTCAGCAGCGCCACATCCTGCTTCTCGCGGCTCAGGACATGGGTGATCGAAAGCCGCGTGAGGTAGCGGTTCTTCAGGTCCTCGAGCGCTTCGCGGAACAGGATCGAGCCGATGGTGCGGTTGCCGTAGAACAGCATCACCCGGGTCTCGGGCTCGCGGGCGAGGAGGCCGCGGATGATCGAGATGATCGGGGTGATGCCGCTGCCCGCGGCAAAGCACAGCACCAGTCGCGGTCCGGTGGCCGGCGCCAGCGTGAAGCGACCGATCGGCGGCATGACTTCGACGATCTCGCCCGGCTTCAGGCTGGTATTGGCATGGCCTGAGAAACGCCCGCCCTCGACATGCTTGACCGCGACGCGCAGTTCGCCGTCCTCGGGCCCGGCGCAGATCGAGTAGGAGCGCCTGACATCCTCGCCGTCAAGCAGCGCGCGGAGCGTGAGGTACTGACCGGGTTGCCAGGCGAAATCGTCAGCCAGTTCGGGCGGCACGGCGAAGGCCAGCGACACCGCGTCAGGCGTTTCGCGCCGCACGTCCGATAAGGTCAGGGTGTGGAAGCGGCTCACCGGCTTGCTCCTAGACACATTTGAAATAGTGGAACGGCTCGGCGCAGGCCTGGCAGCGATAGAGCGCCTTGCACGCGGTCGAGCCGAACTCCGCCAACCGTTCGGTCTGGCGCGAGCCGCATTGCGGACAGGCCACGACCGGCCCCTCGCCGAACAGCGCCCGCCGCCCGCCCGGCGTGCCGACCGGCGGGGCAATGCCTTGGGCGGCGAGCTTCGCCCGCGCCCCCGGCGTCAGCCAGTCGGTAGTCCAGGCCGGGCTGTGGGTCAGCGAGACCTTGGCATCGGCAAAACCCGCCTCGGCCAGTGCGCGCCCGACGTCGACTGCGATCACGCTCATCGCCGGGCAGCCGGAATAGGTGGGCGTGATCACCACCTCGATCCGGCCATCCGGCCCGACCGCGACCTGGCGCGCCACCCCCATTTCCACGATATCGAGGCCGGGGATTTCCGGATCGTGCACCCGGGTCAGCGCGTCCCAGACGCGCCGCTCGAGATCCCCGGTGGCGTCCCCGGCTATCATTGCCCTACCAGCGGGCGCCCGGATAGGCGCGCGGCAGGTACTGCATCTGGGCCAGCAGATGGCCCAGCGCCTCGCCATGCCGCCCGCGGAGGCCGCCCGACTGCATCCAGCCATCGGCCGGGCGGCGCAGGGTCGCCTCGGCCAGCACCTCGGCGACGCGCGCGTCCCAGCCGGCCTTCAGCGCCTGCGGATCGGGCGCGATACCGCGTTCTACCAGCGCATCGACCACCGCGTCCCGCTCGAACATCTCGCCGGTATAGGTCCACAGCCCGTCGATCGCGTCCTGGGCGCGCCGGTGGCTCTCATCGGTGCCGTCGCCCAGGCGGACCAGCCATTCGCCGGAGAAGCGCTCGTGATAGATCGCTTCGCG
Organism: Pseudomonadota bacterium; assembly: GCA_023433835.1. Lineage (GTDB taxonomy): Bacteria > Pseudomonadota > Alphaproteobacteria > Ferrovibrionales > Ferrovibrionaceae > JAFKFH01. The sequence goes on along the minus strand of JAEYTW010000020.1, from coordinate 6,509 downwards.
CAGGCCCTTGGCCGCCAGTGCGGCCAGGCGCTGGTCGGCGGACCCGGCCGCCGCGCCGTAGAACTCGACCTGCCAGGCATCGAACAGGTACTGGCGGGCGATGGTCAGGGCAAAATCCTCGTTCGGCAGCTCGACCAGCAGCAGGTTGCGATAGTCGAGCACGTCGCGCTGGAAGGCCAGCGCATCGGCATCGCGCCCTGCCCCCTCGACCTCGCCCGCCAGGCTCAGGAACGCGTCGGCCTGACCGGTCAGGTCGAGCGCGACATTAGCCATGGCGATGTCGAGCTCCAGCTGCGGCGCATGGCCGCACCATTCCGACAGGCGATGGCCAAGGATCAGGCAGGAATCGCCCAGCCGCAGCAGATAGGAAAACAAGCCCTGGTCCATCGGGGCGGCCCTCAGATGTTCTTCACGTCGGCCGGGATCTCGTAGAACGTCGGATGACGATAGATCTTGTCCGTCATCGGTTCGAACAGCACGTCCTTGTCGCGCGGGTCGGAGGCGACGATCGCGGCCGACGGCACCACCCACAGCGAGATGCCTTCGGCGCGCCGGGTATAGACATCGCGCGCCATCTCGACCGCCATGGCCGGGTCGGCGGCATGGACGCTGCCGACATGGCGATGGCTCATGCCGTTGCGGGCACGGACGAAGACTTCGTAGAGGGGCCAGTCACGCTGGGACATGCTCGCAAAACTCCTGATCACTCGGCCGCCGTGGCGGTCATCGCTGCGCGCGCCCGGCGCTTCTCGGCATGGGCCAGGGCGGCTTCGCGCACCCAGGCGCCGTCGTCATGGGCCTTGCGGCGCTTCTTCATGCGGTCGCGGTTGCACGGGCCGTTGCCGGCCAGCACCTGGTTGAACTCGGTCCAGTCGATCTCGCCGAAATCGTAATGGCCCGAAGCGTCGTTCCAGCGCAGATCGGGGTCGGGCACGGAGAGGCCCAGGAACTCGGCCTGCGGCACCGTCACGTCGATGAATTTCTGGCGCAGCTCGTCATTCGACACGCGCTTGATCTTCCAGGCCATGTTCTGCGACGAATGCAGCGAGGCCGCATCCGACGGCCCGAACATCATCAGCGACGGCCACCACCAGCGGTTCAGCGCTTCCTGCGCCATCCGCTTCTGCTCAGGGCTTCCCTTCGACAGCGCGATCATGATCTCGTAGCCCTGGCGCTGGTGGAAGCTTTCCTCCTTGCACACGCGGATCATCGCGCGGGCATAGGGGCCGTAGGAACAGCGGCACAGCGGCACCTGGTTCATGATCGCCGCCCCGTCGACCAGCCAGCCGATCGCGCCGACATCCGCCCAGGTCGGCGTCGGATAATTGAAGATCGACGAATACTTGGCCTTGCCGGACAACAGCTGGTCGATCAATTCGGCCCGCGAGATGCCGAGCGTCTCGGCCGCGGCATAGAGATAGAGGCCGTGGCCGCCCTCGTCCTGGACCTTGGCCAGCAGGATCATCTTGCGGCGCAGGGATGGCGCGCGGGTGATCCAGTTGCCCTCCGGCAGCATGCCGACGATCTCGGAATGGGCATGCTGGGAAATCTGGCGGATCAGGGTCTTGCGATACCCCTCGGGCATCCAGTCGTTCGGCTCGATCTTTTCCTCGGCATCGACCCGCGCCTGGAAGCGGCGCGACAGCGCGGAATCGCGATCCTCCAGCGGGATCGACTTGTCGCCGGCCTCGATATTGAGCCCCTGGGTGTACATCGCCTCGCGCCCTCCCTCGGGATCTGCTTGGCGATCATCATATCACAAAAAAATCCGATATCATCCAATTTCTTGTGACATATAGAGCCGAAAAGAGGCGGCCTCGCGGCCGCCCCTCCTGATCGGATCAGACCAGCTGAACCTTGCCGGTCGCGATCTCGTAGACACCGCCGACGACGCGGATCTTACCCTCGCGCACCTTGTCGGTGATGATCGGCCTGGCACGCTGCAGCCGGGAGACGTTGTAACGCACGTTTTCCACGATGGCCTCGTCCAGCAGGTTGGTCGGCTTGCGCTTCTTGGCCAGCTCGACCGCCGGCTTGATCGCGCCGATCAGCTGCGGCAGATGGCCCGGCAGCTTGGCCTTGTCCTGTAGCACCTTGATCGCCGCATCGACCGCGCCGCAGGACGTGTGGCCGAGCACCATGATCAGCGGCACGCCCAGGAAGCGCGTCGCGTATTCGAGCGAGGCAAGGCCGTCGTCATTGACGAAATTGCCGGCCAGACGCACCGAGAAGATGTCGCCCTGGCTCTGGTCGAAGGCCAGTTCGGCGCCGACGCGGGAATCGGCGCAGGACAGGATCGCGGCGATCGGCGCCTGCCCCGCGGCGCGGGCCGCGCGACTGGCCGAGAAATCACGCTCCTGCGGCGCATTGGCGACGTAGCGGGCATTGCCGTCCATCAGCCGCTTCAGCGCTTCATCCGGCGGGATCGCATTCTGCGGCTGGGCGGCGGCGGGCAGGCTGCCAAGAAGAGTGGCGGCGGCCACGGCGCCGGCACCAAGCTTGAACATGTCGCGGCGAGACGGCCCCGACGGCGGGCAAAGTTCACACATGTGCAATCCCCCAAGGATTTGTAAAAAAACACCTTCACTCTAGCCCAAGTTTATTGGCGACCCAAATGACAAGATGTATAGGGCATCGATTATTCGCGTTATTGGACTATTGCTTCATTAGCCACTGATAAGCAGGCAAGGTGAGAAATTCGACGAAGCGGTCGGCTTCGATCAGGTCACGCAGTACCTTGCCCGCATCCTGATAGCGGCCGCGGGCGAAGCGCTCGGGCCCGACCATCCGCTCGATCCGCGCCATTTCCTCCTTCATCAGCTGGCGCACCAGGGGCTTGGTCACCTTGGCCCCATCCTCCAGCCGGGCGCCGTGGCGCACCTGCTGCCAGATCTGGGCCCGGCTGATCTCGGCGGTGGCGACATCCTCCATCAGGAAGTAAAGCGGCACGCAACCGATGCCGCGCATCCAGGCTTCCAGATAGCCGATGCCGATCGTCAGGTTCAGCCGCAGCCCGGCCTCGGTGGCGGTGCCGGCCGGCGGGGTCAGCAGGTCGGACGCGGTGACGTTGACGTCCTGGCGCTTGCGGGCGATCTGGTTGGGGCCCTTGGCGACCTTCTCGAATTCGACCCGCGCGATCGGCACCAGGCCCGGATGGGCGATCCAGGTGCCGTCATAGCCTTCGTTGGCCTCGCGCTCCTTGTCGGCGCGTACCTTGACCATCGCCATGCCGTTGGCCACGGCATCGTCCTTGATCGGGATCTGGGCAGCCATGCCGCCGATCGCATGCACCTCGCGGCGATGACAGGTCTTGATCAGAAGCTGGCTCAAGGCCCGCATCATCGGCGTCGCCATCGTCATCTGTGCCCGATCGGGCAGGACGCAGGCCGGATCCTCGGCGAACTTCTTGATGTAGCTGAAGATGTAATCCCACCGGCCGCAGTTGAGCCCGGCGGCGTGGTCGCGCAATTCCCAGAGGATTTCGTCCATCTCGAAGGCGGCGGTGATCGTCTCGATCAGCACGGTCGCCTTGATCCTGCCTCGCTCGATGCCCAGGAGGTCCTGGACATGGAGGAATACGTCGTTCCACAGCCGGGCTTCGAGATGGCTTTCGAGCTTGGGCAGGTAGAAATACGGGGCCGAGCCGCGCGCGATCAGCCGCTTGTGGTTGTGGAACAGGTAGAGGCCGAAATCGAACAGCGCGCCCGAGACCGGCTTCTTGTCGACCAGCAGATGCGCCTCGTCGAGATGCCAGCCCCGCGGCCGCACCATCAGCACCGCATGTTCGGAGTTCAGCCGGTAGAGCCGGCCGGTCGCCGGGTCGTCATAGCGGATCTGGCCCCGCACCGCGTCGCGCAGGTTGATCTGGCCGTCGATCAGATTGCGCCAGAACGGGGCGGTGCAATCCTCGAAATCGGCCATGAACACCTTGGCGCCTGAATTCAGCGCGTTGATGATCATCTTGCGGTCGGTCGGGCCGGTGATCTCGACCCGGCGGTCGATCAGGTCGCGCGGCAGCGGCGCCACCGTCCAGTCGCCGTCGCGGATCTCGGCGGTTTCAGGCAGGAAGTCGGGCTTTTCGCCCTTGTCGAGGCGAAGCTGGCGCTTCTCGCGCAATTTCAGCAGTTCGGCCCGGCGGGGCCCGAAGCGGCGTTCGAGATCGGCGATGAAGGCCAGGGCCTCCGGCGTCAGGATCTGTTCGTAACCCGGCTTCAGCGCCCCCTTGAGCTGCACCCCAGGGGGCAGCCGTTCCAGCAGGGCCTCGGCCACCGCAACCCGCGGCGGCGCCGACTTGAGGACGCCATGCGCCCGGACCAGCGCCGGCTTCGGCGGCGGGGCGCGCTTTGGAGCAGGCGGCGGCGTGACCAGCCCGGCCGCGACGATCGGCCTGGGCGGCGCGACGGGCCTTGAGGCGGCGGCCTTCGACCCGGATGCCGGTTTCGGCGGGGCCTTGGCCAGTACCTTGGGCTTAACCGGTACCTTGGGCTTAACCGGTGCCTTGGGCTTAACCGGTGCCTTGGGTGCCGCGGCCTTGGGTTTGGCTGCCGCCTTCCCGGCCACGGCTTTCTTCGGCGCCGGCGGCGCTTTTTTCGGCGCGGGCGCCTTCTTCGCTGCGGGTTTCGACTTTTTCGGGGCGGCGGCCTTGGCGCCCGCCCTGGCAGGAGCCGCCTTGCGGGCGGCGGCTTGGGCATTCTTGCTCTTGTTCTTGGCGGCCATCGCACTCCCCACGCTTCAGACAAAAGCTTCGAGACTGCGGGCCGACTTCACGCCGGCGCGACTCGCGACGGCAGGGGTCGACCGCCCGGTTATTGTCGGAAAAGGGCGCGCAAGGTCAATGCACGGGACAAGAAAATTGTCCCAATTCGACCCTTAACTAGAGGATTTTGCTGCAAGAAGCTCGTAGACACGCTCTTGTTTGGCACGACCGTGCAGCGAGACCAAGTCGATCTCGCGGAAATCGAAATCGCCGCCGGCGGCGAGCGCGGTCGCCTCGTTGACCAGGATGCGGGTGCCGTGCTGCTTGTTGGCCGCCTCGAGGCGGGCCGCCACGTTCACGGTATCGCCGAGCACGGTATAGTTCGTGGCAATCTCGGTACCGACATTGCCGGCCACCACGTCGCCGGTGGCGATGCCGACCCGGATGTCGATGCGGTCGAGGCGCTCCTGGTCCAGGCCCAGCGAGTCCTTCAGTACCAGCCGTAGGTCGTCAAGTCGCGCGCGCTGGGCCAGCGCGGCGGCACAGGCCCGCCTGGCATGGTCGCCGCCGGTATGGAACGGGGCGCCCCAGAACGCCATGATCGCATCGCCGATATATTTGTCGATGATGCCAAGCTCGTCGAGGACCGGCCCCGACATGCGGCCGAGATAGAGGTTGACCAGGTCGATCACCTGTTCGGGCGCCAGATGCTCGGACATGCTGGTGAAGCCCTGGAGGTCGCAGAACAGGACCGACATGGCGCCGCGCTGGGCCCGCTGGTCGGCGCCGCCGGCCAGGATCAGGTCGACGATGCGGGGATCGACGTAGCGGTTGAACAGCTTCTTCAGCTTCTTGCGCTTGTAGCGCTCGCTGACGTCGGAAAACACGACGATGACGCCGATCTTGCGACCGTCCTGCTCTTCGCCGTCGCGCAGCAGGGTGGTGGAGACCAGGAGGTTGCGATGCTCGGCCCCGACATTGACGTGGATCTCGGCCGAATCGCCGGACTCGTCGTCCTCGTCGTCGTAGATCGCGCGCAGCACCAGGTCGTTGAATTCGTCCGACAGGTTTTCGGCGAAGAAGACTTCGGCGAAGGTCTGGCCCTTGGCCGCTTCGGGGTCGATGCCCAGCAGATGGCCGGCCGCGCGATTGAACGTGGTGATGTGGCCTTCGAGGTCGAGGGTGATGACCCCCTCGGTCATGCCGGCGATGATGCGGCGGTGGATCTCGATCTCGTCGGCCATCGCCCGGCCTCAGCCCGCGGTCAGCGCCTCGGCGCGGGTGCCGCGGATCTGCAGGATCTTGGAGAAACCGGAGATGTCGAAGACTTCGCGGATCGACGGCTTCATCCCGCACAGCACCAGGCTGCCGTTGCTGCTTTTCAGCTGCTTGACCAGCATCAGCACCACGCGCAATCCGGCGGAGCTGATGTACTCGATCTGCGACAGGTCGATAACGACGCGGCTTTCGCCGTTCCGGACATAGTCGGTGACCGTCTTCTCGAAACCGGTGGCGTTGTTGCTGTCGAGGCGTCCCGCGGGGATGACCACGAGGGTGGTGTCGACCTTATCCGTGGTGATCTGCATCGCCCCTGACCGTGCCCTGCCTGCCGTCGTCCTGGCGGCGTCGATGACGGTCGCGCCGGCCGCGCCCGCCGTCAGGATGGATAGACCTTAAGCGCTGCCCTTGTCTACCCCGCCCGTCGGAACGGGCGCAGGGGCGGGAGCGGCCGGCGCGGCCTGCACGGGCGCGGTCGGCGCAGGCACGGTCGGCGCAGGGGCCGGGCTGCCCTGGCCGGTGGCCGAGGCGACAC
>JAEYTW010000013.1 GCA_023433835.1 Pseudomonadota bacterium | reverse complement strand
CCGCCGCGGCGGCCGCGGCCGGATCGGGATCGGCATCGCTGGCCCAGGCGACGATGCCGTCCGGGCGCACCAGCAGCGCGCTCAAGCCCAGCCGATCCCGGGCCTCGCCCGATACCGGCAGGATCCGCCCGGGCCATCGTTGGGCGATGGTCCGCAGCGATGCCCGCCCGTCGAAATCGAGCAGCAGACCCTTGCCCTGGCGCAGCAGCGGGCCGACCCTGGCGCCATCGGGCAGTTCGAAGTCGGGGACGCTGCGGCCGACCAGCGGATGGCCGTCGCCGGGCCCGTAGCCCAGGGAGACACCCCAGACACGCTCGGCGAAATAGGTGGCGCCGTCGCGGGTCTCGATCAGGTCGCGCATGACGTCGGCCAGCGCGCGGGTCGCGGCGGTGGGGCGCATCAGCGCCACCTGCGCCCGCGACCAGTCGAGGATCCGGGCGGCCACCGGACGGCGCTCGGCCTCATAGCTGTCGATCAGTCCGGCGGGGGCATCGCCGCGGATCGTGGCCGCCAGTTTCCAGCCCAGGTTCATCGCGTCGCCGAGGCCGAGATTGAGGCCCTGTCCACCCAGCGGCGAATGGATATGCGCGGCATCGCCCGCCAACAGCACGCGCCCGCGGCGGTATGCCGTCGCCAGGGCGGCGCGATCGGTCCATGTCGCGGCAAGGTGAAGCGCGGTCAGCGCGACGTCGACACCGGTCACGCGGCGCAGCACCGACTGGACGTGGTCCAGCGTGACCGGCGGGCGGCGGTGGGCCGCACCGCCGTCGAAGTCGACGATGGCGATCGTGCCGGGCCGGGCGTAGGTGTAGACGCCGCCCGGCGTGTGATGGCGCCCCTGATCGAGGGCCGCGGGATCGGCCAGCGCGACCTCGACGGAATAGCCGGTGAATTCAGGATCCGTCCCGACGAACGCGAAGCCGCCGGCCTTGCGCACCGTGCTGCGCCCGCCGTCGCAGCCGACCAGCCAGCGGCCATGGAACGCCTGCCCGCCGGCCCGGACGGTGACCGCCTCATCCGATTGATCGAAGCCTTCGACGCCGCAGCCGCGTCGGATTTCGACGCCCGTGGCGGCCGCCCGCTCGGCCAGAACGGCCTCGAGCGTCCCGAGCGTCACCGGCAGCGAGGTGCCGGCCGGGCCTGGCAGGCGATAGGGCCAATGCGCGCCGTCGATCCGGTCGTGGTGGAACTGGATGCCGGCGAAATGGCCGGCCGCGCGCCGCGGCTGTCCCAGCCAGTGTCCCTGCGCCGCGGCCGGATCCCCGGTGACCGCGTCGAGCAGGCCGCGGCGGTAAAGGGCGTCCAGGCTCGGGGCCGACAGGCCGCGCATCCCGAACGGCAGCCGCTTCAGCGGCGTGGACGGTTCCGCCGCCCGCTCGAGGATGAGGACGCGCGCCCCGGCGAGGCGCAGCTCGCAGGCCAGGAACAGGCCGACCGGGCCGGCGCCGGCAATGATGATATCGTACATGAACAGCTCCGTTGTCGACGTTCGACCGGAGCGTTCCCCGCAGGAGACCCGCACCGACGAACCGAGGTTCGTCGCGGGGATCCCGGGCGCGAGGCCAAAGACCAGAGCTTTCGTTACCGAAAGGACTTGGGCTTACCAGACCAAGTCTGCCTTTTCCGACACTGGCCGTATAGCGCCTTGCGGGGCTTTGGCGCAACAGCCGATGCCAAGTTCTATGACGCCGCGCGCGCCGGCACCGGCCCGACCGTCTCGGCCTGCGGGTGGGATGCGAGACAGAAGCGTGCGGCATCGCGCAAGGTCACCGCCTCGGCATCGGCCTGCACGTCGGCGGCATCGGCGGCGGCATCGACCGGTGCCCAGCAGGCCAGCAGAATCCGCACGCCGGGCGCCAGATTCCGGATGCGCCGGACGGCGTAGCGCATGTGGATGCGCATCGAGGGGTCGAGATAGCAAAGGCAGACGGTAGACACCCCGTCGAAATCGAGCTCGCCGATCTTGGCGCCGGCCAGTGCGTCGGCCGGGCCTCGCCGGGTCTGCAATCCGTATTTCCCCAGGATCTGGGCCAGCATCGCGGTGGCCAGCGGATCGAACGCGCCGGGGCCCGGCACGCAGAGGGCGATGGCGGCATCCGGTGCCGGCTCGACCACCGCGCCGGGGGGCAGTTCCTCCTCCTCGGCCAGATGGTCGATCAACTGGTCCGCGGCCTGGCAGATGCACTCGATCCGGGTCGCGTCGAGCACGCCGCGCGATGCATCCTGCTGGGCCAGGCGCAGACCTTCGATCGCCACCTCGTCGTAATAGCCCGACAACGGATTGGCCTTCAGGAAAATCTCGGCCCGTTCGGCCGCCTCGTCGGGATCGCCCGACAACAGGCGCTGATAGAAGGTTTCCGGCGGGGTGAGCGGCGGGCGGTCGCCCAACATCACGTCGAGGAATTCGAGCTGATCGACATGGCGGCCCAGCACCACGAGGCAGATGGTCAGCGGGACCGCCATGATCAGCCCGATCGGCCCCCAGACCCAGGCCCAGAACGTCGCCGACAGGATCACCGCGATCGGCGACAGGCCGGTATTGCGGCCGTAGACCAGCGGCTCGACCACCTGGCCCAGCAGCGGTTCGACGATCAGGAACAGGGCCAGCGTGCCGACGAACATCGTCCAGCCCGGATCGACGGCGGCGGCGAGCGTCAGCGGCAGGCCGGCGGCAATCATCCCGCCGATATAAGGCACGAAGCGCAGGATCGCGGCCAGCATGCCCCACAGGATCGCCGAAGGCACGCCGATCACCATCAGCCCGATGGCGATGACGACGCCGAAGCCCGAATTGATCGCCAGCTGCAGCAGGAACATGCGGCTGAGGCGCCGCGCCGCGTCGTCGATCGCGGCGGTGGTGCGCTGCAGGTCATGCGACCCGGCCAGCCGGATCAGCCGGTTCCGCAGATCCTCGCGCTGGACCAGGATGAAGATGACGAAGACCAGGATGATGCCGGTCGTCGCCAGCGGATAGAGCAGCGGGTCGACCAGGTTGCGCACGGTGGTCAGCGCGCCGGGCAGCGGCTGGTGGATCTCGACCGGCACCGGCGCCTGCGGCTCGCCATCGGCGGCGCGGGCGGCAAGCTTGTTGTCCCCCTCCGCCTTGGCAGCCGCCGCGGCCCGGGCCTTGGCCTGGATCTGCGCCGCCTCGGCCGCGGTGGCGGATCCGGCCGGGGTGGTCATCTCCTCCTTCGGCACGCTGTCGAGCGCCCGGCCCAGCCGGTTGAACATGTCGGCCGCCCGCCGCAAGGTGCGGCTTTCCACTGCCGCCCCGCGCAGCGTCTCGATCTTCTGCATCATCGTCGCTTCATAGCTCGGCAGATCGCGGGCGAGGCCGTCGATCTCGCGCACCATCACGCCGGTCAGGCCGAACAGGATGGTGAAGGCCAGCGCCACGACGGCGATGACGGCGGGCGCCCGGCCGAAACGCCAGCCCTGCAGCAGGCGCACGGCCGGGGCCAGCACGAACGACAGTAGGGCCGCCAGGGCGATCGGCACCAGCACCTCGCGGCCGAAATAGAGGGCGGCCACCACCACGACGGCGATGTTGAGCGTATTTGTCCCGGGAACGATCAGCCGCCGGTGGGTCTCGGGCTTGGGCGGCGAGATGGCTGGCACGGCGCGGTGGACCTTTCCCCCGGGGCGGTATCGGGCACCGGGAGGAACGGGAATATCACCCGGAAGGTTCCGGTCGCGTCAGACCTCAAGCCACTCCTGCCGGATATCGTCGCGGGCCTTCAGTTCGGCCGGCGTGCCCTCGAACACCATGCGGCCATGGCCCATGACGTACAATCGCCGGCTGATCTTCAGCGCGATGGTCAGCTTCTGCTCGACCAGCAGGATGGCCACGCCGCGGGCGGCGATCTCCTCCAGCAGCCGGGCGACGGCCTCGACCATCTTGGGCGCCAGCCCCTCGGTCGGTTCGTCGATCATCACGAGGTCGGGATCGCCCATCAGCGTGCGGCACATGGTCAGCATCTGCTGCTCGCCGCCCGACAGCACGCCGCCGGGCGCGTCGGCCCGGGCGCGCAGGTTCGGGAACAGCTCGAACATGTCCTCCATCGCCCAGCGCGTCTCGGCCTTGGGCGCCTTCTGGCCCAGCATCAGGTTCTCGCGCACCGTCAGGGTCGGGAAGATGTCGCGGTTCTCCGGCACGTAGCCGAGGCCGAGGCGGGCGATCTCGTGCGGCTTGCGGCCGGCGATCTCGACGCCCTTGAAGCGGATCGAGCCAACGGGCGGCACGTCGCCCATGATCGCCTTGACCGTGGTCGAGCGGCCGACGCCGTTGCGGCCGAGCAGCGCCACGATCTCGCCGCCATCGACCCGGAAATCGACGCCGTGCAGGATATGGCTCTTGCCGTAATAGGCGTGGAGATCCTGAACCTCGAGCATCAATGCGCCTCCTCGCCGAGATAGGCTTCGCGCACCGCCGCATTGCCGCGGATGCGCTCGGGCGTGTCGGTGGCGATCACCTCGCCGTAAACCAGGACCGAGATGCGGTCGGCCAGGTTGAAGACCACGCCCATGTCGTGCTCGACCATCACGAGCGTCTTGCCGACCGAAACCTTGCGGATCAGCTCGACCGCATGGTCGGTTTCCGACGCGCTCATCCCCGCCGTCGGCTCGTCGAGCAGGATGACCTCGGCCCCGCCGGCGATGGCCAGCCCGATCTCCAGCGCCCGCTGTTCGGCATAGGTCAGCACGCCGGCCGGCAGATGGGCGCGATGGCCCAGGCCGATCAGCTCGATCACTTCCTCGGTGCGCTCGCGCACGTCCGCCATGCCCTCGACCGGCCGCCAGAAGGCATAGCCCGCGCCCTTCGACCACAGGACGCCGCAGCGCAGGTTCTCGAAGACGCTGAGCCGGGGGAACAGGTTGGTCACCTGGAACGAGCGCGACAGGCCGCGCCGGTAGATGCGGTTGGGCGGCAGCCCGACCACGCTTTCGCCGTTCAGCAGGATGTCGCCTTCGCTGGGGCGGATGCGGCCGGAGATCAGGTGGAAGGTGGTCGACTTGCCCGCCCCGTTCGGCCCGATGATCGCGTGGCGCTCGCCCTTGTGGATGTCGAGGGTCAGGCCGCGGATGATCGCGGTCTGGCCGAAGCGCTTGTGGACGTCGCGCAGGCTCAGGGCGGCGGTCATGCCCCGACCCTCGCCGCCGCCTCGCCCCGGACGGCCGACACCGCCTCGGCGATGCCCGGCCCCAGGCGGCGCATGGTCCAGCCGCCCGCGGCCAGCAGGATCAGCGCGGCGATCCAGGGCAGCGCGCTCCTGGCATCGAGCTGCAGCAGGCCGAGGTCGAGGACGGTGGTCTTGGCCCGCTCGACCGTCAGCTTGTAGGTCAGTTCGATGACCAGCGCGCCGCCGGCGACCAGCAGCACGCCCGGTATCAGCGCCCGGCCATAGGGCGCGGCCAGCCGCGGCAGCAGGCCGGCGCGCAGGATCGGGCCGTGCATGGTGATCAGCCCGGCGAGGCCCCCCGGCACGAACATCACGACCAGGATGAACATGATGCCGAAATAGAGCTGCCAGGCGCCGGTGATGTCGGACAGCGAGCTTTGCAGCAGCGTGATGAGGATGGCGCCGACGATCGGCCCGGCAAAATGCCCGACCCCGCCGATATAGGCCATCAACAGCACCGTGCCCGATTGCTGGGCCCCGAGCATCGAGTTCGAGGCGATCTCGAAATTGATCGCGGCCAGCGCCCCGGCGATGCCCGCGAAGGCGCCGGACAGGCAGAAGGCGAGGAAGCGGATGCCTTGCGTCGAATACCCGACGAAGGCGGCACGCTCCGGGTTTTCGCGCACCGCAAGGCACATGCGCCCGAACGGCGTGCGGGTGATGAAGTACATCGCGATCATCGATACGAAGCACCAGCCGGCGATCAGGTAATAGACCTGGATCTGCGGCCCGAACTTCCAGCCGAACATGGCGAGCGCCCGGGTGCGGTTGAAGGACACCCCCTGCTCGCCCCCGAAGAAGCCGGTCATCACCAGGGCCAGCGCCGCGACCAGTTCGACGATGCCGAGCGAGATCATGGCGAAGGCGGTGCCGGCCCGCCTGGTCGAGGCCGCGCCGAAGATGATGCCGAAGACCAGGCCCGTGACCGCGCCGACCACCGGCACCGCGGCGAGCGGAATGGGCAGCTTTTCCCCGGTGACGATCATCATCGCATGGGCCGCGAAGAACCCGCCCAGGCCGTAATAGACCGCATGGCCGAAGGACAGCATGCCGGTCTGGCCCAGCAGCATGTTATAGGCCAGGGCGAAGATGACCATGATGCCCATCAGGCACAGTTTGGTCAGCGACGCGCCGGACGAGAACATCTGCGGCAGCAGCAGCATGACGAGGCCGCCGGCGAGCCAGATGCCGGCCTGGGTCCAGAGCGGACCGAGGGTGCGGGCGCGCGGCCTGGGACCTGCGATCGACTGGGTCATGTTTCGCGCGTCCCCATCAGGCCGGTCGGGCGGAAGACCAGCATCAGCACCAGAAGCAGGTAGGGAATGACGGGCCCGAGCTGGGCCAGCGTCGCATTCCACAGATCGCCCAGCACCGCCGGCGCCGGCAGGCTGAACCCGAGGGGCTGGACGACATCGTTGAGCGAGATGTTGACGGCGATGGCGAAGGTCTGGACCAGGCCGATGATCAGCGAGGCGACGAAGGCACCGGCGAGCGAGCCCAGCCCGCCGAACACCACCACCACGAACAGGATCGGCCCGAGCAGCGCGGCCATCGATGGCTGGGTCACCAGCGCCGGGCCGGCGATCGCGCCGGCCAGTCCGGCCAGCGCCGCGCCGGCGCCGAACACCATCATGAAGATGCGCGGCACGTTATGGCCAAGCATCGCCACCATGTTCGGATGGGTCAGCGACGCCTGGATGATCAGCCCGACCCGCGTGCGCGTCAGCAGCAGCAGCAGGCCGATGAAGATCGCGATCGAGATCAGCAGCATGAACAGCTTGTAGGCCGGATAGGTGGTGCCCCACAGGACGAAGGCGGGGAAGTCGAGCAAGGCGGGCACGCGATAGTCGAGCGGCACGCGGCCCCACAGCACGACCACCACCTCCTCGATGACGAAGGCGAGGCCGAAGGTGAACAGAAGCTCGGCGACATGGCCGTGGCGATGGACGACGCGCAGGCAGAAGCGCTCGACCCCGGCGCCGAGCAGGCCGACGGCGAGCGGCGCGATCACCAGCCCGGGCCAAAAGCCGATCGAGCGCGTGATCTGGTAGCCGAGATAGGCACCCAGCATGTAGAAGCTGGCATGGGCGAAGTTCAACACGCCCATCATCGAGAAGATCAGGGTCAGCCCCGAGGCGAGCAGGAACAGCAGGAAGCCGTATTGCAGGCCGTTCAGGGTGGAGAAGACGACAAGTTCAAACATTGGCACCGCCCAATCGTTGCCGATCGAGATCCCATGGCCGCGGGCTCGAGATTTCGACCGTCATCCCGGCCTTTGGCCGTGTGCGCCGACAAGAAGCCTCGGTTATATGGACAAACCCGATCGTCGCCCCGGCGCAGGCCGGGCCCCAGGGTAAGCGCAGTGCCGTTTGCGCCGTCCCTTGCCCTGGATCCCGGCCTTCGCCCATAGGCGCTGACTTAACCTGAGTGTTCACCCCAGGAGCCATCGTCATCCCCGCGAAAGCGGGGATCCAGGGCAAGGACGCCACAAGCGGCGCGGCGCATTCCCTGGGCCCCGGGTCAAGCCCGGGGCGACGATTGGATTTTAGGTCACTATCTGGGCCTAAAGTCAGCGCCCATGGGCGACGGTTGGCCTTCGAGGCGTCAACCGCGGGCGCCGAACAGCTTGCCGAGATCGACCTCTTTCCGGCTTTC
>JAEYTW010000771.1 GCA_023433835.1 Pseudomonadota bacterium | reverse complement strand
GCGCCGGGTCGTCCGGGCGCGGTGGCGCGGCGGGCGGCGGCGCTGGGGGCGGCGGGCCGCGCTGTTCGGCATCCGCCTGGATTGCGGCCTCGATCCACCGGGCGAAATCGCGCGGTTCGCGCGGGATGCCGGCCCAGCTGCCCCGGCGCGCATACTCGGTTTCCAGGGCCGCGACCGCGGGGCCGAGGCGGGTCAGTTCCATCGCGTTGACATAACGCAGGAAGCCCCGGCCGATGCCGACGACGTTGAACGCCGCCATCAGCAGCACGATCGGCAGCATGCCGATCAGGATGGCGAGGAACGACTTGGTCAGGATCGAGGCGCGGAACATCGGCGCATCCTGGCGGCGGAACATGGATCGATCATGGAGATCGGCCCCCGGTCCTACAATTTTTCTCCGCAATTGCCTGTTGAGATCCGGGGCGGGGCAGGTGCGGATCAACAGGGGATTCTGGCATGACGTTACGGCAAGCTTTGTTCTGGGGCGGCTTGGCGCTGCTCGCCGGCCTGGCCGCGCCGGCGGCGGCCCATGATTCCGCCGCGCATGGTACGAAGGCGGCGACGGTCTATCCGACGCTGAAGTCGCGCGGTGTCGTCGGTAAGGCGATGGTCGACAACGTGTCGATGACCACCGCGGCACGCAACACGATCTATTCCTGCCAATGGTCGAGAGGGACGGCGGGCTACGGTTTTTCCTGGGTCAACACCACGACCCAGGCGCTGTCCTTCGCCGGCAAGCCGATCGTCGAAGGCTCGGTCGAGTGGACGTCCTACTACAAGTCGATGGCCTCGGGTTCGACCCTCCAGGTCGGTTCGAACGGCCTGCCCAACCACCTGACGGGCACCTTCCCGGTGTCGTCGTCGACCGAGGCGGGCCAGCCGCAATACCATCCCAATCCCGGCTCGATCTCGGCCAAGCGCCTCTATGCCGACCTGCCGCTGAACCCGACCTATTCGGCAACCCCGAATTGTATCGGCGGTATCGTCGGCTTCCTGTTCACCGGCGCGCTGCTGTTCAACGCCCTCGATGCCGACGGCCGCGACGCGGTGGCCAACGAGATGACCGACCAGTGCGAGGGGCATCCGAACGATACGTCCTACCACTATCATCACCTGACCAACTGCTACACCGATTCCACGTCGGGCCATTCGGTACAGGTCGGCTGGGCACTGGATGGTTTCGGGATCTACGGGCCGAAGGGCGAGAGCGGCGCGACGCTGACCAACGCCGATCTGGACGAGTGCCACGGCCATACCCACGGCGTCACCCAGGCCGATGGCACGACCAAGACCGTCTACCACTATCACGGGAATGAAGAATTTCCCTATGTCGTCGGCTGCTTCCGCGGCACGCGCAGCGCGTCGGAGCGCAGCCTGGTGCAGACGACCACGCCGGCCAACGGCTTCTGGTACACCTCGACCGCGTCCGGCCGCGGCTTCGGCATCGAGGTCCAGGGGTCGTCGATGTTCTTCGGCATCTACACCTACGACGCCACCGGCGCCGACATCTGGTATGTCGGCAACTGCATGCTCGGCGCCGCCACCTGCTCGGGCCAGCTGCAGGGTTATGCCGGCGGCACGACCTTCGCCAATCTCGGCGGCACGGCGTCGGCGCCGGCCGCCACGGCCTCGCCGGCGTCCTACACCCTGACCGTGACGTCGGCCTCGGCGATCACGGTGACCATCACGCCGGCCTCGGGCAGCCCGACGACCTATGCCCTGACCCGCTTCCCGATCGACGGCGCGACGGTTGCGGGCGCGCCGAGTTGGGCGCCGGTCTCCGGCTGGTGGTGGGCACCGGCTTATTCCGGCACCGGCTGGTTCATCGAGAGCCAGGGCAGCGTCGTCCAGAACGGCACCACCTATTCACGGTTCTTCGCGGTGGGCTATGCCTATGGGTCGACGGGGGCGGCGGGGCAGGCCAACTGGTACGGCGGGTCGGGCCTCTATACCAACACCACGGCAAGCGCGTCGATGTGGCAAGGCACGCTGAACGAATTCACCGGCGGTCCGACCCTGACCGGCGCCAGCGGCACGATCCGGGCGACCGACCGCGGGCCGGCGACGATCCGCTTCAGCTCGACCACCACGGGCACGGTGATCTTGCCCAACGGCCAGGCCATCGCCATCCAGCGTTTCCAGTTCTGAGGCGGCCGCATCGCGGCCGGGGTTGACCCGGCGGCGGGGTGGGCGTAGTTGTCCACCCCGTCAGACGGCCGGATGGCCGCATTTGCGCAAGCAGGTGAGGAAAGTCCGGGCTCCACGGAGACACGGTGCCGGATAACGTCCGGCGGGGGCGACCCTAGGGAAAGTGCCACAGAGAACGGACCGCCGGCCTGCCGCAAGGCATCGCCGGTAAGGGTGAAAAGGTGCGGTAAGAGCGCACCGCGAACCCGGCAACGGGATCGGCACGGCAAACCCCACCGGGAGCAAGACCAAGTAGGGGCGGCAGTCCACCGGCAACGGTGGGCGGGGCTGTGTCCGGCTCGCCGCCCGGGTCGGTCGCGCGAGGCGTCCGGTAACGGACGCCCCAGAGGAATGGCCATCGAACCGCTTCGGCGGGGAACAGAACCCGGCTTACAGGCCGTCTGACGCTTACTTTTTCGACCCCAGGCCGACAAG
Organism: Pseudomonadota bacterium; assembly: GCA_023433835.1. Classification (GTDB taxonomy): domain Bacteria; phylum Pseudomonadota; class Alphaproteobacteria; order Ferrovibrionales; family Ferrovibrionaceae; genus JAFKFH01. The sequence continues at coordinate 4,923 of JAEYTW010000771.1, read as the reverse complement.
GCTTGCAAGCGCGTCGCGCAACGCCGGGCTGTAGCCGATGGCGGCACCGGCGGCGAGCGCCGCGATGGTCAGCGGCACCGAATTGGCCTGCAGCTTTTCCCCCACCTTCTCCTTGGCGGCACCGGCCTTGGCCTGCAGCGCCATCGCCACGGCCGCGATCTCGGCCGAGGTGATGCCCGGCGGATGTTGCGGCACGGCGTGCAGCAGCCGCCGATGGCGGCCGATCGAGATTTCGGCCAGCACCAGCAGGACGGCAAGGGTCAGCAGGCTGGCGGCGATCACCGCGGCGGCCTTGGGCTCGCCCATGTCGAGGGCGAGGGCGCGGTAGGCCGCCAGGGCGCAGAAGCCGATGCCGATGATGGCGACGCCGATCGCGCAGAGGAGGAGGGCGCCGCGCCAGGCGAGGCGCCGCGCCTCCGCCCGTGCCGCCGCCACTGCCGGTGCAGCGGCGGACAGCAGCAGCGGCGTGAGCATCGGGCTCAACGGTCGACCAGCTTGCCGATCAGGATCCCGACGCCGAACGCGATCAGGATCGAGGTCAGCGGGCGTTCATGAATCTTGGCCTCGACGGTGTCGATGCCGGCGCGGCTCATCACGGCGGCTTCCTCGACCGCGCCGTCGACCTTCTCGCCGACGCGCTGGCCCAGGGCCTGGGTGATGCGGCTGATATCGGATTTGACCCGGGCAAAATCGCTGCGCAGCGCGGCCAGATCCTTTTCCAGATCGGGCGCGGCGTTCTCGATCGTCTCGGCGGCGGACTTGGTGGTCATGATTTCGGGCCTCCTGGGGCAGGAACGGGAACGCTTGAGGACGGCCAGTGGAACGCCATGGGACGAGCATGGGTTCCCAAGAGCGAAAACCCCCAAATTGCGACGAAATCGATGCGTCCCTGGACGGCCGTGCCGAACAGGAAATCGCCTGAGAACCGCTATTTTCCTAGGTTTTACGGTTAACGTGGCGTTGACGACCCATCGAGTACCATGCTATCCCATGACGTCCCATAAATTCCCTGTCAGCGATGCCGTTGGCAGGGGGCCGCTGCGGGGCGGCAAGGGACATGGAAGCGGGGAGAGTTCGGCCGCATGTTCGTCGGCACCTACACCAACAAGCTGGATCGGAAGGGGCGGGTCTCCGTCCCGGCCGAATTCCGTGCCTTGTTGAAGGCCGACGGCTGGGAAGGGGCCGTGCTGTTCCCGAACCTGTTCCATCAGGCGGTCGAGGGCGGCACCGGCAGCTATCTCGACGGGTTGCTGGCCGAATGGGACGGCCTGCCGGAAGTCGAGCGCGAGGACCGCACCATGGCGCTGGTCCCGAACGTGCGCCGGCTGGAATGGGACGAGGGGGGCCGCATCGTCCTGCCCGAGGAAATGATCGGCCATGCCGGGCTGACCGACACCGTCGTGTTCACCGGCATGCGCAAGAGCTTCATGCTGTGGAGCCCGGAGGGCTGGGCCGAGCGTCAGTCCCAGGCCGCGGCCCGCGCCCGCGAAGCCCGCATGGGGCGCCCGTCATGACCGCGACTGTCATGACCGGCCAGCCGCATATCTCCGTCCTGCTCGGCGAGGTCGTCGCGGCGCTGAACCCGCAGGCCGGCGACCTGGTCGTCGACGGCACGCTGGGCGCGGCGGGTTATACCCGCGCGATCCTGGCGGCGGCGGATTGCCGGGTGATCGGCATCGACCGTGACCCGCGCGCCATCGCCATCGGCCGGGCGCTGGAAGGCGAGGCGGCAGGGCGGCTGACCGTGATCGAGGGGCGGTTCGGCGACATGGCGGCATTGCTGGCCGAGGCCGGCATCGACGCGGTCGACGGCATCGCGCTCGATATCGGCGTCTCGTCGATGCAGATCGACGAGGCCGAGCGCGGCTTCAGCTTCATGAACGACGGCCCGCTCGACATGCGCATGGGCGCCCGGGGCGACAGCGCCGCCGATCTGGTCAACACGCTGCCGGAAGCCGAGCTGGCCGACCTGATCTATCTCTACGGCGAGGAGCGCCGCTCGCGCCACGTCGCCCGCGCCATCGTTCATGCCCGGGCCGAGGCGCCGATCACGCGCACCGCGCAGCTCGCCGCGATCGTCGCCCGGGTCGTGCGGTCCGAGCCCGGCCATCACGGTGCCACCCGCACGTTCCAGGCGCTGCGCATCGCGGTCAACGACGAGCTGGGCGAACTGCGCCGGGGCCTTGCCGCCGCCGAACATCTGCTGCGGCCGGCCGGTCGGCTTGCCGTCGTCACCTTTCATTCCCTCGAGGATCGCGTCGTGAAGCATTTCCTCGATCGCCGGACCGGCAAGGGCGGGGGCGGTTCCCGCCACCTGCCGCCGCAGGGCCAGGTTATCCGCCAGCCGTCGTTCCGGCTGGTGCACAAAGGCGTCGTCGCGCCCACGGCGGCCGAGACCGCGGCCAATCCGCGGGCGCGTTCGGCCAAGCTGCGGGCAGCCGTTCGGACCGAGGCGCCGGCCTGGCCCGGCGACGACCTGGAGGTCGCAGCATGAGCCGCGCCGTCACCTTCGTCGCCCTGGCCCTGACCGGCGGCGTCTCCTACGGCCTCTATCAGCTGTCCTACGAGGTTCAGCGCCTCGACGACCGGCTGGCCGGCATGAACCGCCAGCTGGCGCAGGAGCGCGAGAATATCGAAGTGCTGAATGCGGAATGGTCCTACATGACCCGGCCGGACGTGCTGCAGGAGCGGGTCGAGCGCTACCTGCCGGAATTCGCCACCGTCAAGGCGCGCCAGATCATTCCGCTGGCCGAGATGCCGCTGTTCGGTGCCGCCGCCGCGACGCTGGCCGCGCAGGCGCCGAAGTCCGGCCCGCGCCAGCCGCCCAAGCCCGCGGCCAGGCCGCTCGGCCCCGCCGTCAAACCCGTCGTCAAGCCCGCTTCGGTGCAGCCATGATCGGCCGTTTCCGCAAGCCCAAGCCGAAGCCGACCTGCACCCCGGCCGACATCTCGGCCCGGCCGAGCCTCGTCAAGCTCGACGGCCGCATGAAGGAAGCGGTCGATACCGGCCGCGGCCGCCTGGTGTTCGGCGGCATGCTGTTTGCCGGCGTGTTCGTCGTGCTGGTCGGCCGGCTGGCCTGGCTGACCGTGCCGGCGAGCCTGGTGTCGGAACCCTCGATGGCGCGCGGCGACGGCGGCTCGGCCCGCGGTTTCGCCCCGGCGATGGAGCGGCGCACGATCACCGACCGCAACGGCACGATGATCGCGACCAACCTGCGCATGGCCTCGCTCTACGCCGATACGCGCCAGATCGGCAACCCGGACGAGACCGCCAGCCGCCTCCTGACCGTGCTGCCCGATCTGCCGCGCGAGGAACTGGTGGCCCGCCTGGGTTCGGGCAAGAGCTTCGTCTGGCTCAAGCGCAACCTGACGCCGCGCCAGCAATACGAGATCAACCGCCTCGGCCTGCCCGGGCTGATGTTCCAGGACGAGGAGCGGCGGCTCTATCCGCTCGGGCCGCTCGCCGTGCATGTCGTCGGCTATACCGATATCGACCGCCGCGGCATCTCGGGCATCGAGCAGACGATGGACGAGGAACTGCGCGATACCGCCAAGGCCGGCGAACCGCTCGAACTGGCCCTCGATCTGCGCGTCCAGCACGCGCTGCGCGACGAGGTCGCCCGCTCGGTCGAATATTTCGACGCGATCGGCGGCGGCGGCCTGGTGCTCGACATCAACACCGGCGAAGTGCTGGGCCTGGTCTCGCTGCCCGATTTCGATCCGATCCGCCCCGGCACGGCCACCGACGAGGCGCGCTTCAATCGAATCACCCTCGGCGTCTACGAGATGGGTTCGACGATGAAGACCATCAACACCGCGATGGTCCTCGAGAACGGCAACGCCAAGATCAACTCGTCCTACGATGCCAGCCGCCCGATCGTGGTCGGCCGCTTCACGATCAAGGACGACCATGCCAAGAACCGCTGGCTGACCGTTCCCGAGATCTACAAGTATTCGTCCAACATCGGCTCGGCCAAGATGGCGGTCGAAGCCGGCCCGGCCGTGCAGCGCGCCTTCCTCGACCGCCTGGGCCTCCTGAAGAAGGCGCAGATCGAGTTGCCCGAGATCGGCGCGCCGCTGGTGCCGCGCAACTGGAAGACCGTCGAGACCATGACGATCTCGTTCGGCCACGGCCTGTCGATCTCGCCCCTGCAGCTCGGCGTCGCCACCGCCGCGATCGCCAATGGCGGCATCCTGCGTCAGCCGACGCTGCTGAAGCGCCCCGACGGCGTGGCGATACCCGGCACCCGCGTCATCCGCCAGGACGTGTCGGACCTGATGCGCAAGATGATGTATCTCGTGGTCGACGAGGGCACCGGCAAGCAGGCCGCGGTCGACGGCTATCTGGTCGGCGGCAAGACCGGCACCTCGGAAAAGGTCGGCGCGCATGGCGGCTACATGCGCAAGAAGCTGATGACCTCGTTCGTGGGCGTGTTCCCGCTGAACAAGCCGCGCTACCTCGTGATCGGCGTGCTGGACGAGCCCAAGGGCCGCAAGGAAACCTACGGCTTTGCCACCGCCGGCTGGAATTCGGCCCCGACCGTCGGCCGCGTCATCTCGCGCATCGCGCCGATCCTCGGGGTCGAGCCGGTCGACGACAACAGCCCGCAGGTCCAGCAGGTGATGTCGCTCGGCGTCCACGCGCCGCAATCGGAGAAGAAGATTGCGTCTAACTGACCTCATGACCGGCATCGACGGCCAGGTGAGCGGCGATCCCGAGATCGCCGGCCTGACCGCCGACAGCCGCGAGGTCCGGCCGGGTTTCCTGTTCGCGGCCCTCGCGGGCGCCAGGGATGACGGCGCGCGCTATATCGAGGATGCACTGGCCCGCGGCGCCGCCGCGGTGCTGCTGGGGCCCGACGTCGCGATCGACGGGACACGGGTGGCGGTGATCCGCAGCGGCGAGGCGCGCGCGGTGTTCGCG
>JAEYTW010000701.1 GCA_023433835.1 Pseudomonadota bacterium | reverse complement strand
CGGCGCCCCCGATCACGGTCATGCCGGCCACAGCCATGCCCAGCGCGCCCCGCAGCAAGGGCAGCCGACCGTCGGGCAGAAGCCGGGCGTGCCGGGCATCGCGTCGATCATCGCCGTCGCTTCCGGCAAGGGCGGCGTCGGCAAGTCGACCACCGCCGTCAACCTGGCGCTGGGGCTGAAGGCGCTCGGCCTCAAGGTCGGGCTGCTCGATGCCGATATCTACGGCCCCTCGGTGCCACGGCTCCTCGGCCTCTCCGGCCGCCCGGACACGACCGAGGGCAAGAAGCTGAAGCCGATGGTCGGCTGGGGCCTGCCCTCCATGTCGATGGGCTTTCTGGTGCCTGAGGACACCCCGATGATCTGGCGCGGGCCGATGGTGGTCTCGGCCCTGGACCAGATGCTGCGCGAGGTCGAATGGGGCACGCTCGACGTGCTCGTCGTCGACCTGCCGCCGGGCACGGGCGACGCCCAGCTCACCATGTCCCAGCGCGTGCCGCTGGCCGGCGCGGTGATCGTCTCGACGCCGCAGGACATCGCGCTGCTCGATGCCCGCAAGGGTCTCAACATGTTCCGCAAGGTCGACGTGCCGGTTTTCGGGATCGTCGAGAACATGAGCTACTTCTGCTGTCCCAACTGCGGCCACCGATCGGAAATCTTCGCCCATGGCGGCGCCCGCCGCACGGCGGAGGAACTGGGCTGCGACTTCCTCGGCGAAGTGCCGCTCGACATCGCCATCCGCGAAACCTCCGACGGCGGCGCCCCGATCGTGGCCTCGCAGCCCGACGGCCATCACGCCCAGGCCTATCGCGCCATCGCCGAGGCGGTGCGGGCGAAGATCGAGGCCGGCAAGGGCCACCGCCAGGGCCCGCGGATCGTCATCGAGTAAGGTTCATATCTCCGGCAGGCGGCCGACAACCCGCTGCCAGGCCGGCCGCGCGGCTGGCAGGGACTGGCCCTGCATGATGGCCAGCACGTCGTGGGCCAGGGCGGCGACGATCTCGATGCCGCCGTCTTTCAGCTTGGAGGCATTGGTCAGCACGAAGACGCCGGCATCGGACACGGTGGTGCCGGGCGCGTTCGACTGCATGAACTGGATGAAGCTGTTGCAGCCGGCGATCTCGCCGTCCTTCCATGCCATCGGCACCGCCGTCCCGGCCGGCGACAGGAACCAGCCGAGGCCGAGCTGGGAACCGTTGCCGGTGGTGACGGTGGTCGACGGCGTCTGCAGGGTCGGCAACAGGGGCGACAGCGCATCGTTCTGCACGATGCCCATGTTGTACTGCAGCCATGTCATCATGTCGGCGGGCGTGGTGACCACGCCGCCGGCGCCGTTATAGGCGGGAAAGCCCGGCCAGCCCGGCCGGGTCGGGGCGTAGGACGTCTCGCCCGAATAGATATAGCCGAGCGGCAGGCGGGCGATGTCCGCGCGGCCGAAATAGGTCGAGCGGGTCATGCCGAGCGGGGCGAAGACGTATTTGTGCATCAGCTCGACGAACGACGCGTCCGGTTCGTCGGCCATGCGCTGCGCCGCGGTGGCCGCCAGCGCGAAGCCGAGATTGGAATAGGTGTAGGCGCTGCCCGATCCGGCCGGCTGGTAATCGGTCATGTCGAGGAAGCCGCACATGCCCGGCACCGTATAGGGCCGCGGCCAGAAAGGCGGGCCGAACGCGGCGTCGTTGTCCTCCGGCAGGCCGGAGGTGTAGTTGAGCAGGTTGGCGATCTCGATGCCGTAGAACTGCCGGCCGATGCGGTAGCGGCGTGCATCCTCGAAGAAATCGCCGAGCGTCGGGTTCTGGTTGACGTAATTGCCGAGCAGATAGGCATAGAGCGTGGCGGTGAACGTCTTCGAGACCGAGGCAATTTCAAACAGCGTATCCTGCCCCAGGATCATCGCCCGCTTGTACTGGTCGACCAGGTTGCCGGCGAGGTAGATGCCGCCGTTACCCGCGATCTGCGGGCTGGCATAGCCGATGGCGAAGGCGAGGCCCGTCGGCTGGTTCGCGAGGAAAGGCTGGACCAGGGCGTCGAGTTGCTGGCTCGTCGGGGCCGTGATGGTGACCATGGCGGATCTCCGTCCTCATGTTGGCGACGGACAGAGACTACAGCCTGGCTGCTTACTCGATTTGACAGCAATCACATCAGGTCAAGATATAAGGGCGGCACCCGCGTCGCGAATGCCGCCCCCGAAAAAACCGGCTGGCCGCTCAGTCGGCGTAAACGCCGGCCGCCTTGATGACCGGGGCCCAGCGGTCGATCTCGGCCTTCAGATAGGCGTTGAGCGCGGCCGGGGTGGCGCGGTCCATCGGCTCGGGCTCGGTGCCGAGGTCGGCGAAGCGGGCCTTGACGGTTTCATCCTTCAACGCGGCCTGCAAAGCGGCCTCAAGCTTAGCGATGATCGGCGCGGGGGTGTTCTTCGGCGCGTACAGGCCGTGCCAGATACCGACCTGCACGTTGGGGGCGCCGGCCTCGGCGGTGGTCGGCACGTCGGGCAGCGAGGGCACGCGGGTCTTCGAGGTCACGGCGTAGACCTTGATCGAGCCCCCCTTGATCTGGCCGGTGGTGTTGGTGGTCTGGTCGCACATCAGATCGACCTGGCCGCCGGCCAGGTCGTTCATCGCCGGGCCGGTGCCCTTGTAGGGCACGGTGGTCAGCGAGACTTCGATGCCCGACATGAACAGCATGCCGCAGAGATGCGAGGCGGCGCCGACGCCGGCGTTCGCGAGTGTCACCTTGTCCTTGTTGGCGCGGACATAGGTAATCAGTTCCTTCAGATCCTTCGCCGGGAAATCCTTGCGCGCAACGATGGTCATCGGCACGTCGGTGACGAGCCCGACGCCGGCGAAATCGTCCGGCAGCTTGTAGGGCAGCTTGCGATACAGGGTTGCCTGGGTCGCCATGCCGATATGATGCAGCAGGACAGTGTAGCCATCGGGATCGGCCTTGGCCATCCGGCCCGCGCCGAGCGTGCCGCCGGCGCCGCCGACGTTCTCGACGACGATCTGCTGGCCGAGCGTCTTGCTCATCGACTGGCCGATCAGCCGGGCGACCGTATCGGTCGGACCGCCAGCGGCGAAAGGCACGATCATCGTGATCGGGCGGTTCGGGTAATCCTGGGCCTGGACGGCCCCCGCGGTGGCGACCAGCCCGATGAGGCCGAGGGCGGCGGCAATGGTGTTCAGACGCATGATATCTCCTCCCATGAAATCAGTGTGAGCCGGTCAGTCTTCCTGGAACGCTTCTTCACGCTTTTTGCGCACGGCGGGCAGCACGACGACGGCGAGCAGCGCCAGGGCGACCAGCAGCAGGCCAAGGCTGATCGGGCGCTGGACGAAGACCATCGGGTCGCCGCGCGAGATCAGGAAGGCGCGCCGCAGGTTCTCCTCCATCAACGGCCCCAGCACGAAGGCCAGCAGCATCGGCGCCGGCTCGAAGCCGAGCTTGAGCAGGCCATAGCCGACGAACCCGAAAATCGCGACCAGCACGACGTCCACGGCCGAATTGTTCAGCGTGTAGACCCCGATGCAGCAGAATACCAGGATCGCCGGGAACAGCAGCCGGTAGGGCACTTTCAGCAGGCGCACCCACAGCCCGATCAGCGGCAGGTTGATGACGACCAGCAACAGGTTCCCGATCCACATCGAGGCGATCATCCCCCAGAACAGGCTCGGGTTCGACTCCATCACCTTCGGGCCGGGGATGATGCCGTGGATGGTCATCGCGCCGACCATCAGCGCCATCACCGCGTTCGGCGGGATGCCCAGGGTGAGCAGCGGGATGAACGAGGTCTGGGCGCCGGCATTGTTGGCCGATTCCGGCCCGGCCACGCCCTCGATCGCCCCCTTGCCGAAGCGGCGGGGATCCTTGGCGATCTTCTTCTCCAGCGTGTAGGAGGCATAGGGCGCCAGCACCGCGCCGTTGCCCGGCAGGATGCCGAGGATCGAGCCGAGCGTGGTCCCGCGCAGCACCGCGGGGAACGATTGTTTGATGTCGGCCCAGGTCGGCATCAGCCCGGTGATCTTGCGGTCGAGCACCCCGCGCTCCTCGGGCCGCTCCAGGTTGCGGATGATCTCGGCAATGCCGAACAGCCCGATGGCGAGCGTGGTGAAGTTGATGCCGTCGGCCAGTTCGCCGATGTCGAAGGTCAGGCGTGGCGCGCCGGTCTCGATGTCGGACCCGACGGTGCCGAGCAGCAGGCCGACCAGGATCATGGCGATCGCCTTGATCACCGAGCCTGAGGCGAGCACCGTCGCCGCGATCAGGCCTACCACCATCAGCGAGAAATACTCGGCCGGCCCGAAGCTCTGCGCGACCTTCGACAGGATCGGGCCCAACACGGCGATGACGACGGTGGCGACGCAGCCGGCGAAGAACGAGCCGAGGGCCGCGATGGCCAGGGCCGCCCCTGCCCGGCCCTGGCGTGCCATCTGATGGCCGTCGAGCGTCGTGACCACCGACGTCGCCTCGCCGGGCATGTTGACTAGGATCGCGGTGGTCGAGCCGCCGTACTGGGCGCCATAGTAGATGCCGGCCAGCATGATCAGCGCGCCGACCGGTTCGAGGTTGAAGGTGATCGGCAGCAGCATCGCGATCGTGGCGATCGGGCCGATGCCGGGCAGCACGCCGATCAGCGTGCCGACGAGTGCGCCGAGCAGGCACAGCGCGATGTTGAGCGGCGAAGCCGCGACGGACAGGCCGAGCCAGAGATTTGCCAGGATGTCCATGTCAGAACCTCGGCCAGATGGCGAGCGGCAGGCCGAGCGCGATCGGGAACAGCAGCGTGACGAAGGCGAGCAGCGCCACGCCGAAGATCGCGGTTTCCTTCCAGCGGCTGTCCGGGGCGGCGAGCGTGGAGAGCACGATCAGGATCGCGCCCGACAGGACCAGGCCGAGCGGCCGGATGGTGAGGCCGAAGACGATGATCGAGCCGAGCACGAGGCCGAGCTTGCCCCAGCTCCAACGCTCCAGCCGCGGGCCGGGCGAGAAGACCGAGATCGCGACCAGCAGCAGGCCCATCGCGCAGATCAGGATCGCCAGGAGCCGCGGGAAATATCCCGGCCCCATGCGCATGGCGCGGCCGACCTCGAGGTCGGAGATATTCCAGAAGGTGAACAGGGCCAGCGCGATGAGCAGCAGGCCGCCGATCAGATTGCCGGGATTGCGCAAACGCGTCATGCCCGCCCCCACGGCCATGGCGCGAGGTCGAAAACTTCCCCCATCGAACGAATACCTCCCAGTCGACTCTTTGATATGGCCGGCCCTGGGCAGACATTAACGCCCGCGTGTTCGCGGGTCAAAACCAACGACAAATGCCCCGTCGCCGCACCCGCGAAAGCGCATAGGCGCTGACTTAAGCTCGAAATGGTGACTTAAAACCAATCATCGTTCCGGCGAAAGCCGGAACCCAGGGAAAGCGTGGCGCCGGTTGCGATGCCCTTGCCCTGGATCCCGGCTTTCGCCGGGATGACGATGACTTTTGGTGTGAACATTAAAGTCTAAAGCCAGCGCCTATGCGCTTTCGCGGGTGCGGTGGTTAACGCGAAAACCCCGCCGGTGGTGCCGGCAGGGCTTTCTGGTCGTCAGCCGTCTCAGGCTTCGCTGGGCTTGTCCTTGCCGCCCTCGATCGCAGCCTGGGCGGCGGCGAGGCGGGCGATGGGCACGCGGTAGGGCGAGCAGGAAACGTAGTCGAGGCCGGTGCGGTGGCAGAAGCGGACCGAGGCCGGATCGCCGCCGTGCTCGCCGCAGATGCCGAGCTTGAGGTCGGCGCGGGTCTTGCGGCCGCGCTCCTTGGCGATCTCGACCAGTTCGCCGACGCCGTCCTGGTCGAGGCCGGCGAATGGATCGCGCTCGAACACCCCGGCGCGGATGTAGTCGTCGATGAACGAAGCCGAATCGTCGCGGCTGATGCCGAGCGTCGTCTGCGTCAGGTCGTTGGTGCCGAACGAGAAGAACTCGGCCGTCTCGGCGATTTCGCCGGCCCGCAGCGCGGCGCGCGGCAGCTCGATCATCGTGCCGGTCAGGTACTCGATCGTCTCCCCGGTCTCGGCCATCACCGCCTTGGCGACGGCGTCGATGCGTGCCTTGACGAAGTCGAGCTCGCTCTTCAGTCCGACCAGCGGCACCATGACCTCTGGTACGACCGGGGCGCCGGTCGACTTGCCCGCCTCCTTGCCGATGGTGACGGCCGCTTCGAAGATCGCGCGGACCTGCATCTCATAGATCTCGGGGAAGGTGATGCCGAGGCGGCAGCCGCGATGGCCGAGCATCGGGTTCGCTTCCGACAGCTCCGCCACGC
>JAEYTW010000242.1 GCA_023433835.1 Pseudomonadota bacterium | reverse complement strand
GCCCAGCTTCTTGAGCTCACGGCTTACCGTGGTCTCGTCGAGCGATACCGCGAACTCCTCGCGCAGCCACTGCACCAGGTCGATCAGCCGCCAGCGCACCACCCCATGGATCGCCGGGATCGGTCCGCGCTCGACCGCCTCGATCAACGCCCGGCGTTGGTCATCATTCAGGATCGACGCTTTACCCGGAGCCTTGCCGTCAAGCAGCCCATCGGGGCCCCGGGCATTGAACCGGAGTACCCAGTCCCGCACGATCTGCAGCGTCACCCCGCCAATCCGCGCTGCCTCACTCCGGCTACCGCCGGCGTAAATCTGCGCCAGCGCCAGCCGGCGCCGTGCCTGGGGCGCGCTCTTCGATAACCGAGCCAGCCGCCGCAGCCGAGATCCGTCGAAATCCGCTCGCAAGCTAATCGCCCGTCCCATCTTTCAGCCCTCATCATGCCGGGCGACATTGATTCAGACTTTAACCAGATTGGCGACAACCTTGTGAGTCAGCATCAACACAGACTGGTATTACTCGAAGAACAGAAAGTTCGCGAAATTCTCACTAGACAATCGAAAACCATTAATAATACAGGAAAAATATTGGATAATTTTGTAGCTATCATCACGACTGGACCAAGAACTATCCCGTGCGACGAACGCCAGCACGGAATTCCAGCGGGTCGAGCTACCTGGAACCAACACCCAGAGCCGGGCCATCCACCGCGTCGCCGATGCCGTGCACCGCCTGAACGAGGCAGTGCAGCGCACCGTCGGCGAAGGCGTCTTGGTCGAGCTTGTGCGCGTCACCCGCCATCACAACAACGGCAGCGCCTGGAGCGACCAAGTGGTGCCGGCGGTTCGGAAGACCCGCAAGTCCGAGGGCGATGCGGCCTGACCAAGGCTGAACAGGAGGTTATGGTGGACGACATCATCGTCGTTCCGGGCGACGGCTACCCGGCCGACCAGAGAACTGCTTCGAACGCGACATCGTCCCCTTCGGTTGGCGGCGATAGTGGAATATTTCGGCACATCCCGAATCATTTATATTGTAGACTGGCCGACGATATACACCATATAGAGTAAATTATTTATTTCGGGAGAAACCGAAATATGGATAACGAGAAAGCCGCACTGATCCTTCATGCTCTGGCAAACCCAACACGTTTGCGCATTGCACAAGAAATCGTCAAAGCTGACTCGGACGGCTTGGCCGCGGGTAAAATTGGCGAGGGAGCTGACAGAAGCCCTGCAACGGTGTCCGAGCATCTCAGCAAGCTCGTCAATGCGGAGGTCGTTCGCGTAGAAAAGAAAGGGCGTGGACGAACATATTATGTAAATGACAAAAATATTAGCGCGCTGATTATGTTTCTAAGAAAAAATTTAAAGCCGAATTCTAAAGGTCAATTCTCTCTACTCAGAAGACACAGGCCGACAAGCCCTCTACCTCCAACTCAAAGACGGCGCATCAATCTCTGAAGGACGATTTATTTAATTTTCAATCGAGATTACAACTGCGGGAAATAGATCGATCTCGCGGCGCAGCGGCAATCCTTCCGGCGGCAGAATCCAGCAGCCGCCGAGCAGCCCGTCGCGATCCGCGGGGTGGATCTCCCGCCAGGCGTGAACTCATCGACCAGAGAAATTGGCCTGCCGGCGCTCCTGAAAGCTTGCGACCCCTTCGGCCGCGTCGTCGGTAGCCATCAATCGCTGCTGAACCGCGTGAAATGCCTGCGCCGCCGACGCTGGGCCATGCAGCGCTGCGGTGCGCATGCTGGCAATCGTCGCCTCGACTGCGAGGGGCGCCTGCGCTGCGATTCTGACCGCCAGATCCAAAGCCGCCTGCCGTTGTTGCCCTACGGGAACCACTTCCTGAACGAAACCGAGCCTGAGGGCGGTGGCCACGTCGAACTCGTCGCCGGTCAACAGCCAGCGCATGGCCGCGCCCCAGCCAGCACGATCAGCGAACCGGATCGTGGCGCCGCCGGCCGCCATCAGGCCGCGCTTGACCTCGAGCTGGGCGAAGCGGCAATCCTCTGCCGCCACCACGATGTCGGCGGCCAGCATCAGCTCGATGCCGATCGTCAGGCAGGTGCCCTGCACCGCAGCGACCAGCGGCTTGCGCCGCCAGGGCGGGCGCAGGCCCAGCGGATCGACCAGGTGATGCGGCGTCAGCGGCTCGCCGGCGGCGAACACCGGTGCCATCCGCGGCAGGTCGAGGCCGCCGGTGAAGTGGGCGCCGGCCGCCGTCAGCACCGCGCAGCGCACGTCCGGGTCGGCATCGGCCTCGGTATAGGCAACCGCCAACGCATGCAGCATCGCCGGGGTGAAGCCGTTGCGCTTCTCCGGCCGGTCGATGGTGATCTCGACCACCGCGCCGTGGCGCGTTAGGGTGATGGTTCCGTCGGTCATGCCGCCTCCCGCCGCATCGCCTCGAAGAGCGGCGCGTGGGCCGCAATGATCAGCCGGCGGTCGAGGCGCATCGCCGGGGTCAGTTCGTCGTCACCCGGCAGGTAGCGCCGGTCAAGCAGGCGGAAGGCGCGGATGCCGGCGTCGAGCCGGGCGATCTCGGCCCCGACCAGCGCCGCCACCTCGGGCAGGCGCACCAGGCCGGCGAAGCCGCTGAACGGCAAGGCGCGGCCTTGCGCGAACTGGATGACGTTGTCCTCGTCGATCAGCACCAGGCAGCTGCCGTCGACCACCACGGCATCGGCGATATAGGGGCTGGCGCAGAGACTGGCCTCGCATCCTGCCGCCCGGCCTTCCAGGTCGACGAAGTCGCAGCCGAGCGCCTGGTACCAATCGGCCAGCTCGGGCGCGACCGGCCCCGACACGCTGACCAGCCGCCGAACGAGATCCAGACCCAGCATGCGTCGCAGATTGGCCAGCACCGTCAGGTCGGCCAGACGATGGCAGATGGCGAGGCCCAAACCCGGGCGGCGCCCGTCGAGCCGCGCCGCGGCCACCGCCGCCCCCGCGGCCAGCCCCAGCCGGCAAGCCAGCCGCCCCAAGCCCGTCGCTTCGTTCAGCCGCAACGCGACACCGGCATGGATCTTCTCCCAGACGCGCGGCACGGCCTGCAGCACGCTGGGGCGCACCTCGCGCAGGTCGCCGCCGACGGTGTCGAGGCTTTCGGCGAAACTGACGGCCGCACCGGTCCATAGCGGCAGCAGGGTGGTGAACAGGCGCTCCGGCAGTTCGCTCAGCGGCAGGAACGACAATTGCTCGTCCGCTGCCGCGCCGCCGACCAGTTCGGCCACCTGCGCGGCGCGGGCCAGCAGGTCGCGATGGCTCAGCCGCTGGCCGTCGGCCAGCACCGCGATATCGTCGGGCGATCCGGCGGCCAGGCATTGCTCCCAACCAGCATGGCCGGCACCGCGGGCCAGCAGGGCGCGCAAGGTGGTGATACCGGCATCGACGTTGGCGCCGTCGATGACGATCACCAGGCGCAGGGCCGGGCAGGTTTCCGCCAGCACCTTGTCGAGCTGCTCGTCATTGCCGACGATGACGGCGACCGCGCCGCTGTCGCGCAAGGCCGCGCCGGTCCGCGCCGCCGATGCCTCGGGATAGAGGCCCTGCGAAATCGCGCCGATCGCCTGCGCCGCCATGTCACAGGCCAGCCAGTCCGGCCCGTTCTCGGCCAGCAGGGCGACGACATCGCCGCGGTTGATGCCATACGCCGCCAGGCCGCGCGCCAGGGCGCGCACCCGCGCGGCCTGCTCGGCCCAGGTGATCGTCTGCCAGGCACCCAGCACCTTGCGGCGCAACGCCGGCCGGCCACCCCATTCCTTGGCGCGGCGGTCGAGCAAGCGGGGGATGGTCTCATCGTTCATCGCCAGGTCTTCCGCTTTTTCCAGCGCCGCTTGCCGCGGACGCCCTCTTCCTTCATCCCGAGGTAGAACTCCTTGATGTCTTCCTTTTCCATCAGCCGCTCGGCGGTGTCTTCCATGACGATCCGGCCAACTTCGAGCACATAGCCGAAATGGGCGGTTTCCAGCGCCACCTTGGCATTCTGCTCGACCAGCAGGATGGTCGCCTTCTGCTCGCGATTGAGGCGGACGATGATCTCGAAGATGTCCTTGATCAGCTTGGGGCTGAGGCCGAGCGAGGGTTCGTCCATCAGGATCACCTTCGGCCGCGCCATCAGCGCGCGGCCGATCGCCAGCATCTGCTGCTCGCCGCCCGACATCGAGCCGGCGGGCTGGGCGTGTCGTTCCTTCAGCCGGGGAAAATATTCGTAGACCAGGCCGATGTCGGAGGCGATGCCTGCGCTGTCCTTGCGGGTATAGGCGCCCATCGCCAGGTTCTCAGCCACGGTCAGGAAGGGGAAGACTTCGCGCCCCTCCGGCACGTGGCTGATGCCCATGCGGGTGACCTTGTCGGGGTCGGTCTTCTGGATCTCGCGCCCCTCGAAGATCACCGAGCCCTTGCCTGGATCCATGACGCCCGAGATGGTCTTGAGGATCGTCGTCTTGCCGGCGCCGTTGGCCCCCAGCACGGTGACGATGGTGCCGGGATGGACGTCGAGGCTGACGCCCCGGATCGCCATGATCGGCCCGTAGAAGGTTTCGATATTGCGAAGCGATAGAATAGGTTCCGACATACCTCAGCCCCCCAGGTATGCCTTGACGACCTCGGGATGGCTCTGCACCTCGCGCGCGGTACCCTCGGCGAGGACCCGGCCGTAGTTCAGCGCCAGCACCCGGTCGGAGACTTCGTTGACCAGGCTCATGTCGTGCTCGACCATCAACACGGTGATGCCGAGCTCAACCTTGATGTCCTGGATCCAGAAGGCCATGTCCTGGGTTTCCTCGGTATTCAGCCCCGAGGACGGCTCGTCGAGCAGCAGCAGTTTGGGTTCGGTGCACAAGGCGCGGGCCAGTTCGACCACCTTCCGCACGCCATAGGGCAGGTTCATGATCAGCGCGTCGCGATAGGCTTCGAGATCGAGGAACTCGATCACCCGCTCGACCCGCTCGCGATGGGCCAGTTCCGACTTCCTGGCCTTCGGGAGATGCAGGATGTCCTCGATCAGGTTGGTGCCGCGATGGGCATGGCGCCCGAGCAGCAGGTTCTGCAACAGCGTCGCATACTCGAACAGCTCGATGTTCTGGAACGTGCGCGCGATGCCGATGCCGGCGACCTGGTGGGGCGGAACCTTGGTGATGTCCTGCCCCTCGAAGATCAGCTTGCCCTCCGACGGGTCGTAGATCCGGCTGATCAGGTTGAAGACCGTGGTCTTGCCCGCCCCGTTCGGCCCGATGATGGTGGAGACCTGGCCTTGCTCGACGTCGAAGGTGACGCCGTCGACCGCCTTGATGCCACCGAAGTTGATGGCGAGATTCTCGAGCCGTAACAGCGTCGTCACCGGTTGCGCTCCGACTTGGTGTAGGACTTCTGGCGCTTGAAGGTCGCGCGCTTGTAGAGCGGGAACAGGTCGAACCAGAGCTTGATCTTCAGCCAGCGCCCGTAGATCCCCAAGGGCTCGAACAGGATGCATAACACCAGGATCAGGCCGAACACGCCGGGCTCCAGCCCCGGCTGCATCGCCAGGCGCGCCGGCAGCAGGTCGCGCAGGATTGCGATCATCTGCGGCAGGGCACCGACGAAGATCGCCCCGTAGAAGGCACCATGCAGGCTGCCGAGCCCGCCGATGACGATCAGCAGCAGCAGCTGGACCGACAGGTTCAGATTGAAGGCATCCGGCGCCAGGAAGCCGATGCGATGGGCGAGCAGCGTGCCGGCCAGCCCGGTGAAGAAGGCCGACAGGGCAAAGGCGATGGTCTTGTAGACCGCGAGGTTGACGCCCATCGAGCGCGCCGCCACCTCCGAATCGCGGATCGCGATCAGTGCCCGCCCGGTCGGCGAGCGCAGGATGTTGAGGGCGGCGAGCGTCACCAGCGCCAGCACGGCGAGGCAGAGGTAATAGAACGGCACGCCCTCGCCGAGATCGAGCCCGAACAGCGTGCCGGCCGGCGTCTGGTAACCCTGGAAGCCGCGGGTGACCGCCTCCCAGCGGACGAAGACCTGCTCGACGATGACCCCGAAGGCGAGCGTCGCGATCGCCAGATAGATGCCCGACAGCCGCAGCGTGGGCAACGCCACGCCGATGCCGACCAGGGCCGCCAACGCCGCCGCAATGATCATCGACAGCGGCAGCGGCACGCCGAGATCGAGCAGGTTGGCATGGGCATAGGCCGCGATCCCGACGAAGACCGCATGGCTCAGCGAGACCAGGCCGGTATAGCCGGACAGGATCATCAGCCCGATGCCGGCGATGGCCAGGATCAGCACGTAGGTGACTTCTCCCAGCCAGAAGATGTCGAGGCCCAGCGGCGCCGCGACCGCCACGATACTCAGCCCGCCATAGGCGATGCGCTGGCCACGATCCCGGAACAGGTCGATGTCGCGGGCATAGCCGCGTTCGAAGGCCGGTCGCATCAGACGCGCTTGCGGCTGCTGCGGCCGAACAGGCCGTGCGGCATGACCAGCAGCACCACGAGCAGCACGACCTGGGCGGCGATGTCCTTGATGCCGGCCCCGGCGTAGATGCCGGCGAGCTGTTCGATCAGCCCGATGATCAACCCGCCGATCACCGCGCCGGGGATCGAGGCGAAACCGCCGAGCACGGCGGCGGCAAAGGCCTTGATGCCGACCGCGCCCATATTGGGGTCGATCAGCGCGATCGGGGCCAGCAGGATGCCGGCGACCGCGGCGGTGCCGGCCGAGATCGCCCAGATGCCCGAGAAGATGACCTTGACCGGGATGCCCATGTAGTAGGCCGCCAACTGGTTCTGCGACGCCGCCTGCATGGCCAGGCCGATGCGGGTGCGGGCGAACATCAGCCACAGCGCCAGGCAGAGCGTGCCGGTGCCGGCGATGATGGCGAGGTTGACGTCGGGGATCTGCAGGGGCCCGAGATCGGTGACGCCAGCGTCGAACGGAGTCGGCAGCTGGCGCGGCTCGGTGCCGAAGGCCATCGACACGCCCGAGCGCATCAGGAAACCGAGGCCGATGGTCAGCATGACCACGGCGAATTGCGGCATGCCGATGACCCGCCGCAGCACCACGCTGTCCAGCAGATAGCCAAACAGCCCGAGCACCACGACCGCGACCGCGAAGCCGGCCCAGTAGGGCAGATCGAAACCGACGATGGCCACGAAGGCCGCGACGGCGCCGAGCATCATCAGGTCGCCCTGGGCGAAATTGATCATCTCGGTCGCCTTGTAGACCAGCACGAAACCCAGCGCGACCAGGCCATAGATCGACCCGGCGGCCAGCCCGTTCAATGCGAGCTGCAGCAAATTCGGCACGCCATGTTCTCCCGGAAGGCGGGGGGGGCCGGCGGGGGCGCGCGCCCGGGGGGCGGGGGGGG
>JAEYTW010000490.1 GCA_023433835.1 Pseudomonadota bacterium | reverse complement strand
CGGGCCCCCCCCCCCCCCCCCCCCCCAAGGCCGCGGGCCCGACCTTGCCGACGATCCCGAAATCCGCCGCCTGTTCCTGGGCGGCAGCTGACCTTGACATGAGGAGGAGGCGTTCATGGTGATTTCTCGACGCACGCTGCTGGGCAGCACTGCCGCGCTGGCCGGCACCCTGGCCCTGCCGCCTCTCGGCCTGGCGCAGGGCGAACCGATCCGCCTCGCCACCCTGACGCCGCTGACCGGCGCCGGCGGCCCCTACGGCCCGGTGATGGTCAAGGCGGCCAAGGCCGTGGTCGACGAGGTCAACGCCGCCGGCGGCGTGCTCGGCCGCAAGATCGAGCTGATCTCCGAAGACGACCAGACCAGCCCCGAGGCCGGCGTGCGGGCCGCGCGCAAGCTGATCGACGTCGACAAGGTCGCAGCCATCATCGGCACCTGGTCCTCGGCGGTGACGACGGCCGTGGCGCCGCTCTGCTGGGAATCGAAGACGTTCCTGGCGACCGTGTCGGGCGCCGACGCGATCACCCTGCTGCCCCATCAGGGCTATCTGATCCGCACCCAGCCCAACACCACGCTGCAGGGCCGCAAGTTCGGCGAGTTCGCGCTGGCCCAGGGCGCCAGGCGCGTGTTCTTCCTGTCGCCCCAGACCCCGTTCCAGCAAAGCCAGCTCGACAACATCACCGCCGCGGTGAAGCAGGGCGGCGGCGAGGTCGGCTCGCTGGTCTATGACGACAAGAAACCGTCCTACCGCTCGGAGGTCGACGAGGCCCTGCGCTTCAAGCCCGACGCGCTGGTGCTGGGCGGCTACACGCCCGACACCACGGTATTGGTCAAGGATCTCTATCGCGCCGGCTACAAGGGCCTGATCATCGCCTTCGGCTATTCGGTCAACCAGAAGCTGGTTGACGGCGTGCCGGCCGAGGCGGTCGAGGGCATCTACACCATCTCGCCCTCGCCGGCCGAAGGCTCTAAGGCCTACGAACGGCTGGTCAAGCTGATCGGCGTCGCGAACCCCGATCCCTACACCACCCAGGTCTATGACGAGACCAACCTGATCATCATGGCGATCGCGGCGGGCGGCCAGGCCACGGGCACCGCGATCAAGGACAATATCCGGAAAGTGGCGCAGTCGAAGGGCGGCGTGGTGGTCGACAACGCGGTCGACGGGCTGAAGGCGATCGCCGCCGGCAAGGCGGTCGACTACGACGGCGCCTCCGGGCCGTGCGACTTCACCGACATCGGCGACATCGCCGATTGCCAGTTCCGCTACGAACAGGTGAAGGCCGGCAAGATCACGCTGGTGAAGATCGCGTGATGCAGCGGTCCAAAACACCGTCATTCCGGACGCAGCGAAGCGGAGATCCGGAATCCAGGGAAAGCGCCGCGCCGGATGCAACGCCCTTGCCCTGGATTCCCGCTTTCGCGGGAATGACGACGTCTGTCCGGGGATGATGACGGCATGATGCAGGCCTTCGCGCAGGCGGTGCTGAACGGCATCATGAACGGGGCGCTGCTGGCGGTGCCGGCGGTCGGCTTCACCATGATCTTCGCCGTGCTGCGTTATCCGAACTTCGCGATCGCGGCCTATATCTCGACCGGCGCGCTGGCCGGCTGGGTGGTCAATGCGTCGTTCGGCGCCAACACCATCGCGGCCCTGGCCACCGCCGTGGTCGTCGCGGGCCTGGTCGGCGTGCTGGTCGAGGAAGCCGCCCTGGCCCGGCTGCGCCCCGCCGGCGCGCTGACCGTCGCCATCGCCTCGATCGCGGCCAATCTCGTGGTCGAGAATATCCTGCGCTTCTTCTTCGGCAACGACCTGCGCGGCTACGACCTGCCCCTCAAGCCCGATTTCCGCATTGCCGAGCTGCGCATCGGCCCGCAGGCGATCGAGACCTTCGGGTTGGCCGTCGTCGTCATGGCCGCCTTGTTCCTGTTCCTGCGCTTCGCGCGCCTCGGCCGCGCGATGCGCGCGGTGGCCGACAACCCCGATCTCGCCCGGCTGAAAGGCATCAGCCCGCGGCGCATCGCCATGGTCGCGGTCTTCCTCGGCGCGGGCCTTGCCGGCGGGGGCGGCGTGCTGCTCGGCCTCGATACCGCGATCGACCCGTTGACCGGTTATCGCGTGCTGCTCTCGGTCTTTGCCGCCGCCGTATTGGGCGGGCTCGGCTCGATCCCCGGCGCGGTCGTCGGCGCGCTGTCGATCGGCCTGGCCGAGGAGATCGCGATGCTGGCGATCCCCGCGACCTATCGCAGCGCGATCGGCTTCGCCGCCATCCTCCTGATCCTCACCTTCCGGCCGCGCGGCCTCCTGGGCGAGAGGGCGGTCTGATGCTGTCCTATATCCTGTTCACCCTGACGCTCGGCGGCATCTACGCGCTGCTCTCGCTCAGCCTCAACCTGATCTGGGGCGGGGCGGGCATGGTCAATCTCGGCCTCGCCGGCTTCTTCGCCGTCGGCGCCTACGCCTCGGCGCTGGCGACCGGCGCCGGTGCTCCGCTGGTGATCGGCTGGGCTGCCGCCATCGTCGTCGGCCTCGCCGCCGGGCTGATCGTCACCTTCTGCACGCTGCGCCTGCGCGACGATTATCTCGCGATCGTCACGCTGGGCTTCGCCGAAGTGGTGCGGCTGGTCGCGCTGAACGAACGCTGGCTGACCAAGGGGGCCGACGGCATCTCCGGCATCCACGCCCCGCTGAAGGCCCAGCTCGGCGTCAGCGGCTTCAACCTGTTCTATCTCGGCCTCGTCACCATCGTGGTCGCCGTCGTCTGGTATGCCCTGCGCCGCCTCGACCGCGCGCCCTACGGCCGGGCGCTGCGCGCGATCCGCGAGGACCAGGAGCTGGCGGGGTTTGCCGGCAAGCGCGTGCTGCGCTTCAAGTTCGAAGCCTTCGCGCTGTCGGCGGCGATCGCCGCCCTGGCCGGCGCGCTCTATGCCCATTACGCCTCCTACGTCTCGCCCGACCACTTCCAGCCCCTGATCACGATCTACATCTTCCTGGGCGTCACCGCCGGCGGCGTCGGCCGCCCGCTCGGCGCGCTGGTCGGCGGCTATGCGGTCGTCGCCTTCCTGGAGGCCACCCGCTTTCTCGCCGCCCTCGTGCCGGGCCTGAGCCCGCTGCAGCATGCCGCGCTGCGCGAGATGCTGGTCGGGCTGGCGCTGATCCTGGTCCTGCATCTGCGGCCGCAAGGCCTGCTGCCCGAACATGTCCCCCCTGCCCCGAAGGTCCCATCATGACCGATCCGCTGATCACGCTCGCCGCCCTGCTGGCCGAACCCGGGCAACCCGAACGCCTCTACCAGGGGCTGGAGGCCGCGACCCGCGACCTGGTCGGCCATCGCCTGTTCACGCTGCTCTATGTCGACGGCGACGAGGTGGCGCGGGTCTATTCCAACCAGCCACAGGACTATGCGGTGGCCGGCCGCAAGCGCATGGGGCCGACACCCTGGGGCGACCACGTGCTGCGGGGGCGCCAGCCCTATCTCGGCCGCGACGACGAGGCGATCCGCTGGGCGTTCCCCGATCATGCCCAGATCAAGGGCATGGGGCTCGGCTCGGTCATCAACATTCCCGTCCTCTATGACGGGGCCTGCATCGGCACGATGAACCTGCTGGATCGCGCGCACCATTACACCGAGGAACATGTGCCGCCGGTCGCCCGCCTGGCACCGATGCTGATCCCGGCCTTTCTCGAAGCCCGCCGGCGGCGCTGACCATGGTGCGCGGACAGACGGCGGGCGAACGGGCCGGCCGCACGCTCTACAACCTCGCGGTGGCCGGCGGCTTCGTCTTCATGGTGATGCCGATCCTGCTGGTGCTGTGGCTGTCGTTCTTCTCGAACGAAATCCTGACCTTCCCGCCCGACGGCTATTCGCTGCGCTGGTACCACGGCCTGCTCGGCCAGCAGCAGTTCATCGCCGGCTTCATGACCAGCCTGCAGGTCGCGGTACTGGCGACCGTTCTCGGCCTGCTCGTCTCGGTGCCGGCAAGCCTGGCCCTGACCCGCCTCGAATTCCGCGGGCGGCAGGCGATCCTGCAGATGCTGCTGGCGCCGCTGGTCGTGCCGGCGATCGTCATCGGTACCAGCCTCTACGTGCTGTTCGTCGAGATCGAGATCGCCACCGAAATCCCCGCCGTCGGCTCGATCGTCGGGCTGTCGCTCGCCCATGTGCTGATCACCATCCCGTGGTGCGTGCGCCTGGTCACCGCCAATCTCGTCGGCGTCAATCCCGCGATCGAGGAGGCGGCGGCGAGCCTGGGCGCCCGGCCGGCCACGGTCGTGTTCAAGGTGACCCTGCCGCTGATCTGGCCCGGCATCGTGGCCGCCGGGCTGTTCGGCTTCGTCACCTCGTTCGGCAACCTGGAAATCTCGCTGTTCCTGATCGCGCCGGGCCAGACCACCCTGCCGATCGCGATCCTGCAATACCTGGCCTGGAAGATCGACCCGACCATCGCCGCCGTCTCGGCCATGCAGATCCTGGTGATCGCCGCCGGCCTCCTGATCACCGACCGTTTCGTCAGCCTGTCCCGCGTGGTGTAAGCCGATGTCGACCGTAACGCTTCAAGCCGTCTCCAAGCATTATGGCGATGCCGTCGCCGTCGCCCGCGTCGACCTCGACGTCGCCCAGGGCGAGCTCGTCGTCCTGCTCGGCCCGTCGGGCTGCGGCAAGACCACCACGCTGCGCATGATCGCGGGCTTCATCGAGGCGACGTCGGGCACCATCCGCATCGGCGCGCGCGACGTCACCAACGATCCGCCCTATCGCCGCAACGTCGGGCTGGTCTTCCAGAACTACGCGCTGTTCCCGCATCTGACCGTGTTCGAGAACGTCGCCTTCGGCCTGCGCCGCCGCAAGGTGGCCGAGGCGGATATCGGCCGGCGGGTGGCGACCGCCCTGGAGATGGTCCAGCTCGGCCCGCTGGCCCAGCGCCTGCCGAAGCAGATGTCGGGCGGCCAGCAGCAGCGCGTGGCGCTGGCCCGCGCACTGGTGATCGAACCCGACGTGCTGCTGCTCGACGAGCCGTTGTCCAACCTCGACGCGAAACTGCGCCAGGACGTGCGGGTCGAGATCCGCCGGCTGCAGCAATCGCTCGGCCTGACCACGATCATGGTCACCCATGATCAGGAAGAAGCGATGACGATGGGCGACCGCCTGGTGGTCATGAGCGGCGGTCTGGTCCAGCAGACCGGCAGCCCGCGCGAACTCTACCAGCGCCCGGCCAACCGCTTCGTCGCGGGCTTCGTCGGCCGCTCCAACTTCCTGGCCGGCCGCAGCGAGGGTGCCGGCTTCGTCACCAAGGCCGGCTGGCGCCTGCAGGGCGATCACGATCTCGGGGCGGCCGGCACGCTGATGCTGCGGCCGGAAGCGATCCAGGTCGGCACCGCCGGTTCCAACGCGGCGCAGGGCACGGTCGAGGCCGTGACCTATCTCGGCGCCGCCACCGAACTGTCGGTGCGGCTGGACGGCGGCGACGTCGTCTTCGTGCATGAAAACATCGATGCCGGCCGCAACAGGGGCGACCGCATCGCCATCACCGTTCCCCCGGCCGCGCTGGTCGGGCTGCAGGACTGACGATTCCAATCACCATCAACAGGGAGAATGTGGGAGATGAGCATGAACATGAACAGGCGCCAGTTCGGTATCGGCCTGGGCGCGGCCGCGGGCCTCGGGCTTTCGGGCATCAAGCCTGCGGCCGCGGCCGGACAGGTCATCGTCGGCACCTGGGGCGGCGACTACCAGAACCTGCTCGATCAGAACATCGCGCAGCCGATCCTGAAGCCGATGGGCATCGACGTGGTCTACGACGTCGGCAACGACGTCCCGCGCAAGACCAAGCTGCTGGCCGAGCGCCGGCTGCCGCGCGGCAGCGTGGATCTCACCGCGCTGACCGCCTCGGGCGCCTACGAGATGTACAAGGCCGGGGCGCTGCAGGAACTCGATCCGAAGAAGCTGCCCAATATCGGGCATATGCTGCCCAAGCTGAAGACGCCCTATTCGGTGCCGCATATCTATACCGGCCGCGTCATCCTCTATAACCCGGACAAGATCAAGACCAAGCCGACCTCCTATGCCGATCTGTGGAAGCCGGAATATGCCGGCAAGGTCGGCGTCATCGACATCCAGTACCAGACCACCATCGAATCGGCCGCCCTGGCCAACGGCGGCAGCATGTCGGACTACGAGCCCGGCAAGGCCAAGCTGCTCGAGCTGAAGAAGCAGGGCGTCAAGATCTACCCGACCAACGAGGCGATGGCCCAGGCGCTGAAGAACGAGGAGGTCTGGATCTGCATCATGTGGAAGGCGCGCGGCGTGATGTGGCAGAACGCCGGCATCCCGGTCGAGATCGCCGACCCGAAGGAAGGCATCATCCTCTACATCTCCGAGATGGTGATGGCGAAGAATGCCAAGAACAAGGACAACGCCTACGCCTATCTGAACGCAATGATGGATACGGTGCCGCAGTTCCAGTTCGCGCGCGCCATGGGCTACAACCCGACGGTCGACAACGTCACCCTGCCCAAGGAAATTTCCGACAGGATCAATTTCCCGGCCGACGTCCAGGCCAAGTTCATGCTGCAGGACCAGGAGTACCTCGCCAAGAACGACGCCCAGCTGCGCGAGTGGTGGGACAAGGTGTTCAAGGCCTGATGCACAAGGTGGGCGCGAGGAGCGTTATGTCATGACCCGACGCGGACTTTCCGCCGCGGCGCTCCTCGCGCCCGCGACCTTGCTGGTGGTGGCGACACTCGTCGCCCCGCTGGTGCTGCTGTTCCGTTTCAGCCTCAACCGCTTCGTGCCCGGCGAATTCATGGTCGAGGCACTGACGGCTGAGAACTACGTCAAGTTCTTCACCGATCCCTATTACCTTGCCGTGCTCGGCACCACCTTGTGGGTGTCGCTGCTGGTGACGCTGATCTGCCTCGTCGCCGGTTTTCCGGCCGCGATGTTCCTCGCCCGCACGCGGACCAGATTCAAAAGCCTCCTGATCCTCGCGGTCGTGCTGCCGCTGTTCGTCGGCAATGCGGTGCGCGCCGCCGGATGGATGGTCGCCTTCGGCCAGAAGGGTGTGATCAACGCGATCCTGGGCGGCCTCGGCCTGATCTCGACGCCGATCGAGATCATGTACACGACGACGGCCGTCATCATCGGCATCGTCGCCGTCAACCTGCCCTTCGTCGTCCTGACCCTGCAAAGCGTGCTGGAAGGCATCGACCCGGCGCCCGAGGAAGCGGCGCTGAGCCTCGGCGCCCGGCCCTTCCCCACCTGGTGGCTCGTCACCCTGCCGCAGGCGGTGCCCGGCGTGCTCGCCGCCGGCGTGCTCTGCTTCATCCTGGCGATGAACGCCTATGCCACGCCGGTGCTGCTGGGCGGGCCCAGCTTCCAGATGATGGCACCCGTGGTCGCCAACGAAATCCTGCAGCAGTCGAACTGGCCGTTCGGCGGCGCGCTGTCCTTCGTCCTGATGGCGGTGACCCTGACGCTGACCGCCGCCGCCAACCTGATCGTCGCCCGACGCTATCGCGTCTGACCGGAGTATCACGATGACCGAAACGCTGTTCACCAACGCGCTGCTGCTCGACCCCGAGACCGGCACCCAGTCCGATGCCAGCGTGCTGGTCAAGGCCGGCCGGGTTGCCGAAGTCGCCGATACCGCGATCAAGGCTTCCGGCGAAGCGCGTGTCGTCGACCTCAAGGGCCGGACGCTGATGCCCGGCCTGATCGACGGCCATGTCCACACCATCGCGGGCACCGCCGATTTCGCGGCGATGCGCCACTGGTCGCCGTTCTACGTCTCGGCGCGCGCCAGCGACATCCTCGAAGCGATGATCGGCCGCGGCTTCACCACCGTGCGCGATGCCGGCGGCGCCGATTTCGGCGTGGCCGACGCGGTCGAGGAAGGCTTCTTCACCGGCCCGCGCATCCGCTTCGCCGGCCACGCGCTGTCGCAGACCGGCGGCCATGGCGACATGCGCGGCCGGGGCGAGAACAACCTCGACCAGTGCCTGTGCTGTGCCAGCCTGGGCGTGGTCTGCGACGGTGTCGCCGAAGTGCGCAAGGCTTGCCGCACCGAGATCCGCAAGGGTGCGCATCAGATCAAGATCATGGTCTCGGGCGGCGTCGCCTCGCCGACCGACCGCATTTCCTCGACCCAGTTCTCGATCGAGGAAATCCGCGCCGCGGTCGAGGAGGCCGAGGCCGCCGAGATCTACGTGATGGCCCATGCCTATACCGCGCGCGCCATCAACCGCGCGCTGGAGAACGGCGTGCGCTCGATCGAGCACGGCAACCTGCTCGATGAATCGAGCTGCGACCTGTTCGTCAAGCATGGCGCCTATCTGGTGCCGACCCTGTCGACCTATCACGCGCTGGCATCCGAAGGCGTCGCCGCCGGCCTGCCGGCCGATCTGCATGCCAAGGTGTTCGACGTGCTCGATGCCGGCACCCGCGCGCTGGAACTGGCGCATCGCAAGGGCGTCAAGATCGTCTACGGCACCGATCTGCTGGGCCAGATGCACCGGCACCAGCTGCGCGAATTCGCCATCCGCGGCGAGATCCAGCCGGCGATCGACGTCATCCGCGGCGCCACCACCATCGCCGCCGAGCTGCTGCAGATGAAGGGCGAGATCGGCCGCATCGTGCCGGGCGCCCGGGCCGACATGCTGGTCGTCGACGGCGACCCCTTGCGCGACCTCGGCGTCATGCAGGATCCCGACCGCTTCCTCAAGGCCGTGGTCAAGGACGGCAAGTTCGTCAAGGACGCGCTGTAAAGCACCCATCGTCGTCCCGGCGAAAGCCGGGGCGACGATGGGTGTTTGAGCCTACTTCCGTGGCAACCCCATCGTCGCGGCGTGCATCTCGGCGGGGTCGCGGTCGAGGAACGTCATCTCGACCCCGCCCTCCTCCAGGATCACGCGCGAGGCGAGGAAGGCCTGGCCCCAGACCGGATCGGCCAGGTCGGGCGCAAGCGTATAGAGCTTGGTGATGCCGGACTGGACGATCGCGCGGGCGCAATCGGCGCAGGGGAAATAGGTCGAGAAGATCGTCGCGCCCGCCAGCCGCCGGCCCTCGCGCGCCGCGGCGAAGATCGCATTGCGCTCGGCATGTTCCTGCCAGACCAGCCGGCCGTCGCCGGCGTGACGCTCCTCCAGGTCGCGCACGCCGCGGGGATAATCGTTGCAGGCGGCAATCTCGCCGCCCTCGGCCGGAATGATCACCGCGCCGACCTTGCGCGGGCGGTTCGGGCTGCGATTGGCCGTCTTCACGGCAAGATCCATCAGGCGATCGATATCCACGGGCAACATCCTCGGAAAGCAGGGCCGCGACCCTCGCATGATCGCCGCCTCACGTCGAGGTGAGTTCGACCGCCAGTTCGTCCACTTCCTGGAGATGGGTGCGGTCGTGCTCGTCGATGTCGGCGACGAGGTCGTCGATCGTCATCCGCCTGACGCCGTCGAACAGGCCGTAGCGGCCGCGCTGGTCGCGGGTCAGTTCGCCGAGGCGGGCCACCAGCCCCTCGCGCGCCGCGCGGAAGGCGGCGAAGGCATCGGCGAAATCCTGCGCCGGATAATTGCGCGCCGCAGCCCAGGCCGTGCCGTCGACCGACATCAGCACCGGCGCTTCCTGGCCCAGCACGCGCTCGACCCGGTCGCGATAGGCCTCGATCTCCAGGTCGCGCAGATGGCAGACATGTTCATGCAGCGAGAAGCCGATGCCCGGCGGGCGCTGCAGCCGCTCGCCCGGCGCGAAATCGTCGAGGCGCCGGGCCAACGCCTCCGGCATCGCCCTCAGCCCGGCCAGCAGCTCGGCCCAGCCCTTGCGCGCCGGCAGCGGCGTCCAGACCGCGCCATAGGTGAAGTAGCCGCCCGGCACCCGGCCGCGCGGGCGCAGGATGTCGTGGTGATGGCGCCGCATCACGTCGGCCACCATGGCGCCGCAGAACTGGCGGGCCGCGGCATCGGCGTCGATTTCGGGAAAGCGGCTTTCCAATTCGTGGATCACCGCCGCCACCGCCGGCACGCCGGCGCGCGACAGCGCGGCGTATTCGACGTAGCGCTGCGGGCTGTCCAGCAGGGCCTCGAGTTGCCGCCCCAGCGGCGTGGCCCGGAACTGATCGAAACGGGAGTGCATGGTAACCGCTCCATTTGTAACGTATCATTTTGATACGTTATTGTGGCGGCTCTTACAAGGCCCTATCTTGCCGGCCATGTCGGCTCGGGCCACCTATCACCACGGCAATCTGCGTGCGGCGATGATCGCGGCGACGGTCGCGCTGGTCGAGGAGGCCGGCCCCGAGGGCGTCACGGTCCGCGAGGCGGCGCGCCGCGCCGGCGTCTCCTCCGGGGCGCCGTTCCGCCATTTCCCCAACAAGACCGCGCTGATGACGGCGGTGGCGGAGGAGGCGATGGGGCGGCTGCGCGCGGCCGTCACCGAGGGTTTGGCCGGCTGCGACGCTGACGATCCGCGCGCGCTGCTCCGCGCGATGGGTCGGGCCTATCTCGGCTGGGTGATCGACAACCCGACCCATTTCCGGGTGATCTCCGACCGCACGCTGATCGATTTCGACGGCTCGGAGTCGCTGCGCGGCGACAATGCGGCGCTGCAGGCGATCATGACGCGGGCGGTCGAGACGGCACAGGCCCGCGGGATGATGCCCGGGCGCGACGTCGCCGCCACCCTGCTGACGCTGCGCGGCCTGTCCTACGGCCTCGCCCGCATGCTGGTCGACGGGCATCTGCCGCAATGGAGCGTGCCGGACGACGGCACCCGCGCGGCCCTCGCCGCCGCCCTGGACAGCTATCTCGACACGTTGCTGCCGTCAGCCGGCTAAGGCCCGGGCATGAGCCCGGAACAGCGCCGCCAGCCCCTTGACCAGCAGGTCGAGGCGCGCCGAGCCGCGGGCATCGCGCCGGGTCAGCAGATAGACATCCTCCTGCAGCTCGCGCGGCGGCGGCGCCAGCCGCG
>JAEYTW010000224.1 GCA_023433835.1 Pseudomonadota bacterium | reverse complement strand
CCCCCCCCGCCCGGGGGGGGGGGGGCCCCGGCGGCGGGTTGGCGGCCACCGCCACCGGACGGTCGAGAGCCTCGACCCAGGCCGGCGGCTCGGTCAGCAGGGTCGCATCCCAGCGCGCCGCATCGGCCAGCCGGGTTTCCAGCCGGGCCAGCCAGCGCGACGGCACGGTCGGCGTGCCGCCGACCTTGACGGCACGCGACAGCACCACGCGCCCGGCCGCGGCGGCCTGCACGAAGTCATGGGCGGTCAGGCCGATGCGCCGTTCCGGCGGGGCTAAGCCGAACTGGGCCCGCATCGGGCGCGACAGCCAGGGATCGACCTCGGCCTCGGGCGGCCAGGTGCCTTCGTTGAGGCCGCCGAGGATCAGGAGATCGGCCTGCTGCAGCCGGGCCTCCAGCAAGCCGTAGATGGCCAGCCGCGGGTGGGCGCCCTGGCGCGGCCGCACCATCTGGCGGCTCAAGAGTTCGGTCAGCAGCGGCGGCCAGGACAGGCCGGGCAGTTCGGGCAGCACCTCCGACGCCTCGGCCAGTTCCTGCAGGAAGCTCGACAGCGCTTCGCCGGCATCGCCGACCCAGATCCGGGCCTCGCCCTTCGCGGTCGCATCGGTGGCCAGCGCCTCGGCCGTGGCAAACGTGGCATCCACCAACGATTTCAGCGGCGGCATCTCGTCGGCCATCGCATCCAGCAACGGCTTCAACGCCGCTTCCAGCCGGTCGACGAACGCCGGCAGTTCGACCTCGCCCTGCAGCCGCCCGACCGCGACGCGCAGGCCGTGGATGCCGGGTGCGGGGCGCGGGCCCCGCAGCACCTTGCGCTCCAGCCGGCGGGCCAGGCGCCGGCAGGCGGCGCGGTCGAGGCCGGCCGCGGTCAGCGGGTGCTTGAGCAGCGCCAGCAGCGGCACCGGCGCCAGATTCTCGGCGCAGGCCTCGATCAGCAGGCGCAGGAACAGGCCGGGCGGCGAATGGGCCAGCGGCCGGCCGGCAGAATCGTCTGATGTCACATCCCAGCGGCGCAGTTCGGCCGCCACCCGGCGGGCCAGCGCGCGGTCCGGCGTGATCAGCGCGGCGGTCTGCCCGGCAACCTCGAGCGCCTCGCGCAGCATCAGGGCGATCGCCGTCGCCTCCTCGCGCGGTCCCGCGGCCTCGAGCCGGGTGAGGCCGGCCAGCGCCGCTTCCGGCACCGGCGCCAGTTCGCGCCAGCGATGGGTTTCCGAGGCCGGGGCCAGCGCCTCGTTCAGCAGTTGCGCCCGCGGGCTTTCCCCTGCCTCGTCCTGCCAGGGGACGACCTCGTCGCGCCCGACGCCCAGGCGGTCCAGCAGGCGCTGCATGCCGGCCTGCGGATGGCAGGGGTCGTCGCGCAGCGCTTGCAGCGCCGTGGCGGGAAACGCAGGATCGAAACCGGGCAGCACCACTTCGCCCCGCGGCGCCCGGGCGATGATGGCGAGCAGCGCTGCGGTCGCCGGGATCGAGCCGGTCGAGCCGGCGGCATAGACCGGATCGGGCGGCGGCAGCGCTTCCCAGCGCGCCGCCAGCGCCGCGATCAGCCGGTTGCGGCGGGCGACCGGGTTCAGCGCGCCCTCGGCTGCCAGCAGGGCCGGCCAGTGCTCGCGGATGATGGCAAGGAAGGCCAGCGTCTCCTGCCAGTGGCCGGCGAATTCGGCCGGCACCAGCCGGTCGAGCCGGGCAAGGTCCAGCCCCTCGGTCTCGACCTCGTCGAGCAGGCCCGCCAGGTCGCGGGCGAGCCGGGCGGCATGGGCCGGCTGCGGCACCAGGTCGGGCCGGCCCAGCAGCAGGCGGGTCAGCAGCAGTTGACGGCGCAGCTCGGCCATCGCCGGCGGCAGATCGAGGGCGGCGTCGCCCGGCGCCGCGGTCAGGGTCAGCTCATCCTCGTCGACATCGCCGAGCGGGGTGAGACGCGGCAGGATCAGCGCGCGGCCGTCGGCCACGCGCAGGAAGGCTTCGCGCAGCGAACGGACCGCGCGCCGCGTCGGCAGCAGCACGGTGACGCGGGAGAAGGCCAGCGGATCGGCGCCGTGACGGGCCAGCAGGCCGGCGGCGAGCCGGTCGACGAACGGCCGCCCGGCGGGGATGTAGGAGACGGTCGGCTGGCGCTCAGCCCTCGGCAAGCGCCCGCTCCGCCGCGGCCAGCCCCTCGGGGTGGCCGACATCCATCCAGTCGCCCTCGTGCAGCAGCCCGAAGAGGCGCCCGTTCTCGGCCGCCCGGTCGTAGAGGCGGTTCAGCGAGAACCGGCCCTCCGGCGCGCCCTCGAACAGGCGGGGATGCAGGATCTGCACGCCGGCATAGAGATAGGGTGCCACGAACCGCTCGTCGCGGCGGGTCAGCCGGCCTTCCGGGTCCATGTTGAAATCGCCCATGCCGTCATAGCCGAGGGCATTGATGGTCTGCACCACCAGCAGCAGCGCGTCCATCCTGTCCTCGTCCCAGGCGGCGGCCAGGCGCTTCAGCGAATCCTCGTAGGCATCGCGCCAGATCATGTCGGAGTTCAGCACGAAGAACGGATCGGGCCCCAGCTGCGGCAGGGCCTTGGCGACGCCGCCGCCGGTCTCCAGCAGCTCGGCCGTCTCGTCGGAGAACGCGATGCGCGGCTTCGCGCGCGCGTTGAGATAGGCGCGCAGCTTGTCGGCCTGCCAATGGATGTTGATCACGGCCTTCTCGACCCCGACATTCGCCAGCCGGTCCAGCACGTAGTCGATCAGCGGCTTGCCCGCCACGGGGATCAGCGGTTTTGGCGTGCGCTCGGTCAGCGGACGCAGGCGCAGGCCGAGGCCGGCGGCCAGAACCATGGCGGTATCGATCTTGGTCATGTGCAGGCTACTCCGTCGTCACCAGCCGGACGGGATCGATCGCCCGCCGGCGCAGATCGGCCGGCAGGTAGTGGTCGAACCACCGGCGCAGATCACCGAGGGCCGGATGGGCGAGGTTTTCCTCGACGATCGCCCAGGTGCGATCCATCCAGCCGAGATAGGTAGGTTTGCCGTCGCGATGCGCAAGGCGCACGAAAGTACCGAGGATGCGGATGTTGCGCTGGGCGCCCGCCACCGCATAGGCCGCGCGGAATTCCTCGCGGTCGAGGCGCGGAAAGGCATCGAGGTAGCGCCCGATCAGCCGCTGGCCCAGCCCGGGCGGCACCACCCGCCGGACATCCTGGATCAGCGACATCAGGTCGAACGGCACCGGCCCCAGCACCGCGTCCTGGAAATCGAGCAGGCCGCAGGCCGCCGCCCCCTCGCGGCCGGGCAGCCAGAGGAGGTTGTCCTGGTGGTAGTCGAACAGCACCAGGGTTTCCGGCACGGCGCGCATGGCCGGCAGCGCGGCGCCGAGCGCCGCCCGGAATTCGGCCCGCGCCCCGGCCGGCGCCGCCGCCCCCTTCAGGGCCGGCCAGGTC
>JAEYTW010000431.1 GCA_023433835.1 Pseudomonadota bacterium | reverse complement strand
ACCGACAGGCGGCTCAAGGCCCGCGCGAAATCGGGCATGGTGGCGAGCAGGCGCCGCGCGGCCTCGCGCCGGCCGGTCTCGGCGCAGAACCAGGCGACGGCATCGAGCCGGGCATCGATCGCGCCGGGGTCGGTCAGCGGGCTCGACAGCCGCTCGGCCAGCAGTCGGGCGCCGGCCCCGGTCAGGGTGCGGTCGATCGCCGAGAACAGCGAGCCGGCGCGTTCGCCCGACAAGGTCTCGGTCAGTTCCAGGCTGCGCCGCGTCGCCGGATCGATCGCCATGATCGCGCCCTGCGCCACCCGCGTCGGCGCCTTGAGGGCCGGCAGATGGCCCTTCTGCGTCAGTTCCAGATAGTCGACGAGGGCGCCGAGCGCGGCCACTTCCGGCCGGCCGAACCCGCCGAAGGCATCGAGGGTGGCGACGCCGTAGAACGCT
The DNA here is from genome assembly GCA_023433835.1 of Pseudomonadota bacterium. Classification (GTDB taxonomy): domain Bacteria; phylum Pseudomonadota; class Alphaproteobacteria; order Ferrovibrionales; family Ferrovibrionaceae; genus JAFKFH01. The sequence continues at coordinate 13,053 of JAEYTW010000431.1, read as the reverse complement.
TTCAGCCGCTTTTCGCCGGATACGAGGTCGAAGCGGGCGCCGGGCATCGGCGTCAGCCGTTCGCGCAGTTCGTTCAGGGTCTCGGCGAGGTCGCCCGCCAGCAAGCTGTCGGGAAGGATGAGTTCAGAGGGCCCGAGGCGGGCGAGTTCGGCGCCCAGCGCCGCGGAATCCAGGGCGGTGGCGGCGAGATCGCCGGTGGAGATGTCGACCCAGGCGAGGCCCAGCCGGCCTTCGGCCCGGGCCAGCGCCGCGAGATAATTGTGCGACCGGGCATCGAGCAGCGTTTCCTCGGTCAGGGTGCCGGGGGTGACCACCCGCACCACGCCGCGCTCGACCACCGATTTGCCGCCGCGCTTCTTGGCGGCGGCGGGATCCTCGACCTGCTCGGCCACCGCCACCTTGTAGCCGGCGCGGATCAGCCGGGCGAGATAGCCGTCGGCGGCATGCACCGGCACGCCGCACATCGGGATTTCCGCCCCGGCATGCTGGCCGCGCTTGGTCAGGGTGATTTCCAGCGCCCGGGCCGCATTCACCGCGTCGTCGAAGAACAGTTCGTAGAAATCCCCCATCCGGTAGAACAGGAGGCAGTCAGTATGCTGCGCCTTGATCGACAGGTATTGCGCCATCATCGGGCTGGCGCGCGACAGGTCGGCTTCCGGGGCGGGGCTCAGGTCGTTCATGACCGGTTTCCTTAGGCGACCCGCCGCCCCGCGGCAAGTCCCCACACCTAACCCCTTTGCCCACACCGTGGGATACCCCTAAGATCAGCGACTCCCGCCTGGACGTGGGGGTGGGGAAAACGCCTAAGTACACAAATAATCGTGGGAACCGGACCAGACTCATGAGCGACCAGAAATTCGCCAGCCTCTATGAAGAGGCGCTGAAGTTCCATGCCGTCGGCCGACCCGGCAAGATCGAGATCGTCGCCACCAAGCCGATGGCGACCTCGGCCGACCTGTCGCTCGCCTACAGCCCTGGCGTCGCGGCCCCCGTCCTCGCCATCGCCGAGCAGCCCGATACGGCCTACGACTACACCGCCAAGGGCAACCTCGTCGCGGTGATCTCGAACGGCACCGCCATCCTGGGCCTCGGCAATCTCGGCGCGCTCGCCTCCAAGCCGGTGATGGAAGGCAAGGCGGTGCTGTTCAAGCGCTTCGCCGACGTCGATTCGATCGACCTTGAGGTCGAGACCGAGAACGTCGACGAATTCGTCAACGCGGTGCGCTATCTCGGTCCGACCTTCGGCGGCATCAACCTCGAAGACATCAAGGCCCCGGAATGCTTCATCATCGAGCAACGCCTGCGCGAGCTGATGGACATCCCGATCTTCCACGACGACCAGCACGGCACCGCCATCATCTCGGCCGCCGGCATGCTCAACGCGCTGCACCTGACCGGCAAGCGCATGCAGGACGTCAAGCTCGTCGTCAACGGCGCGGGCGCCGCCGGCATCGCCTGCCTTGAGCTGGTCAAGGCCATGGGCCTGCCGCATGAGAATGCGATCCTGTGCGACACCAAGGGCGTGATCTACCAGGGCCGCACCGAGGGCATGAACCAGTGGAAGTCGGCGCATGCGGTGCATACCGAGGCGCGTTCGCTGGAAGACGCGATGAAGGGGGCCGACATCTTCTTCGGCCTGTCGGCCAAGGGCGCGGTCACCAAGGAGATGGTGCGCTCGATGGCGGCGAACCCGATCATCTTCGCCATGGCCAATCCCGATCCGGAAATCACGCCGGAGGAAGTCCATGCGACGCGCGGCGACGCCATCGTCGCAACGGGCCGCTCGGATTATCCCAACCAGGTCAACAACGTCCTGGGCTTCCCCTACATCTTCCGCGGCGCGCTCGACGTGCGCGCCTCGACCATCAACGATGCGATGAAGATCGCCGCGACCGAGGCGATCGCCCGCCTGGCCCGCGAGGACGTGCCCGACGAGGTGGCCGCCGCCTATAAGGGCGAGCGCCCGCAATACGGGCCGAAATACATCATCCCCGTGCCGTTCGATCCGCGGCTGATCGTCGAGGTGCCGCTGGCCGTGGCCAAGGCCGCGATCGAGTCGGGTGTAGCCCGCAAGCCGATCGAGGACCTGAACGAGTACCGCACCCGGCTGAAAGCCCGCCGCGATCCCGCGGCCGGCGCCCTGCAGGTGATCTTCGACCAGGTCCAGGCCAACCCGAAGCGCGTCGTCTTCGCCGAGGGCGAGGAGGAGCGGGTGATCCGTGCCGCCATTGCCTTCCGCAACGCCGGTTACGGCCGGCCGATCCTGGTCGGCCGCGAGGACCGCATCCAGGACACGATGAAGAAGGCCGGCCTCGGCACCAGCCTCGAGGGCATCGAGGTGACCAACGCCCGGCTGTCGCCCAACAACGGGCGCTATGCCGAGCATCTCTACAAGCGGCTGCAGCGCCGCGGCCATCTGCAGCGCGACTGCCAGCGCATGGTCAACCAGGACCGCAACACCTTCGCGGCCTGCATGGTCGGCCTGCGCGATGCCGATGCGATGGTGACCGGCATCTCGCGCTCCTATTCGGCCGCCTATCGCGAGATCCGCCGGGTGGTCGACCCGCGCCGCGGCCAGCTGGTGTTCGGCCTGTCCGTCGTGCTGGCCCGCGGCCGCACGGTGTTCATGGCCGATACCTCGGTGCGCGAGCGCCCGACGGCCGAAGAGTTCGTGCAGATCGCCAAGCAGGCCGCGGCGATGGCCCGCAAGTTCGGCCTGACGCCGCGCGTCGCCCTGCTGTCCTCGTCGAACTTCGGCAACCCGATGTTCGAGACGGCCTCGCAGATCCGCCAGGCGGTCGAACTGCTCGATCATCACGACGTCGAGTTCGAGTACGACGGCGAGATGATGGCCGACGTGGCGCTGAACCCCGACCTGATGAAGCTCTATCCGTTCTGCCGCCTGTCGGGGCCGGCCAACGTGCTGATCATGCCGGGCCTGCATTCGGCCTCGCTCGGCTCGTCGCTGCTGCAGACGCTCGGCGGCGGCACGGTGATCGGCCCGCTGCTGGTCGGGCTGGAGCGCCCGGTGCAGATCGCGCAGATGAGCGCGACGGTCTCCGACCTCGTCAACCTCGCGGCGCTGGCGGCGTATTTCGCCAGCAGCTGACCGCAGGCCGGCAAGGGCGGTTGGGATCCGTATCGTTTCCAACCGCCCGGGCACCGTTCCCCATGGGCAGGCGCGGCCCGCGCATCCCAAGGCGTCGCGGCGGATCGCCGCGCCGGCGCGGTTTCGGTGACAACCCTGCCGCGATCGGTTAAGACCGTGGCCCATGTCCCTCCTGCGCGCGGTCGCCACGTTCGGCGGCTTCACCCTGCTCAGCCGCATCGTCGGCCTCGTGCGCGACCAGATGGTCGCCGCGATGCTCGGCACCACGGCGCTGGCCGATGCGTTCTTCGTCGCCTTCCGCCTGCCGAACTTCTTCCGCGCGCTGTTTGCCGAGGGCGCCTTCAGCGCCGCCTTCGTGCCGCTCTATGCCAAGATCCTGGCAACCGACGGCCGGGCGGTGGCCCAGGCTTTCGCCGAGCGGGCGCTGGCGCTGCTGCTCGTCGCGCTGATCGTCTTCGTCTCGCTGGCCGAATGGTTCACCCCCGCCGTGATCGCGCTGATCGCCCCCGGATTCGGCGACGATCCGGTGCGGTTCGGCCATGCGGTGACCTTCACCCGCATCACCTTCCCCTATCTCCTGTTCATCAGCCTGGTTTCGCTCTACGGCGGGGCGCTGAATGCGCTGGGCAAGTTCGCGGCGACCGCGGCGACGCCGATCCTCCTGAACCTGACGATGATCGCGAGCCTGGCGCTGCTGCCGCCGTTCCTGCCTTCCAGCGCGCATGCCGCGGCCTGGGGCGTGACCTTGGCCGGCATCACCCAATTCCTGTTCCTCGGCTGGGCGATGAAGCGGGCGGGGCTGTCGCTCGGCCTGCCGCGGCCGCGGCTGACACCCAACGTCAGGCGGCTGTTCGTCATCCTGCTGCCGGCGGCGCTCGGTTCCGGCGTCGTCCAGATCAACCTCTTGGTCGGGCAGATGCTGGCTTCGCTCCTGCCGGCGGGCTCGATCTCCTATCTCTACAACGCCGATCGCTTCTACCAGCTGCCGATCGGCGTGGTGGGCGTGGCGATCTCGACCGCGCTGCTGCCGCTCCTGTCCCGCCAGCTCGGCGAGGGCGACGAGGCGGGCGCGCGCGACAGCCAGAACCGGGCGATCGAGCTGGCCTTCGCGCTGGGCATCCCCTCGGCTTTCGCGCTGATCGCGATCCCGCGCGAAATGATCCAGGTGGTGCTCGAACACGGGCTGTTCGACGCGGTCTCGACCGCCAATACCGCCATGGCGCTGCTGGCCTATGCCGTCGGCCTGCCGGCGATCGTCGCGGTCAAGGCGCTCACCCCTGCCTTCTACGCCCGTCACGATACCCGCACGCCCCTGCGCATCGCCATCGTCGGCGTGATCGGCAACATCCTGCTCTGCCTGGCCCTGATGCCCTGGCTGTCCTTCGTCGGGCTGGCGCTGGCCTCGGCGGTCGTCGCCTGGCTCAATACGGCGCAATACGCCGTCACCCTCTATCGCCGCGGCCTGTGGGCGCCCGACGCCAGGCTGAAGGACCGGCTGTGGCGCATCCTGCTCGCCGGCCTCGTCATGGTCGCGGTGCTCAAGGGGCTGGCCTGGCTGCTGGCGCCGTGGTTTGCCCGCGGCCTGACCTGGGAAATCCCGGCGCTGATCCTGATCATCCTGGCCGGCATGGCCAGCTACGGGCTTGCCGCCACGCTGATCGGCGCCCTGCGCCCGTCGGACCTCAAGGCCGCGTTGCGCCGCCGGCCGGGGGCGGGGAAGGGCGGGTCCGGCGGCTCGGGCGGGTTGACCGAGGGCTAGGGCTTGCGCGATAAGGGCCGGCTTGGCCTTTTCAAGGATCGATCCCGCCCATGACCGCTTTCCCCAACCGCATCTTTTCCGGCATCCAGCCGTCGGGCAACCTGCATCTCGGCAATTACCTCGGGGCGATGCGCAACTGGGTGAAGCTGCAGCGCGACTACGACTGCATCTTCTGCATGGTCGACCAGCACGCCATCACCGTCTGGCAGGACCCGGCCGAACTGCGCCGCCAGACCCGCGAACTGGCCTGCGGCATGATCGCGGCCGGCATCGACCCGGAAAACACGCTGCTGTTCAACCAGAGCCAGAACCCCGATCACGCCAATCTCGCCTGGGTGTTCAACTGCGTCGCCCGCATGGGCTGGTTGAACCGGATGACCCAGTTCAAGGAAAAGGCCGGCAAGGACCGCGAGAACGTCTCGGTCGGGCTGTTTGCCTATCCCGCGCTGATGGCGGCCGACATCCTGGTCTACAAGGCGACCCACGTGCCGGTCGGCGAGGATCAGAAGCAGCATCTGGAACTGACCCGCGACATCGCCCAGAAGTTCAACAACGACTTCGGCCGGGAAGTCTTCCCGCTGACCGAACCGATGATCTTCGGCGCGGCGACCCGGGTCATGAGCTTGCGCGACGGCACGAAGAAGATGTCGAAGTCGGATCCTTCCGACTACTCGCGCATCAACCTGACCGACGACGTCGACCGCATCGCCGAGAAGTTCCGCAAGGCCAAGACCGATCCGATGGAACTGCCGGCCTCGGTCGAGGAACTGAAGGATCGCCCCGAGGCCGACAACCTGCTCGGCATCTACGCCGCCCTGGCCGACCTGACGATGGAGGAAGCCGTCGCCCGCTTCGCCGGCGCGCAGTTCTCCAAGTTCAAGGGCGAACTGACCGATCTGGCCGTCTCGGTGCTGGGGCCGATGGGCGCCGAGATGAACCGCCTGATGGCCGATCCCGGCCATGTCGACGCCATCCTGGCCCGCGGCGGCGAGAAGGTGCGGGCCCTGTCCGCCCCGGTGATCGACGAAGTCTACGACACCGTCGGCTTCCTGCGGCCGGCGAAGTAAGCCCTGCCCTGCCGTTCGTCGTCGAACGGCAGGGTGATTGCAACCCGCGGTCGGTCCGCCTACATCTAAGCCTTGGGCCATGCGCGCACTGGAGCTGTGATGAGCGAGACCGAACCGAGAAGACGCCTCCGCCGCTGGGGCATTCCGGTATTGATCGCGGTGGCCGCGATCGTCCTGCTCTATTATCCCATCGGCATGCTGATCGTGCATCGCATCGACGATGACACCGCCTATCAGCTGCCGGCGAATGCGGTGCCGCCCGGCGGCAGCCGCGCGGTCGCCATGGCTGCCGCGCTGATCAATCGCGAGGTCAACGAGAACCGCTGGGTCGCCAACGATCCGTTCTTCATGCCCGGCGCGATGCTCGACAACATGCCGCATTTCCAGCTCGGCATCATCGCCGCGCTGGGCCGCTTCTCGTTCGAGCTGACCGACCAGCTCGGCCGTACCCGCGGCTCCAGCCAGACCGACCCGGACCTGCAGGAAGCCTCCGGCCTGCTGCAATATTCCGGCACCAAATGGGTGTTCGATTTCTCGACCTCGATGATGCCGACGGCCGCGGCCGAGCAGCAGTATCGCAAGGCCCTGGTCTCGCTGATGAACTACAACCGCCGCCTGTCCGACGGCAAGGCGGTGTTCGAGAAGCGCACCGATAACCTGATGGCGGTGCTCGACCGCATTTCGCTCGACCTCGGCTCGGCCTCGGCCGCGCTGGACCAGCAGGTGCGCCAGCATTCGGGCTTGTGGGACTTCGAGGCGGACGACCTGTTCTACACGGCCAAGGGCAAGGCCTACGCCTACTACCTGCTGCTGCGCGAGCTGCGCGCCGATTTCGACAGCCTGCCGCGCGAGACCGAGATCGGACCGGCCTTCGCCCAGATGCTCCAGAGCCTGCAGGAAGCGGCCTCGCTGCATCCGCTGGTGGTGATCAATGCCAAGCCCGATGCCTTGATCCTGCCCAGCCACCTGACCGGCCTCGGCTTTTTCATCCTGCGCGCGCGTACCCAGATGCGCGAGATCAACGGGATCCTGCAGCGATGAGCAGGGCACTTGCCGCCGCGCTCCGGCTTTGGCAGGCTGATCGGCGATGAGCGACAAGCGCCGTCATAAATGGCTCGTGGTGGTCGACGATACGACCGAGGTGCGGCTTGCCCTGCGCTTTGCCGCCCGCCGCGCCCGCAATGTCGGCGGGCGCGTCACCTTGCTGCGTGTCATCCAGCCCAACGAAGAAGTGCAGGAACACTGGCTGTCGGTGGCCGAGCAGCTGCGCGAGGAAGCGCGTGAGGCGGCCGAGCATCTGTTGTCCGACATCGCCCAGCAGGTGCAGCAGGAAACCGGCCTGGTGCCCGAGCTGATCATCCGCGAAGGCAATTCGAAGGAAGAATTGCTGAAGCTGATCGAGGCCGACCCGGCCATCCGTATCCTGGTGCTGGCCGCCGCCCCTGGCCCGAGCGGCCCGGGACCGTTGGTCACGGCACTTGCCGGCCAGATGGCTGGCAACATGCGCGTACCGGTCACCGTCGTGCCCGGCTCGCTGACCAACGAAGAAATCGACGAGCTGACTTAGCCGGCCAGATCTTCTTCCGGCACGCCATAGAGTTCGTAGGGATCGCGGATGCCGCGCAGCACGTGAGTGCCGACGGCATCGAGGCGATGGCGCTTCACTTCGGCGGCGACACCCGAAGTCACCAGGATCTGGCGGTTCAGGACCTTGGTCTGCGCCTCGAGCCGCGAGACGACGTTGACGGCGCGGCCGATCACCGTGAAGTCGAGGCGGTCGGCCGAACCGATATTGCCGTAGATCACCTGGCCGAGATGCAGCGCGATGCCGGTGCGCAGCGGCGCGCCGCCGCCCAGCGCCCGGCCCTGGTTCAGCACGTGCAGCGCCGACAGGGCGCCCTTGGCGGCGTCGAGCGCCCGGTCGCAGGCGATGCTGCGGGCCTCCGGCCCGTCGCCGACGCGAAAGATCGCCAGCATGCCGTCGCCGATGAATTTCATGATCTCGCCGCCCGCCTCGTGCACCGGCCGGGCCAGGCATTCGAAATAGTCGTCGAGCGTCGTGATCAGGTCGCGCGGCCGCATCCTCTCGGCCATCGCGGTGAAGCCGCGCAGGTCGGAATACCAGATCGCGGCGTCGACCGTCTCGCCCTGGCCGCGCATGATCGTGCCCGACAGGATGCGTTCGCCGGCGTCATGGCCGAGATAGGTGGTGAGCAGGTCCTGCGCCATCAGATGCGCGGCGCAGATCTCGAAGCGCAGCGCGATCAGCGGCATCAGCTGCTCGAGCTCGGCCAGTTCGGCATCGGTGAAGCCGCCCGGCCGGTCCGTCGTCCAGGACAGGAACGACAGCCAGCCATGGGTGAAGCGCATCGGCAGGATCAGATAATCGGTGGCGCCCAGCGCCATGACGTCGGCCAGCACCGGGAAATCGAGCGGCGCGCCGGGTACGAGGCGACGGCGCAGGCCGCGCGATCCTTCATGGATCAGCGCGACCGGGCTGTCGCGGTAGAGGGCGAGATTGCGGGTGTTGTGATCGCGCTCGGTCTCGACCACGTCGCTGCCGCGCGTCCAGCTCAGGCCGCGGGCGAAGAGCTGCGGATGCAGCGCGGGCAGGCCGCCGGACACGCGCAACAGCGGGATGCCCGACTCGACCAGCCGTTCGCACAGCGATTGGAACAGCTCGCGGTGATTGAGCGTTCGACCCCGGTGGTCCGTGAGCCATTGCGCGACCGTGAGGGGCCGGGGGTCGCTGTCGGGCAGGTCCGCCGGCGACTCGGTAAACCGGTCCAAGATTGTCGAATCCTGCGTATTTGTCACAACTTTATACCTAAATATTGCACAGCACGGCAGGGGTCGGACATGATATGTCGTATTCGAGGGGGGCGGGAAGGTTCCGCTTGATCGCCCCGCCAATTCTAACCATGTTTTGCCCGTCGACCGCGAGGCCGAAGGAGACCGTCAGATGTTCATTCAAACCGAGCAGACACCCAATCCCGCGACCCTGAAGTTTATTCCGGGCCGTGAAGTGATGGCGTCCGGTACGGTCGACTATCGCGACTCCGACGAGGCCGAAACCTCGCCGCTGGCGCGCCGCCTGTTTGCCGTCGACGGGGTCGAGGGCGTGATGCTCGGCGGTGACTTCGTCTCGATCACCAAGGCGCCGTCGACCGAATGGCATCATCTCAAGCCCGCGCTGCTCGGCGCGATCATGGAACATTTCACGTCGGGCGAACCGGTCGTGTCCGGGGTCGAGGACGAGGTTCTCGCCGATCCCGCCGACGGTGAACTGGTCGCGACCATCCGCGAACTGCTCGATACCCGCGTACGCCCCGCCGTCGCCCAGGATGGCGGCGATATCACTTTTCACGGTTTTCAGAACGGTGTCGTCTATCTCCGCATGAAGGGCGCCTGTGCCGGTTGCCCATCCTCGGTCGCCACGTTGAAGCACGGCATCGAGAACATGCTGCGTCATTTCGTTCCCGAGGTTACCGAGGTCCGCGCGGTCTAGCGCCGGCTTCATCTTACGATCCTCGCCCAGCCGCGCGATGGCCGGCTGGGTGCGGTGATCGTTTTTACGCGGGCCCCACGTGCCTTGCGTCCGCTCGTGTCAATTAAAGAGAGAGTAGGTGAATGGCCGAAGAGCGATCGGCTCGGCATCGCTTTGCCGTGATGTCGAATTTCAAGGGGGCGGTCATCGCCAATCGTTCGCGGGCCATGGTGGCCGGCGGCGCGCTGATGTGCACCCTGGCAATCCTGCCGCTGGCCGCGGGCATGCGCCCGACGGTGGTCGGCTCGACCCCGGCGCCGGTGGCGCCGGGCCTGACGTTGAACGGGCCGCGCGTCGCCGTGCCTGCCCTGGCCATTCCCGACGGCATCCTGCTGCTGGCCGGCGATGCCGGCCGCGACATGTCGGCCGCCGCCCGTGCCTTCTATGCCGAGGTCGCCTCGCTGGCGACCCTGCCGCCCCGCCGTCCCGATGACGGGTTCAGCCTGCCGCGCCTCGGCGGCCTGATCAGCCCGGCCAACGCGGCGATGGCAGTGCCCCCGCAGGCTATCGACCTCGACGCCCGCCTCAGCCTCGGCCTGCAGCCGATCGATCTCGATGAAGTGCGCGACGGTCAGGCCGACGTGCCGCGCCAGTTCCTCGACACGCTGCCGACCGACCTGCAATCGCTGCCCCCGTCGGACGAACGCAAGGCGACCTTCGTCAAGGCGCTGCTGCCGCTTCTGCTCAAGGCCAACGAACAGATCCGCGAGGATCGTGCCCGCCTGCTGGCGCTTGCCGCCGATCTCGGCACCGGCACCGTCGATCTCGGCGATGTCGATCGTGCCTGGCTCGAGGAACTGGCCGACCGCTACGGCACCACTGCCACGAACATCGGCGAACTGAAGCGCCGCGTCGACGTGGTGCCGCCCTCGCTTGCCATCGCCCAGGCGGCCGAGGAAACCGGCTGGGGCCAGGCCCGCGCCGCCCATACGCGCAACGCGCTGTTCGGCGAGATGACGGTGGCGGCCAACGGCCGCGTCCAGGTCCGCGCCTTCGACGGCATCGACCAGGCGGTGCAGGCTTATGTCGGCAATCTCAACAGCCACAGGGCCTATGCCTCGTTGCGGTCCCTGCGCGCCGATCTGCGGCGCCAGTCGCGCGAACCTTCGGGTTACGCGATGGCTGCCGGGCTGCATCGCTATTCCGAGCGTGGCCAGGATTATGTTCGCACCATCCGCGGCCTGATCAAGTCGAACGGCCTCGATGATTTCGATCAGGCCCGCCTCAATGCCAACGGCCTTGCCGACAATGGCGCGCTGGCGGTCTGGCGCTAGGTAGAGGTTCCTCGATAGGAATTACTGCAACGTTTGTCCGGCCGATGGGGTCGGCACCAGGATCGGCAGGCCGAGCCACCGCCAGCGGCCGTCCGGGCCCGGCGCCGTGCAATTGATGCGGCCGCGGCCGGGCGGGAAGGGCTGGGCCAGGCGGATCTCGACATGGTCGTGGCCGAGCCATTCCAACGCCGCCGGGCTCGACAGATGCGAGGCGAAGCAGGCCAGCCTGTCTGGCTGTTCCAGGGGGTCGAGCAGGGTGAAGCCGATCTCCGGCGGGTTCGCGGTCACCATCGGATCGAGCGGCACGATGTCGGTGACGGCCAGCGGCAGGGCATCGATCGTCAGGCGGAAGCGGCTGGGGCTGCCGGTCGCCTCGTTCATCGGAAAGCGCGGCAGGGTATAGCGATCGGCCCGGCCGTAGGCGACGCCCGATTGCTGGCCGAAGGCCGCGTCGAAGCCGGCTTCGGCCACCTGGGCGCGGGCCGCCGCGCTCCAGATGCCATAGGGATAGGCGAACAGCCGGGGCCGCGCGCCGAGCTCGGCCTCGATCCGGTCGGATGCGGTGGCGATCTCGCTCGCGATGCGCTCGCGGCCCTGCAGCGGCAGATAGGGATAGGTGTGGGTGATGTTGCCGACGGCAAGGCCTTCGGCCTTCATCCGCCGGAGGTCCGTCCAGGTCAGGCCCGTACCCGAATCGACGGTCGCCGTCGCCACGAACAGCGTCACCGGCAGGCCCGCCGCCTTCAGCCGCGGCCAAGCCTGGGTGGCGAAGCTCGCATGGCCGTCGTCGACGGTGATGGCGACGGTGCGGTCGGGCAGTTCCTCGCCGGCCTTCAGCCGCCGCACGATCTCGTCCAGCGCCAGGACCTCGTAGCCCTCGGTCTTCAGGACGCGCAGCTGCGCCTCGAACTGTTCGATGCGGATCGCGGCCGTCGGGTTGGGGTCGTTGCCGAAACGGCCGTAGGTCAGCACGACCGCATGGTCGGCCGCCAGCGCAACCCGCGAGCCCCCGGGGACGGAGACCAGCAGGACCAGGAAGAAGATGACGGCGGTCCCGTGTCTGAGCCAGTCCTGCATCGACGATTGCACCGGGGTGAGGCTTCGGCCATGTTGGGGCGCCGGTCGCGCCTTATCAATGGATAAGGCCTGGGCGCAACCGACATCGTCCGACCATGTGGCCGATACGCCGCAGGTCCGGGCCGTCACATCATCCGCGTGCCGGCCGCGCTGTCAGACAGCAGCGGATAGCGGCGCGCCTCGAACAGTTGATAATGCCACCATTCATTGCGATAGAAATCGAATCCGGCCGCGGTCATCAGCCCGAGAAGCAGCAGCCGGTTGGCCTGGGCCTTGGGCGACACCGCGGTCGAACCGTGATGGGACAACGGCGTGAAGGCGTCGAACGCCGTGCCCATGTCGAGGTCGCGGCCGTCCTCGCCGATCAGGGTCAGGTCGATCGCCGCCCCCCGCGAATGGGGCGAGCCGCGCCGGGGATCGGCCAGGAATTCCGGATCGGGGGTGTGATGCCACAATTTCCACTGCGCTTCCGCCGGGCGGAAGGCATCGAACACCCGGAAACGCAGGGACAGCGCCGCGGCAAGCTCGACGGCGCGGGCGAACTTCTCCGCCGCTTCCCGGTTCAGGAAGGCCGCTTGCCGCGCATAGACCGGGGCGCCGGTGAAATTGGCGGTAGTTGCGTAAGCGATTTCGAGTTCGACGGGGAAGGCGGGCGGGGCAATTTCGACCAGCAACATGGCAGGACTCGCGACGACGACGGCGCGCGACCTTATCATGATTGCTCGGGGGCAGAGCAATGCGCCTGATCTCGATCGATACCGCGCTGGGCGGCTGCTCGGTCGCGCTGACCGACGGGCCTGAGGTGCTGGCCCATGAAGCCCGCCATCTCGGTCGCGGCCATGCCGAACATCTCAACCCCATGCTCGATGCCGCCCTGGCCCGCGCCGGCGTCGCGCCCGGCTGGTGCGAGGCGCTGGCCGTGTCGGTCGGGCCGGGCAGCTTCACCGGCCTGCGGGTGGGCTTGAGCCTCGTGCGCGGCCTGGCCCTGGCGCTGGGCCGGCCGGTCATTCCGGTGACCAGCCTGGCCGCGCTCGCCGCCAATGTCGTGGATGCCGACCGTCCGGTCCTGGCGGTGATCGATGCCCGGCGCGAGGAAGCCTATGCCCAGCTTTTCTCGAGCACGGGCGCGGCGCTGTCCGAGGCGGCGCTGCTGCCGCTTGCCGACGTGACCGCCCTGGTGCCGGCCGGCGGCGCGCTCGGCATCGGCACCGGCGCGGGTC
>JAEYTW010000221.1 GCA_023433835.1 Pseudomonadota bacterium | reverse complement strand
GCCTATGGCAGCGGTGTAGCCGGTAGCAGCGGCTTCAGCGCCGATTCCGGCGTCGCCTTTCGCGGCAGCGGCGGCAATGGCGGGTTCGGCGGCGGCGGCGGCGGCGCGCCCAATCCCAGCGTGTCCGGCCAGTCCCTCGGCCTCGGCAGCGCCGGCAATGGCGGGTTCGGCGGCGGCGGCGGCGGTGCCGACCCGCAGACCGACGGCGGCATCCCCGGCGCGGGCGGCGGCGGCGGGGGCAGCAGCAACCTGCCGGTTTCCGGCGGCGTGCTGATGTCGGGCCTGCGCGGGGGCCAGGGCAACAATTCGCGGGCCGGCGGTGGCGGCGGCGCGGCGGCGGGCCCGGCGATCTTCGTCTACCAGGGCACCATTACCGTCGCGACATCGACGGTCGAGGGGGCGACCGCCACCGGCGGCGCCGGCGGCACCGCCACCTGGAACCCGGGCCTCGGGGGCACGGCCGGGGGCGCCAATGCCTCGCCGGTCTTCAACTACGACGGCAACGTCAACGGCACGACCACGCGCGGCCCGGTGAACGGCATCCTGGTCGGGGGCTTGCAGGGTTTGACGGTGACGAACGCGGGCACCGGCTCCGGCACGGTGACCTCGTCGGCCGGCGGCCTCAACTGCCCGGGCACCTGCTCGGCAGACATCGGCACCTATACCGACGTGACGCTGACCGCTACGGCCGCGGGCGGCTCCAGCTTCGCCGGCTGGTCGGGCGATTGCAGCGGCACAACCGCGACGGCGAGCTTCACCAGCGTGACCGCCGCGCTGGCCTGCACCGCGACCTTTACCTTGAACCCGGTGACGCCGACCGATCCGACGACCCCGGCCACGCCGGCACCGATCCCGACGCCGTCGTTCGTGGCGAACCCGGTGCCGCCGGCGCTCGACGCCACGACCGGCCCCAACGGTGCGGGCACGCTGTCGCTGGCGGCTTATTTTCCCAATCCGGCCGCGCTGGCATTCACCGTTTCGGCGCCGGGCGGCCTGCCGTCCTGGCTGACGTTCGATCCGGCTACGCCCAGCTTCGCCTTCCAGGTGCCGGCGGCGGCCGACAAGGCGGTCGATGCGCGCGCTGCCTGGCCCAACACGATCTATCCGCCGGCGCTGCGGGCGGCACGGCTGCCCGTGACGGTATCGGCCAGCGGCGCCGGCCAGACCTATACGGTCACCGTCGACATGAGCTTCTATTACCCGCGCAACGCCGGCGTCATGGCGGCCGCGTCGGTCAGCCTCGACGGTGCCGCGGGCAATGCGCCGGCGGGCCGGTCGTCCCTGTCGTTCGACGGCGGGCAGGTGGTGTTCGAGAGCACGGCGACCAATCTGGTCCCCGGTTCGGCCAACAGCTTCACCGATATCCTGCGCTATGACGGCCTGTCGGGTGCCCGCGATCGCCTGAGCCAGACGGCGATCCCCGGCGGCGGCGTGGCCAATGCCGCAAACGGGGCCTCGCTGAGCCCGGCGGCCTCGGCCGACGGCCGGTGGGCGGCCTTCGCCTCGGATGCGCCGGGCATCACCCTGATCCCGTCGGCCCGGGTGCGGCAGATCTATCGCGCCGGCCTGGCCTATCCGCGGGTGCCGCTGAACGAGGCGGCGACGCCGGCGCCGGGCTTCGTGTCGATCACGGCGGCGGGTGTGGTGGGCAACGGCCTGTCCGACAACCCGTCGATCTCGGCCGACGGCCGCTATGTCGCCTTCGACAGCACCGCGACCAACTTCGCCGTCGGCCTGGACGGCACGCGGCAGGTCTGGCGCAAGGATATGACGACCGGTGAACTGGTCCATGTGGCGGCCGGCAACAACCCGTCGCTCAGCTGGGACGGCCGCTGGGTCGCCTATGAGACGGACGGCAAGATCAGCCTGAAGGACATGACCACCGGCACGGTACAGACGGTTGGCAGCGGCACCATGCCGAAGCTGTCGGCCAAGGGCGACCGGCTGGTCTATGCCACCAGCGCCAACAAGATCATGCTGGGCGCGCAGGCGATCGCCGATGGCGACCAGCCCGGCATCTCGGCCGACGGCCGGTTCGTGGTCTATCGCAGCGGCAATCAGGTCTGGGTGCGCGACATCGACCGGTCGGCATCCGCGCTGGTCAGCCAGAACGCGGCGGGCACGGCGGCGACCGGCGACAGCGGCAATCCGTCGATCTCGGGCGACGGCTCGACCATCGCCTTCACGTCGATGGCCCGCGACCTGGTCGGGGGCAGCCTCGCCGCGGGCCAGCTCTACCTCGCCGCCAACCCGCTGCCGTTGCCGGACAAGACCGGCTACTGGTACCAGGCCAATGCGGCCAACGGCCAGGGCTGGGTGATCGAGCGCTGGGGCAACCAGGCCTATGTCGGCGGGCTGGTCTACGACACGTCGGGCCGGGCGACCTGGACCACCGGGTTCTGCACGCTGAAGGAACTGGTCTGCCAGGGCGGCCTGTCGAGCTGGTCGGGCGGCACGGCGTTCGGCGCGGCCGGTCCGGCGGCACCGGTCGCGGCGGCGGGCCCGGGCTTCACGCTGACCTCGGACGGGCGCGCCGCGACGCTGGTGGTGGGGTCGAACACCATCGCGCTGTCGCCGTTCCCGATCGGCGGGACCGGGACGACGGCCTATGCCGGCCTGCCGCAGGCGGGCTGGTGGTACGAGCCGGCATCGGGCAATTCCGGCAACGGCTATTTCCTGGCGGTCAACACGCAGGTATCGGCGACCGGCGCGCTGGCCCAGGTGGCCTATCTGTCGATCCTGACCTTCGATGCGCAGGGCGCGGCGGTCTGGTATGCGGCGCAGGGGACGCTGGCCCCCGGCCTGTCGGCGACGCTCTACCAGTACACCGGCGGATCGTCGGTCAGCGGCAGCGCCATCGGGCAGGTGCGGCTGACCTTCGACGGCACCGACCGCGCCACCCTCAACCTGCCCAACAACCGCACCGCCAGCCTGACGCGCTGGCGGTTCTGATCAGCCGAGCCGGGTATAGGCGTCGGCCAGGCCCTTGTCGGCCTGGTCGGCGTCGATCCCGGCGATCTGGTCGGCGATGATCCGGCCGAGCGTCGGGAAGGTGCCGCGCTCGACCTTCTTCTCCGGGTTCCACAGATCGCCGCGCAGGATGGCGCGGCCGCAGTGGAAGTAGACCTGGTCGATGGTGATCTCCATCGCCGATTGCGGCAGGGCGTTGTGCGATTCCATGCTGGCCAGCAGCGCCGGATCGGTGACGACCCGGGCGCGGCCGTTGACCCGCAGCGTCTCGTTGATGCCCGGTACGAAGAACAGCAGGCCGACCTGCGGCGACACCAAGACGTTCGACAGCGAATCGAGCAGGTTGTTGCCACGGCGGTCCGGCATCAGCAGCGTCTTGTCGTCGACGATGCGCACGAAACCCGGCGCGTCGCCGCGGGGCGAGCAGTCGGTGCCTTCCGGCCCATGGGTTGCCAGTGCCACGAACGGCGACAGCGAGATGAAATGCTTGGCGTGCTGGTCCAGCCTGGGCAGGATCTTCTTGCGGACATCGCCGGCCGGGGCATAGGTCTGGCGCAGCGCGGTCTGGTCGGTAATCTCGGTCATCGGAAAAATTCTCCGGCCATATCAAAGAGGGTCGATCGGGGTACGAATCCCGGCATGCGCCTCGATGGCTTCGGCCGCGGCGAGGCAGAGATCCTCGCGGTAACGGCCGGCTACGACCTGCACGCCCAGGGGAATGCCGCCGGCAGGATGGATGGCCGGCACCGATACCGCGGGCAAGCCCAGCACGGAGATCGCCAGAAGCGGCCGCTGTGCCGCGATCAGCCCCGCGGTGGTGGCACCATCGCGCAGATCGTAGTCGATCGGCAAGGGGGGCTCGGCCGAAACCGGCATGACCAGAACCGGGTACTGTTCCAGGAACAACTGCCACTGGCGCAGCCGCGCCTCGCGCTCGCCCAAGGCGGCGAGGTAGTCGGGCAGGCTGCCCGAGGCCGTCTTGCCTTCGATCAGAAGGCGCAGCGACAGCCGCGCATTGTCGTCGCCGTAAGTCTCGATCGCCGGGCCGAGGCTGGACAGGATGTCGTCCAGCGCCAGGCGCAGCCACAGCGCCGCGGTACCGTCGAGGTCGGGCGGCGCCACTTCCTCGACCTGGTAGCCGGCCGCGGTGAGTGCCTTGCCCGCGGCGCGCAACGCCTCGGCCACCTCGGGCGCCACGCCGTCGCCGGTCGGGTCGAGGGCCAGCGCCGCGCGGCGCGGCTGCGGCGGCCCTTCCAGGGCTACATCGACCCAGCGGGTGTCGTCGGGCGAGCCGGCGGACATGGCGGAAAGGCCGAGCCGCAGGTCGCGCACGCTGCGTGCGATCGGGCCGGCCACCGCCATCAGATGCGACGACAGCGACCGGGCGCCCTTGGCGGTGAAGTTCAGCGCCGGCACACGGCCGTAGGTGGTGCGCAGGCCGGTGACGCCGCAGCAATAGGCGGGATAGCGGACCGAGCCGCCGATATCGTTGCCCTGCGCCAGCGGGCCGATGCCGGCGGCGACGGCCGCCGCGGCCCCGCCGGACGACCCGCCGCAGGTCAGGCCGGCATTCCAGGGGTTCAGCGTCCGGCCGTGCAGGCTGTTGTCGGTGAACCAGCGCATCGAGAATACCGGCGCATTGGTGCGGCCCACGACGATCGCGCCGGCCCGCTTCAGGTTGGCGATGACCGGGTTGTCCTGCTCGGCGATCAGCTTGGCCGCGGCGTGGATGCCGTTGTCGGTCGGCACGCCGGCCTGGTCGGTATTGATCTTGGTGGTGATCGGCACGCCGTGCAGCGGCCCCAGCGCGTCGCCGCGCGCCCGGGTGGCATCGGCCGCGTCGGCCGCGGCCAGCGCCTCTTCCGCCGTGGTCAGCGTGATGGCGTTGATCCGCGGATTGACCGCGGCGAGGCGATCGAGCGTCGCCGAAACCGCCTCGCGCGCCGACAACCGGCCGTGGGCGATGGCCGAGGCCAGCGCGGTTGCATCCATTGCCCAGGGTGCGGTCATGCGCTCGTTTCCTTCGTCGCGTCGAGGGTCGGGGTCGCGGCCAGCAGCGCGCGGGTATAGGCGTGTTGCGGGTTGTCGAACACGGTATCGCGGCTGCCTTGTTCGACGATTCTGCCGTTCTCCATCACGATGACGCGATCGGCGATCTGCTCGACCGCGCCGAGATCGTGGCTGATGAACAGGCAGGCGAAATGGTGGTGGCGCTGCAGGTCCTGGAACAGCTTCAGGATCTGCTGCTGGATCGTCATGTCCAGGGCCGAGACCGGTTCGTCGGCGACGACGAAGGCCGGCCGCCGCACGATGGCGCGCGCGATCGCCACGCGCTGGCGCTGGCCGCCCGACAGCTCATGGGGCAGGCGGCGGTCGAAGCCGCCCAAGCCCACTTCGTCGAGCGTCTCGGCCACCCGCCGCGCTTTCTCGGCCGGGCCGAAATCTGGCAGATGCCGCAGCGGCTCGGCCACGATCTCGCCGATGTGCATGCGCGGGTCGAGCGACGAATAGGGATCCTGGAAGACCAGCTGGCAGGCCAGGCGGAAACGATGCATCTCGGCTCGGCCGGCCGCCAGGATGTCGGCGCCCTGGAAACTGATGCTGCCGGAGGTCGAGGGCACCAGCTTGAGGATGGCGCGGCCCAGCGTGGTCTTGCCCGACCCCGAGCCGCCGACCACGGCGACGGTTTCGCCCTGGTGGATGTCGAGGCCGATGCCGTCGACCGCGCGATGGCCGGGCAGGCGGCCGAGCCAGCGGCGCCGGCCGGGATAGGTGACGACGAGGTCGCGCACCGAGATCAGCGGGCTTGTGGTCTTCACCGCCGGCTCGGCCGCCCCGCGGCGGGGCAGGGCGTCGACCAGCTGGCGGGTATAGGCATCCCTTGGGTGGTGCAGGATGTCGTGCGCCGTGCCGGTCTCGATCATCCTGCCCCGGCGTAGCACCAGCGCCCGCTGGGCGTAGCGGGCGACGAGGCCGAGATTGTGGGTGATCAGGAGCGTCGCGGTGCCGTGGTCGCGCGCCAGTTCGACCATCAGGTCGAGCACCTCGCGCTGGGTCAGCGTGTCGAGCGCGGTGGTCGGCTCGTCGGCGATCAGCAGCCTGGGCCGCAGCGCCATGACCGAGGCCAGCATGATGCGCTGGCGCATGCCGCCCGAGAACTCGTGCGGATAGGCGCCGAGGCAGCGCGCGGCGTCGCGGATCTTGACCCGTTCCAGCATCGCGATCGACTGCCGCCGGATCTCGGCCGCGCCGATGTCGCGATGCAGCTTCAGCCCCTCGGCAATCTGGGCGCCGATGCTGTGCGCCGGGTTCAGCGACACCATCGGCTCCTGAAAGACCATGCCGACCATGCCGCCGCGTACCTCGCGCAGCCGTTCGGGCGACATCGCGGCCATGTCCTCGCCTTCCAGCCGGATGGTGCCCCCGGTCTGGACGATCGCGGGCGGCAGCAGGCGCAGCACGGCGCGGGCGGCCAGCGTCTTGCCGCTGCCCGATTCGCCGACCAGGGCCAGGAATTCCCCCGGCGCCAGCGAAAACGAGACGTCGTCGACGACGGGCTTGGCCGTTGCCGCCAGCTCGATGCGCAGGTTGTCGACAGTCAGCAACGCGCTCATGCCGAGGTCATCCGCGGGTCGAAGCGGTCGCGCAGGGCGTCGCCGAGCAGGTTGATGCCGAGCATGGTCAGCGCGATGCAGATGCCGGGCACGAGGCCGAGCCAGACCGACGATTCCAGATGGGGCCGCGCGGCGGCGAGCATGTTGCCCCAGGTCGGCGCCGGTGGCGGCACGCCGAGGCCCAGGAACGACAGCGAGCTTTCGGCCAGCAAGGTCCAGCCGAACATCGAGGTGGCAAGCACCGCGACGGGCGCCAGCGCATTGGGCAGGATGTGGCGGAACATCGAATAGAGATCGGAGTTGCCGATCATCCGCGAGGCCTCGACGAATTCCTTCTCGCGCAGCGACAGCACGGTGCCGCGCACCACGCGCACCACCGACGGCGTATAGGCGATGCCGAGCGCCACGATGACGCCGTGGCGGTTGGCGCCCATCACCACCATCAGGCTCAGCGCCAGCAGGATGCCGGGAAAGGCCAGCAAGGCGTCGTTGCCCATCATCAGCACCCGGTCGGTCCAGCCACGCAGATACCCCGTCACCACGCCCAGCGTGGTACCCACCGTGATCGCGAACGTCACCGTCAGGAAGGAAATCAGGAACGAGGCGGAGGCGCCGGCCATCGCGCGGCTGAGCACGTCGCGGCCGAATTCGTCGGTGCCGAACCAGTGCGCCGCGGAAGGCGGCTTGAGCCGCAGGCGCAATTGCAGGGCCAGCGGGTCGTAGGGCGTCCAGAACGCCGCCACGATCGCCGCGATCAAGAGGGTGCCGATCAGCGTGAGGCCGATCAGGCCGTTGAGGCCGAGGCCGAAGCGGGGCTTGCTCATTCCGCGGTCACCCGCGGATCGAACAGGGGATAACAGAGATCGACCACAAGATTGACCAGTACGTAGATGACGGCGGTGAAGAGCAGGCAGCCCTGCACGATCGGATAGTCGCGGGCGAAGATCGCGTCGACCATTAGCCGGCCGAAACCGGGCAGGGTGAACACGGTCTCGATGACGGCGATGCCGCCCAGCAGGTTGCCGAGGATCAGGCCGATCAGGGTCCAGGTCGGGGCGAAGGCGTTGGGCAGCACGTGGCGGGCCAGCACGCCGGCCTCCGGCACGCCCTTGGCGCGGGCATGGGTGACGTATTCGAGGCGCAGGACCTCGATCGCCGCGGCGCGCGACATGCGGGTGATGACGCCGATCTCGATCAGGGTCAGCGTCGCGATCGGCAGCACCAGATAGACCAGTGCCGCCCCCGGGCTTTCCGAGAACGGCACGTAGCCGATGACCGGCAGCCAGCCGAGCTTCAGCCCGAAGAACAGCAGCAGCAGCAGGCCGAGCCAGAACGATGGGAGCGACAGCAGCAGCGTGGCGCCGGCCACGATGGCGATGTCGGTCGCCCTGTTCTGGCGCCAGGCGGCGATCAGCCCGCCCGGCACCGAGATCAGGGCGGCCAGGGCAACGGCCACCAGCACGATGATCGCCGACACCTGGAAGCGCGCGAACATCAGCGGCAGCACCGGCTGGCCCGTGGTGATCGACTGGCCGAAATCGCCGGTGGCGATCTTGGCGAGCCACAGCCCGAACTGGACGGGCATCGGCTGGTCGAGGCCGAGCTGCTGGCGCAGCGCGGCCACGGATTGGGGATCGGCCGAATCGCCCAGCATCAGCTGGACGGGGTCGCCGGGTATCAGCCGGATCAGGGCGAATACCGCGATCGAAACCAGCAGCAGCGTGGGTATGGCGGTCGCCAGCCTGCGGACGAGATAGCCGATCATCTGATTAGTCCACGTCGAGACGATAGGTGGTGAACGCGCGGTTCAGGGCTGGCAGCAAGGCCACCTCCATGATCCCCGCGGCCGGTTGCAGCACGATCATCGCGACCGTGGCGCTCAGGTTGTTCGACGTGGTCTGGCGCGGCGGGCGGCAGACCGACCAGGGCGTCGCGAAATCGTCGAACAGCGCTTCCTTGACGTCGTCGACGGTGATCTTGCCGATCTTGGGGACCAGCGAGTCGCGGACGCGGACGTCGCGATAAAGGCTGTCGGGCGTCTGCGCGATACCGGTATCACGGATCTTGGTCAGCGCCACCGGGCTCAGCCAGTGATTGGCGTGCACCAGCAGGCCGCGATCGGGCTGGACCAGGAAGGTTTCGTCCGGCGCGCACTCGAAATCGAGCGTCACGCCGCCCTTGTGGCTGATCATGATGTTGTTGGAGGCGGATTTCGGCGTCGCATAGACCGTGCGCATCGCCTCGGCCAGATGCGGCGTCTCCAGGACCTTGCGGCGCAGCAGGGCGAGCGGCATGCCGAGCTGGCTGTAGTCGCGGTCCGATTCGAGGTAGTTGGCGGTGATCGAGATGCCGGCGGCGTTGAAGCCCGAACGGGCCAATGCGCCGGCCTCGGTGAAGGTGAGGATGTCGGGGCCGTCGTCGCGGCGGATGTGCAGGACCACGGCGGTCTCGGCGCATTCCATCTTCCAGTCCCAGTTCTGGGCATGGATCAGGTCACCGCCGGTCGCCTGCCGCAGGGCGACGACGCCGGTGCAGCCGTCCGGGCCTTCCCGTTCCAGGAGCTTGCGGCGCAGATCGGGGCGCTGGGCCAGCTTGAGGATCTCGGTGCGGGCGTTGAGCAGCACGATATCCTCGAAGGCGACGCCGGCGCCCTCGGCGATGCCGCGCATCTCCTCGATATAGCTCGCATCGAAAGCCGCGATGGTGGGCAGGAATTCGGCCACGAGGCTCGCGATCGACGCGCCGTTCACCGCGACGAGGTCGCCGAGATGCGCGCCGTAGACCTCGAGGCCGCGGCGGATGCGCGCCACCGCGGCGGCGCCGTATTGCCGGCCGCGTTCGCGCGGCGGGCCGGAGATCTCGATGAGGGGGCAGGGCTCGACCATGCCGGTACTGTCCTTCAATGCAATTGCAGTCCGAAAAATGGTAATGTATTTTGCAACATCATGAAACATGAAATCGAACTCGAACCCAGCCGATTGCAGCGCGACCTGCTCCCGCGCATCGTCGGTCTCCTGCGGCGCGAGGCCGAAACCGGCGGTGTCCTGACCGAAGTTACGCTGGCCGAAAAACTTCAGGTATCGCGCACGCCGGTGCGCGCGGCGCTGGCCCGGCTGGCCGAGCGCGGCGTCATCACCCGCCGGCCGCGCCAGGGCATCGCGCTGACTGGTGTCGACGGTGACGGGATCGACGAGATGGCGGCGCCCGAGCCTTCCGACCTCGACCGGCTGTTCCTGGCCATCGCCCGCGACCGCATGGCCGGCCGGCTGCCGTCGGAGGCTTCCGAGGCCGATCTGATGCGGCGCTACGACGTCACGCGCTCGCTGTTGCTGCGCGTGCTGGCCAAGATGACGGAAGTGGCGCTGGCCGAGCGCAAGCCTGGGCATGGCTGGCATTTCCTGTCGTCCTCGGAAGATGCCGCGGCGCGCGCCGAATCCTATCGCTATCGCCGTATTATTGAGCCTGCGGCGCTGTTGGAGCCTGGCTTCAGGCTCGATGCCGGCTGGGCGGCCGAGATGCGCCGGCGCCACAAGGCGATCATGGACGCGCCGTGGCGCGAGGCCCTGTCGATCGCCCTGTTCGAGATGAACGCCGATTTCCACGCGGGCCTCGCCGCCGCCTCGGGCAACCGCTATTTCGAGCTGGCCGTGCAGCAGCAGAACCGCCTGCGCCGCTTCGCCAACTATGCCTGGGCCTTCGGCAGCGAGCGTGTGGTGGTCTCCTGCCGCGAGCATCTGGAAATCCTCGACCGGCTGGAGCGCGACGAGCGCGATATCGCCTCGCTCCTGATGCGCCGGCACCTCGATGTCGCCGGCGATTTGCCACGCCTTGATGTCTGACGGATTATGTAGTGTGAAAAACCATAGGACTGCTGGCCAGATGAACCTCGGCTATTACGATACCGGCGCCACGCCGTTCTTCGCGCTCGGCACCGACCAGCGCGTGTCCTACTGCCTGCATGTGCCCGAGACGATCCGCACCGAGGATCCCTCGGGCTATCGCCTGGTCGTCGCCATGCACGGCACCGGCCGCACCGCGGCCGCCTATCGCGACCGGTTCGCCGCGTTTGCCGAGGCGCATCGCTGCATCATCCTGGCGCCCCTGTTTCCGGTCGGGCTGATCGAGCCGGGCGAGCTGGGCAACTACAAGCGCATCCTGTTCCACGACATGCGCTTCGACCGCCTGCTGCTCGACATGGTCGACGAGGTACAGGCCAAATACGGCATCGATACCGCGCGCTTCTGCCTGTTCGGCTTTTCCGGCGGCGGCCATTTCACCCATCGCTTCCTCTATCTGCACCCCGAGCGCCTGGCCGCCGCCTCGATCGGCGCGCCGGGCCAGGTGACGCTGCTGGGCGACAGCCACGACTGGTGGGTCGGTACCGGCAACTTCGCCGAAGTGTTCGGCCAGGCACTCGATGTCGAGGCGATGCGCGGCGTCGCCGTGCAGATGGTGGTGGGCGCGGAGGACAAGGAAACCTGGGAAATCACCGTCCAGCCCGGCGACAGGGGCTGGGTCGAGGGCGCCAACATGGCGGGTGCCACGCGGCTCGATCGCCTGCAGTCGCTGAGGGCCTCGTTCGAAGCCCACGGCATCGCCGTGCGCCACGATGTCGTCCCCGGCGTCGCCCATGAGGGGACCAAGGTGCTGGCGCCGGTCCAGACATTCTTCGCCGACGTGATCACAGCCGAACGGAAAGGGGCCAACATCAGATGAGCCGCATGCGTCAATTCCTTCTCGCCACCGCCTGCACCGTCGCGGCGCTGCCCGCTCTGGCCCAGGAAGGCCGGCAGATCGAGCGTCTGAACGTGGTGCTGTCGGCCGACATGCGCTCGTCCAGCCCCGGCGTGCAGCGCGACGGCAATTCCGACATCGTGCTGCATCACATCGTCGAAGGCCTGGTCGGCCCGCGCGAGGACCTGTCGGTCGCGCCGATGCTGGCCAAGTCCTGGACGGTCGAGGACGAGGGCCGGACCTATCGCTTCACCCTGCGCGACGACGTCACCTTCCATAACGGTGCCAGGCTGACCTCGGCCGAGGTCGTGGCCTCGTGGAAGCGCTATCTCGACCCCAAGACCCAGTGGCAGTGCATCCGCTTCTTCGACGGCGTGCAGGGCCCCAAGGTCGAAGCGGTCGAGGCGCCGGACGCCCGGACCGTGGTGTTCAGGCTCGCCCAGCCCTCGGGCCTGTTCCTGATCGGCATGGCCAACCTGCAATGCAACGCCGCGATCGTGCATGGCAATTCCATTGCCGCCGACGGCAGCTGGATCGCGCCGATCGGCACCGGGCCCTACAAGCTCGGCGACTGGCAGCGCGGCCGGTATGTCGAGCTCGACCGTTTCGCCGGCTACCAGCCGCTGCCGGGCGAGCGGGACGGGCTGGTCGGGGGCAAGCATGCCTATGCCGGGAAGATCCGCTTCCAGATCACGCCGGATACCTCGGTGATGCGCGGCGCGTTGCTGTCGGGCGATATCGACGTCAACCCGGCGCTGTCGCCCAGCGATATCGACGATGCCAGGAAGCGCGGCATCCAGGTCCAGGTGCAGTCGACCATGGCCTGGCGCGCGATGCTGTTGCAGACCCAGGATCCGGTGCTGCAGGACGTGCGCATCCGCCGGGCGATCGCGCACGCGATCGACCTGGGCGAGATCGCCGACGCCTCGTCCTTCGGCCTGGCGCCGCCCAACCCGTCGGCGGTGCCGGTGGCCAGCCGTTTCTACAACGACAAGTTCAAGGCCTGGCCGGCCTATGACCCTGCGGCGGCGAGGCGCCTGCTGCAGGAGGCCGGCTACAAGGGCCAGCCGATCAAGATCCAGTCGAACATGCGCCCCGGCGGCTACAACGACATCTCGGTGTCGATCCAGGCGATGCTGGCCGCGGTGGGGATCAACGCCCAGATCGAGGTGCTGGACTGGGCGACCCAGCTGCAGAACTACCTGGGCGGCAAATTCCAGATGTCGTCCTTCGCCTATTCGGCGCGGCTCGATCCCTCGCTCGGCTACGCCTCGGTCGTCGGCGACAAGGCCAAGCTGCCCTCGGCGCAGTGGGACGATGCCACCGCCCGAGACCTGCTCGACCGCGCCGGCAAGACCGAGGATCAGGCCGCCCGCCAGAAGCTGTTCGAGGAACTGCATGCCCGCATGGCCGAGGCCGTGCCGATCCTCGGGCTCTACAACGACGTGCTGGTCACCGGCGCCGGGGCCAAGGTGCGCGGCTACAAGCCGTGGGCGACGGCGCTCGAGCGCTACTGGGGCGTGTGGAAGGAATAGGCCGGGCGCGGCACCGTCGCCCCGGCAAAACCCCGGGGCGACGGTGCCGGTTTCTGGCCATTGGCCGCCTGACTGTTATGCTGTATATCTAACCGATGCCCGCATGACGACAAACGACGGGCTTCGGGAGGATAACCATGACGACAAGACCATTCCGTCCGACCCGCCGGGTCGTGACCGCGGGCCTGGCGGCCCTTGGTGCCGTCGCCCCCTTCAATATCGGCCGCGCGCAGGGCCGGAGCCTGAAAATCGGTACGCTGCTGCCCAAGTCGGGCATCCAGGCCTTCATCGGCCAGTCCTGCCAGAAGGGCGTCGAGCTCGCCCAGGAACTGCTGCCCCAGCTCGGCTACGAGCAGAAGATCGAGGTGATGGCGGCGGATTTCGAATCCAATCCCGACATCGCCCGCAGCCGGGCCGAGCGGCTGATCGCCGACGGCGCCGAACTGCTGATCGGGCCGTTCGATTCCGGCGCGGCGATGGCGATCTCGCAGGTGACCGAGCAGAAGAAGATCCCGTTCGTGGTCAATATCGCGGCGGTGCCGCAACTGACCGAGCAGGGCTACAAGTCCGTCTTCCGCATCTTCCCGACCTCGGTCGACATCGTGAAGAACGGCCTCTCGGGCATGAAGACCCTGTTCCAGACCGTCGGCAAGGCGCCGCAGACGGCGGTCTTCATGTGCATCAACGATACCTATGGCCAGTCGAACCGGGCGGCGATCGACAAGCTCGCCCCGACGCTCGACCTGCCGTTCAAGATCGTCGATACCATCATGTACGATCCGGCCGCCCGCGACCTGTCGGTCGAGGTGGCCAAGGCCCGCGCGACCGGCGCGGACATCCTGATGCTGGTCTCCCGCCTGAACGACGCGATCCTGATCGTGCGCGAGATGATCAAGCAGCGCTGGGAGCCCCAGGGCATCATCTCGCCCGGTTCGCCCGGCATGTACGAGGAGCAGTTCTTCAAGGCGCTGGGCAAGAACGCCAATTTCTCGATCATCGTGGTGCCCTGGTACAACCCGCGCAGCGCAGCCTCGCGGGCGATCACCACGGCCTTTCCGAAGATGTTCCCCGGTGAATCGCTGCCCGGCCACATCTTCAACATCGGCTTCACCTTCGAGGCGATGATGGTGGCGGCCGACGCGGCGAAACGGGCTGGCTCGACGCAGGGCGAAGCGCTGATCGCGGCCCTGCGCCAGACCGATATCGAGAACCGGGTGATGATCGGCGGGCCGATCAGGTTCGACGACAAGGGCCAGAATCTCAACGTCGCCTCGGCCGTGCTGCAGAATACCAATCTGCGGCCGACCGTGGTGCTGCCGCGCGACGTGGCCGAGGCCGCGCCCGTCTTCCCCGTGCCCGGCTGGGGCCAGCGGGGCTGAGCATGGCGTCCCCGTCGGCGCGCCCCGGCGCGTTGACGGGGTTCCGCGATACTGTTATGAATCATAACAATATTGGACCCGTTATCCGGAGTATGAGGTCATGAGTTCGCCCGAGATCGCCGCCGTGCTGCCGCCGTCGCTGGATGTCACGCTGGAGGGCGCGGTCGCGCTGGTCCGCCTCGCCCGGCCGGAAAAGCGCAATGCGCTCGACGATCGCACGGTACTGGGCCTGCAGACCTTCTTCTCCGCGCTGCCCGACGGCGTCAAGGCGGTGATCCTGCACGGCGCGGGCGATCATTTCTCGGCCGGCCTCGATCTCTCGGAAGTGACCGAGCGGGACACCACCGAAGGCGTCGGCCATTCGATGATGTGGCACCGCGCGTTCGAGCGGATCCAGTTCGGCAAGGTGCCGGTCATCGCCGTGCTGCACGGCGCTGTGGTCGGCGGCGGGCTGGAGCTGGCCTGTTCGGCCCATATCCGCATCGCCGAAGCCTCGACGTTCTTCGCGCTGCCGGAAGGCCAGCGCGGCATCTTCGTCGGCGGCGGCGGCTCGGTGCGCATTCCCCGGCTGATCGGCGTGGCGCGCATGATGGACATGATGCTCACGGGGCGCGTCTATCGCGCCGAGGAAGGCCACCGCATCGGCCTGGCGCAATATCTGGTCGAGGCCGGCCAGGGCCTGGCCAAGGCGCGCGAGCTGGCCCTCAAGATCTCTGCCAATGCGCCGCTGACCAATTTTGCCGTGATGCACGCCCTGCCGCGCATCGCCGATGCCGATCCCGGTATCGGTTTCATGACCGAGGCGCTGATGGCCGCGGTGGCGCAGGGCGACGGGGAAGCCAAGACCCGCCTCCGCGATTTCCTGGAGAAGCGGGCGCCTAAGGTCGGGGAGGGATGATGGCCGGCAAACATCAACTGAATGTCGGTCCGGTCGGCGTCGATGTCGACCGCCGCGGCGACGGCAGCTTGCGCCTGCGTTCGCCCCATCCGCTGGGCGCCTATCCGGACAAGCTGGGCGAGCGGCTGATCTACTGGGCCGACCAGGCGCCCGACCGCACGCTGTTCGCCCGCCGCGGCCCGGACGGCGCCTGGATCCGGCTCAGCTATGCCGAGGTGCTGGCAGCCGTCCGCCGGCTGGGACAGGCCCTGCTCGATCGCGGCCTGTCGGCCGACCGCCCGCTGCTGATCCTGTCGGGCAATGATCTCGACCATGCGCTGCTGGCGCTCGCCGCCATGCATGTCGGCGTGCCCTATACGCCGCTGTCGCCGGCCTATTCGCTGGTCTCGACCGATCACGGCAAGCTGCGCCATGTCGCGGGCCTGCTCACCCCCGGCCTGGTCTTTGCCGCCGACGGCGCCGCCTATGGCCGCGCCATCGCCGCCTTGCCCGGGGATGTCGAGCTGGTGGTGTCGGCCAACCTGCCGATCGGGCGCCAGGCGACGCTGCTGGCCGACATGGCCGCGACCAGGCCGACCGAGGCCGTCGACCGCGCCCATGACGCCGTCGGTCCCGACACGGTGGCCAAGATCCTGTTCACCTCGGGCTCGACCGGTCTGCCCAAGGGGGTGATCAATACCCAGCGCATGCTGTGCTCGAACCAGCAGATGCTGCGCGACGTCTTCTGCTTCCTGGGCGACGAACCGCCGGTCATCGTCGACTGGCTGCCCTGGAACCACACCTTCGGCTCGAACCATAATTTCGGGCTGATGATCTATAA
Organism: Pseudomonadota bacterium; assembly: GCA_023433835.1. Lineage (GTDB taxonomy): Bacteria > Pseudomonadota > Alphaproteobacteria > Ferrovibrionales > Ferrovibrionaceae > JAFKFH01. Next base: position 8,059 of record JAEYTW010000221.1, on the reverse strand, counting down.
CGGCGGCACGCTCTATATAGACGATGGCAAGCCGATGCCGGGGGCGATCGCGGCGACGGTCGAAAACCTGCGCGAGATCGCGCCGACCGTCTATTTCAACGTGCCGAAGGGCTACGAGGCGCTGCTGCCCTATCTGCAGGCCGAACCCGAACTGCGCCGCCTGTTCTTCAGCCGCCTGCGCATGATGTATTACGCCGGTGCCGGCATGGCCCCGCATGTCTGGGACGCGCTGACCGAACTGGCGCGCGAACATGCCCCCTACGACGTGCTGATCGCCACCGGGCTCGGCGCCACCGAAACCGCGCCGTTCGCCCTGTCGGCCAGCTGGCCCGTCAGCCGCCCGGGCCTGGTCGGCCTGCCGGTGCAGGGTGTCGAACTGAAGCTGACGCCGGTCGGCCACAAGCTGGAGGCCCGGGTGCGCGGCCCCTCGATCACCCCGGGCTACTGGCGGCAGGACGACCTGACGGCCAAGGCCTTCGACGAGGAAGGCTTCTATCGCTTCGGCGACGCGTTGCGTTTCGTCGACGAGACCGACGTGATGCAGGGTTTCGAGTTCGACGGCCGCATCGCCGAGGATTTCAAGCTGTCGACCGGCACCTGGGTCTCGGTCCTGACCCTGCGCACCCGGCTGATCGGCGAGGCGGCGCCGCTGGTGCGCGACGTGGTCATCGCCGGGCACGATCGCGACTTCGTCACGGCGCTGATCTTCCCGGATATCGAAGCCTGCCGCGCGCGCTGCCCCGACGTGCCGATGGCCGAGCTGTTCCAGGCGCCGCAGATCCGAGGGCATTTCCAGCAGGCGATCGACGTGCTGGCCGCCCGTGCCACCGGGTCGGCCAACCGCATCGCGCGGGCCGTGCTGCTCATCGAGCCGCCGTCGATCGATGCCGGCGAGGTGACCGACAAGGGCTCGATCAACCAGCGCGCCGTCCTCGACCATCGCAAGGGCCTGGTCGAGGCCCTTTATGCCGCCGCGCCACCGGTGGAGATCCTCGTTGCCGCATCGGAGAAATCGAGCCATGTCGCCTAAGGGTTTGCTGTCGCAGTTTGCCGATGTCTGGCTGGTCGACGGCGTGCGCACGCCGTTCGCCGACTACAACGGCACGCTCGGCCTGGTCTCGCCGATCGACATGGGCATCAAGGTCGCCCGCGCGGTGCTGGAGCGCAGCGGCACCGCGCCGGAGGATGTCGGCATCGTCGTCGCCGGCAACATGGCCCAGGCCTCGTTCGATGCCTACATGCTGCCCCGCCATGTCGGACTCTATGCCGGTGTGCCGATCGAGGTGCCGGCCCATATGGTACAGCGCGTCTGCGGCACCGGCATCGAGGTGATCATCCAGGCGGCCGATGCGATCGCCGCCGGCAAGGTCGAGCTGGGCCTCTGCGTCGGCGCGGAATCGATGAGCCGCAATCCGGTGGCCGCCTATACCCATCGCGGCGGCTTCCGTATGGGCCAGGTCGAGTTCAAGGATTTCCTGTGGGAGGCGCTGCTCGATCCCGCGGCCAACGTCACCATGGGCGGCACGGCCGAGAACCTGGCCAGGCGCCACGGCATCACCCGCGAGGAAACCGACCGTTTCGCGGCGGCGAGTTTCGCCCGCGCGGTCGCCGCGCAGGCCGCGGGCTTCCTGGCCGGCGAGATCGTGCCGGTGACTTCGGAGACGTTCTCGCGCGACGGCCTGCATGATCGCGGCATCAAGCTGCCGCGCGGCGTCGACAGCTTCGCCGCCGACGATCATGTGCGGCCGTCGAGCTACGAGACGCTGGCCAAGATCCGCCCGGCCTTCGGCGGCGTGCAGACCGGCGGCAATTCCTCGGCCGTGGTCGACGGTGCGGCCGCGGCCCTGGTCGCCGGCGGCGACTACGTCCGCCGGCGGGGCTTGAAGCCGCTGGGCCGGGTCGTGGCCGGCATGGCGGTGGGTGTGCCGCCCGAGATCATGGGCATCGGCCCGGCCCCGGCGATCGAGGGCTTGCTGGCCGCGCGCGGCCTCAAGATCGGCGATATCGACCGGGTCGAGATCAACGAAGCCTTCGGCGCCCAGGCCATCGCCTGCATGCGTGCGCTGGGGCTTGACCATGATCGGCTGAACGTGAACGGTGGTGCCATCGCTATCGGCCATCCGCTGGGCGCCACCGGCATCCGTCTGTCGGTGACGGTCGCGCGCGAACTGAAGCGGTCCGGCGGGCGCTGGGGCATCGCCTCGGCCTGCATCGGTGGCGGCCAGGGCATCGCCCTGCTGATCGAAAACGAAGAGGGGAACTGACAGTCCGATGCTGATCAACCGCCGGACCATCCGGATCGAATGGGGCGACTGCGATCCGGCCAACATCGTGTTCTATCCGCGGTATTTCGAGTGGTTCGATGCCTCGGCCTCGCAATTGTTCGAGCGCCTGGGCAAGCCCGTGCAGGAAATCTTCCGCGAACATGGCGTGATCGGCATGGCGCTGGTCGATGCCCATGCCCGGTTCATCATCCCGTCGAAGACCTCCGACGTGCTGACCATCGAATCCGGTGTCTACGAATGGGGCCGGTCGAGCTTCAAGCTGCAGCACAAGTTCTACAAGGACGGCGCCCTCGCGCTCGAGGGCGGCGAGACCCGCGTCTGGGTCGGGCCGCACCCGGACGATCCCAACCGCATGCGCGGCGTACCGATCGCGCAGGCGATCAAGGACGGCCTGTCCTGAGTGGAAAGGGGCCCTGCCGGGCCCCTTTCGCTACGGCAACTGGCCGAGGGTGGCCGATCCGGCGCCGGGCGGCAGGCCGTTCAGCACCGCGGAACCGCCGGGGTTCAGCTGCATCGTCACGCCGTTGAGCGGCCCCTGCGTCGAGGGCATTGCCGTCGTCGGCGGCGGGAAGGTGTTGCCGCCCGAATAGGTGTAGGCATTGCCCTGGAACAGCAGCGACGAGACCATCCCGCCATAGCCGTAGCTCCAGGTCGAGCTGCCGGCGGCCGCGCCCGAGGTGTTGACGACCAGCGCGAAGACCGTCGCATTGGTGCCGGCGGCAGTGGTTGGCGCGTTGATGAAGTAGTAGGGCTGGCCGTAGGGCCCGGTATTGAGCGGTGCATACCAGCGCGAGCCCGGGGCGTCACCGGTGGCCGGCTGCAGCGCCGTCGGCGTCGGGCGGATCGCCCGGGTGGTGCCGACGAAGGCCGCGGTGCCCGAGGTGGTCGCCATGCCGCCGGTGGCGGAATTGAACGACAGGCTGATCGTGCCGAAATAGTTGACCTGGGTGTAGTTGGTGTCGCCGTGCTGGTCGGTGACCAGGCCGTATTGCAGGATCGGCCCGGTACAGGGGTTGGCACCCAGCGGACAGGTGAAGGTGTACCACTGCTGGGCACCCAGCTGCGAAACCAGGAAGCCGACCCTTAGCTGGCCCTGCGAGGGCGCGATCAGGTAGCTGTGGCCGTCGTCGTCGTACCACTGTCCGTAGAGGGGCGTCTGCGCGGCGGCGGTGCCGGCCGCTCCCAGCGCCAGGACGCCGGCGGCGAGGGCCGCCAGTCGCCGCATGATCGATCCCACCATCTCACTACTCTCCATCAGGTCAGGGCACGCCGGCCCCGACGGCTGCGCGCCCCTGTGGTCCCCATCGGCAATCATAAGCAGCCGGCACCGCCGCCGTCATCGCCCGTTCGGGTATTGAACGGATTGTGATCCCTGGTCAGTCGCCCAACAATTTGCCGGTCCGCTCCGGCAACGCGGTGGCCGAGGCGATCTTGGCGACGCGGTAGCCGGGCCGGGCGAAGCGTTGCTCGGTACGGGCAAACACCCGCCCGGCGCTCCGGCAGGCCACCGGGGTACGGCCGCCGACCGGGTCGACCATCTCGGCGATGACCGTGCCCGGGGTGACCACGGCGCCGAGCGGCACGCGATAGACGATCAGCCCCGGTACCGGCGCCTTGACCGGTTCCAGACCCGCCAGCGGCGTAGCCGGATGTTCCAGAACGGGCAGGGGGCCCGGATCGCCGGCGACGACGCCGCGGCGCTGCAGGAAGCGGTGAATGCCTGCGGCGTCGCTTGCGGCCAGTTCGTCCTCGACCAGATTGGCGCCGCGCAGCTCGATCGTCGCGGCAAAGCAGCCCGAGGGAATCGCGGCCTCGGGGAAGCGCTTGGCCAGCGCCCACCAGGGCCCGCTCACCGCCTCGTCGAACGGATTGCCGCCGGAGACTTCGGCCAGCAGGGTGACCGTCGCGGCCAGCTCGGCGGCCAGTTGCTCGCCGGCATCGGGCCACAGGGCCGGGCCCATGTAGAGATGCAGCTCGGCATCGGTGTCGGCGTGCAGGTCCAGCACGTAGTCGGCATCGTGGCTCAGCCGCAGCAGCGTGACGCGCAGCGCCGCCAGCTCGCTTTCCGGCTTCAGCCCGTCGAGGGCCGCGGTCATCGCGGCCCGGATGGCGGCGACATTGGCCTTGGCGTCGGCCCCCAGCCTGCCGGCGACGTCGTCGCCGATCAGCTCGGCCAGGTCGGGATAGTCGCGATTGAAATTGCTGCCCGAACCGATTTCGTAGCGACCGAGCAGGGTGGTGTTGACCGTCTGCGACAGGCCGATCGGATTGGCCACCGGGACCACGACGATCTCGCCCGTGATGCGGCCGGCGGCCTGGTCCTGGTCGAGCCGGGCCAGCAGGTGGTGAAGCGCCAGCATGCCCGGCAGTTCGTCGGCATGCAGCCCGGCCTGCAGGTAGACCTTGGGCCGGGCGCCGGCCTGGCCGTAGCGATAGACCTGCAGCCGGCGGGCGGTGCCGGGCGCGACTTCCGGCAGGGTGATGGTTTCGTGCCGTGCCTGGTAGCCGGCCGTATCGGTGGTCATCTGCTCTCTCCCGAATCGAGTGGGGCCGCGATCCTACCCCGATTGCCGCCGCAGGCGATGCTGCCGTCGAGGGCCCGCGCCGCAGTGGATGCGGCGGGTTCGGGCTCCCGCGGCATGATCTCGCGTTCTGCATTTACCGCCTGCGCCGCCATAGGCGCGGGCGATCGGCCGGCGTTATGCCTGGGGGGCCATTCAGGGAGCCCCGTGCCATGACCGTCTTCGCCTCGGCCGACTACAATGCCCATGAGATCGTCTCCCATTTCCAGGACCGCGCCTCCGGCCTCAGGGCGATCGTCGCCGTCCATTCGACGGCGCTGGGCCCGGCCTTCGGCGGCTGCAGGATGTATCCCTATGCCGACGACGAGGCGGCGCTGGCCGATGCCCTGCGGCTGTCGCGGGCGATGACCTACAAGGCGGCGCTGGCCGGGGTGCCGTTCGGCGGCGGCAAGGCGGTGATCATCGGTGATCCGTCGCACGACAAGTCCGAGGCACTGCTGGCCGCGATGGCCCGCTTCGTCGACAGTTTCGGCGGCCGCTACCAGACCGCCGACGATGTCGGCACCACGGTGCGCGACATGGCCTTCATGCGCCGCTTCACCCCCTATGCCCGGGGCCTGGCCGATGTGGCGGGCGAACCGTGCCCGGCTACCGCCTATGGCACGTATCAAGGCATTCGCGCGGTGGCTAAATACCGTTTCGGCCGCGGCGATCTTGCCGGCCTGTCGGTGGCGATTCAGGGTCTGGGCAGTGTCGGCTGGCGCCTGGCCGGCTATCTCGCCGCCGAGGGGGCGCGCCTCTTGGTTTCCGATATCCGTGCCGAAACGGTCGAGCGGGCGGTGCAGGCGTTCGGGGCCATGGCGGTCGCCCCCGACCGGATCCTGTTCCAGGATGTCGATATCCTGTCGCCCAACGCGCTGGGCGCGGTGTTCGACGATCGCACCATCCCGCTTCTGCGGGCCCGTGCCGTCGCCGGGGCGGCCAACAATCAGCTGGCCCGGCCCGAACACGGCCGGATGCTGGCGGCCCGCGGCATCGCCTATGCCCCGGATTACGTCGTCAATGCCGGCGGGCTGATCGATGTAGCCCATGAAGGGCCGGGCTACGACCGCCAAGCCGTGCTCGACCATTGCGCCGAGATCGGCGCGACGGTCACGAGGGTTCTGGCCCGGGCCGACCGCGAGGGCGCGGCCCCCGCCGACATCGCCGACCGCATCGCCGAGGAACGGATCGCGGCAGGCCCGGATACCGACAAAGCCCTGGCCAGCCCGGCAATCCGCCCCTACGATGTCAGGGCTTTGGCGTAACAGGGGCCGGGGCGGCACGTAACCCGGTCAACAACGGGCGGCCGCCGCGGGTTGGGTCGGGAGGCTTGGTGGCGGAAACCGCGGTGGCGCTGGAGGTCCAGGACCTCCACAAACGATTCGTCGACCTCGAGGTGCTCAAGGGCATCTCGCTCGCGGCCCGTGAACATGACGTGGTGGCGATTCTCGGCTCCTCCGGCTCGGGCAAGTCGACCTTCCTGCGCTGCATCAACCTCCTGGAAACGCCGGATTCGGGGCGCGTCTACGTGAAGGGCGAGCTGATCCGGATGAAGAAATCCGGCGGCCGCCCGGTGCCGGAGGATGCCGGCCAGGTCGACCGCATACGCGCCAAGCTGTCGATGGTCTTTCAGCAGTTCAACCTGTGGCAGCACATGACGGTGATCGAGAACGTCACCGCCGCGTTGATCCACGTGCTGGGCCAGGACCGCAAGGAAGCGCTCGCCAAGGGCGAGGCTATGCTGGCCAAGGTCGGCGTCGCCGCCAAGCGCGACCAGTATCCCGGCCAGCTCTCGGGCGGCCAGCAGCAGCGCGTGGCGATCGCGCGCGCGCTCGCCGTCGACCCCGAGGTGATGCTGTTCGACGAACCGACCTCGGCCCTCGATCCGGAGCTGGTCGGCGAGGTGCTGAAGGTGATGCGCGACCTCGCCGCCGAGGGGCGCACGATGCTGGTCGTCACCCATGAGATCGGCTTCGCCCGCGAGGCGGCCAACCGGGTGGTGTTTTTCCATCAGGGCCGCATCGAGGAGGAGGGCGCGCCGGCCGAGGTGCTCGCGCGCCCGAATTCCGAGCGCCTGCGCCAATTCCTCTCCGGCAACCTGAAATAGCCGATGGGTTTCCTCGAGCTGATCCAGAACTGGGGGCCGCGCCTGCTCGAAGGCGCCGTCGTCACCCTCCAGCTCGTCATCCTCTCCGGCGCGGCGGGCCTTCTGCTGGCGGTGCCGATCGCCCTGGCTCTGGTCGCGGTCAATCCGCTGGTTCGCTGGCCGGCCTACGGCTATTCGCTGTTCTTCCGCGGCACGCCGCTGCTGGTGCAGATCTTCCTGCTCTATTTCGGCTTCGGCCAATTCCCCTGGATGCGCGATTCCGTGTTCTGGCCGATCCTGCGCGAGCCTTACGCCTGCGCCCTGATCGCGTTTTCGCTGAACACCGCCGCCTATACCGGCGAATTGCTGCGCGGCGGCATCCGTGCGGTGCCGCGGGGCGAGGTCGAGGCGGCGCGGGCCGCCGGCATGTCGACCTGGCTGACCTACCGGCTGATCGTGCTGCCGCGCGCGTTCCGCATCATCCTGCCGGCCTATTCGAACGAACTGATCCTGCTCCTGAAGGCGTCGTCGCTCGCCTCGACCATCACGCTGGTCGACCTGATGGGGGCGGCGCGGCTCGCCGTGGCCAAGACCTATGCGCCGATCCAGCTCTTCATCATCGCCGGGGCGATCTACTACGCGATGACGCTGGTCATCACTTACGGCTTCCGCCGGGTCGAGGGCCGCATCAATCGCTACCTGCACCTGGCGCGCTGACGCCGCTCGGGCCTGATTCGCGCCCGGCCTCCATCAAAAGTATCGGAATCGGATTTTGTTGTCCGCCAGCGTGATTCGGCCTGCCGTGATTCGCCCGCCAGGGGGTGATTCGGTGCGTTTCGAAAAAAAATTTGCGGACCCGAATCCCTCTTTTGAGGCGAAGGCCATTTTAAAAACAACTTAAAGGCATACGCCGAAAGGTCAGTCTCAATGACCCGTCGTCTGCATGTTGATGTGTGCGTTGCACCATCTCATAGAGAAGGTACGCGCGTGCACACAGGTTCGATTCCAATCTGTTAGGGTCGTCACAAGCCGGAAACGGGGCTGCCAATTTTTCTTCAAAAAAGGGTTTGACGGTTCGGGAAGTGGGGCCTATAAACCGCCCCACGACGCGGCCGGGCTGGTCG
>JAEYTW010000388.1 GCA_023433835.1 Pseudomonadota bacterium | reverse complement strand
CCTACCACCATGCCGTTGGCCTCCATCTTGACCCACCCCTGACCGGCCCAGTAGGTCAGGAGCTTGAGGATGAGGTCCTGGAAGGAGGGAGGCGTCAACGCCCCGGAATGCGACATCGTTGATTCTTCGCGGCTCGGCGTGACAGCGGGATGACGTGAATGCGGCGCAAAATAACGGCGCCGCCCTGCCCGGTCAACGCGTGTTTTGACCGGATTTTCCCTGGCAATCATGGTCGGAACCGGCCGGGAGATACACCCCGCACCGCGGACAGGCGACCATGTCCTGGATGGCCCGCTCGGCCCGGCGGCGTTGCGCTTCCTCGGCTGCCAGCTTCTTGCGGCGCCAGATCTGCCAGCCATACCAGGCCACCCCGATGACGACCAGCAGCAGGATGATCTTGACCGGACTCACAGGCCATACCTCCCCATCGCCAGACGGTGTTCGAGCGCGGCCAGCGCCCCGTCGGCCAGGGCGCCGCCGTCGAGCCCGAGTCGCCGGCGCAGCCAGCCGCCCTGGGCTGGGTTGACCCGGCGCAGCCGGACTTTTGTTCCGAAACGCGCGCGCATCACCCCCCGGATATCGCCCAGCCCGTCGATCAGGCCGCGGTCGAGCGCACCCTGCCCCGCCCAGAACGCGCCTGAGAACAGTTCGGCATCGTCAGGGTCCTTCAGCCGCCCGCCGCGGCGCCCCTTGACCTGGGCGACGAAGGCCGCGTGGATCTCGTCCTGCAGGGCGTGCAGCCGGGCGACATCCTTCTCGCGTTCGGGCGAGAAGGGATCGAGAAAGGACTTGTTGTCGCCGGCAGTATGCACGCGCCGCTCGACGCCGAGCTTGTCGATCAGCCCGGTCAGGCCGAAACCGGCATAGATCACGCCGATCGAACCGACGATCGAGGCGGCATCGGCATGGATTTCGTCGGCGGCGGTGGCAAGCCAGTAGCCGCCCGAGGCCGCGACATCCTCGCAGAAGGCATAGACCGGTATCTTCTTTTCCTCGGCCAGACGGCGGATATGGCCCGCGATCAAGGCAGACTGGACGGGCGAGCCGCCCGGCGAATTGATCTCGATGGCGACCGCCTTGACCTTCTTGACCGCGAAGGCGCGCTCGATGGCGCCGGCCAGGCCGAAGTGATTGAGGGTGGGGCCGCGTAAGGCGCCCCCGCCGCCTTCGGCGATGACGCCGGCCAGCCGCAGCACGGCGACCGTCGGTGGCGGGTTGCGCCAGCGCCTGAACCAGGCGGCCGGCGAAAATCGGGCGTTTTCGTCGCTCATCGTGGTTCCAGACATAGGCGGTCGCAGGCTTCAGCGCAAGGCAAGCGGCCCGCCGTGGCGCAGGATGGCCTCGGCGGCGTCGCAGTAACGCCCGTCCTCGGCCCGGTGCAGGACGAAAGACGGCAGGATGCGACGATCGGGCGGGCCGGCCAGCGATTGGACGATCACGCGCTTGGGAACATCGCCCGGCCGGGCGGCCAGCGGCAGCACGGTGACGGCGCCGGTCAGCAGCCCGACGATCTCATCCGTCCGCTCGGCCCGGTGAATGATGGTGATGCTGCCGCCCGGCCGCAGGAGTGCGGCGGCGGCGGCCAGCCAGCGGCCAAGCCCGATATCGCCGGCCTCGCGCCGGGCTCGGGCGCGGATCGGATCGGGCGCGGCATCGTGGCGGCCGGGCTGGAAGAACGGTGGGTTGAGCAGTACGTGGTCGGCCGGCCCGAGGCCTTCGGGCAGATCGGCGACATCGCCGACCACCACCTGCGCCCGTCCGGCAAAGCCGTTCGCCTCGATATTCTCGGCCGCCAGCGCGGCCAGGCGCTGGTTGATCTCGAGCCCCGCGACGCTCAGCCCCGGGACCCGCCAGGCCAGGCACAGCATGGCCGGACCCGGGCCGCAGCCCAGATCGACCGCGGTCTCGCCAGGCCTTGCCGGCACGGCCGCCGCCAGCAATACCGCATCGTCGGAGGCGCGCGGCCCCGCCACGGGCTGGGCCAGGATCAGCCGCCGCCCGAGAATCCCGTCACGGGTGACACCGTCCGCCGCCCTGCCCGCCAAACTTGACCCCTGCCCAGTTCGCACTATGCTCCGCGACGTTATCGCCAAATCCTCGTTTTTGGGAACTTTGCCTTGGCCATTGCCGCGTCCCGCGACAACCAGACCACAAGCCCGCCCAAGCCCGGCATCGAGGCGCTGCAGTCGCTGGTGGCTGCCGATCTGCGCCTGGTGAACGAGGAAATCCTGCGGCGCATGGACAGCCATGTCGCGATGATCCCGCAGGTCGCGCGCCATATCATCGCCGCGGGCGGCAAGCGCATCCGGCCGATGCTGACGCTTGCCGCCGCCCAGATGTGCGGCTATGGCGGCCAGGGTCACATCCTGCTCGCCGCCTGCGTCGAATTCATCCATACCGCCACGCTGCTGCACGACGACGTCGTCGACGAAAGCGACAAGCGCCGCGGCACGCCGACCGCCAATGCCGCCTTCGGCAACCAGGCGCCGGTCCTGGTCGGCGATTTCCTGTTCGCCCGCGCCTTCCAGCTGATGGTGCAGACCAACTCGCTCGAAATCCTGCGCATCCTGGCCAACGCGGCCGCGGTGATCTGCGAGGGCGAGGTCCTGCAGCTGACCACCACAAACGACGTGCAGACGGCGGAAGAGACTTATCTGCAGGTCATCGCCGCCAAGACGGCGGCCCTGTTCTCGGCCGCCTGCCGCGTCGGCGCCGTCATCGCCGACCGCCCGCTGGCCGAGGCCGAGGCGCTCGACGCCTTCGGCTACAACCTCGGCATCGCCTTCCAGCTGATCGACGACGCGCTCGACTACGGCTCGGCCGGCGACCAGATCGGCAAGAATCTCGGCGACGATTTCAAGGAAGGCAAGGCGACGCTGCCGATCCTCCTGGCCTATGCCGCCGGCGACGAGGAAGAGAAGGCGTTCTGGCGCCGCACCATCGAAACCCTCGACCAGCAGGACGGGGATTTCGAGCGGGCAAAGGCGCTGATCGCCGCCCGCGGCACGCTCGACGCGACCATCGCGCGGGCCGAGGACTACGGCGCCAAGGCCTTGGCCGCGCTCGATTCCTTCCCGCCCTCGCCCACCCGCGACGCGCTGGCCGAACTCGTCGCCTTCTGCTTGGCGCGGCGTTTCTGAACGTCGCCCAAGCGATTGATTTCCCTGGATTTCCCTGTTTCGGAAATCCGTGCATGAATTCATCATATTCCGCTTGCCAGGACTCCGGCACAGGGCTATACACGCCCCCGCAAGCGGCGACGGAGTGTAGCTCAGCCTGGTAGAGCACTAGCTTCGGGAGCTAGGGGCCGGAGGTTCGAATCCTCTCACTCCGACCATCGCCACTGTGACTGGGTATGACGGATCCCGACCGTCTTCCCGCCTCCCCCCCAAATCTCAGCCGAGACGGTCGACCACCAGGTCGAGCAGGGCGCGCAAGCGCGCCAGGCGGCGCAGGTCGCGGTGATACCCGACCCAGACGTCGCGCGACGGCGGCGCCTCGCCCAAGTCCACCCGCGCGATTCCCCGGGTCACGTCGCCGATCGCTATCGGCAGGACCGCAACCCCCGCCCCCGCCGCGCAGGCCCGTGCCTGGACGTCGCGATTGTTGCTGCGATAGGCGATTCGATAGCCGGGCAGCTTCGCCTTGGCCCATGCGACGTCGGGCAGGTCGCCGAAGGCGCTGTCGAGCGTGATCAGGGCGTCCGGCGCCCCCTCGGCGGCATAGACGGCATAGTCGATCCGCATCAGCTTGCGCTGCACCACCTCAGGCTCGTCGAACGGGCGGATGCGAAAGACCAGGTCGGCCTCGCGCCGCGCCAGGCTGAACAGCCGGGCATCGGTGACCAGTTCGATGGTGACGCCGGGATGGGTCCGGGTAAATTCGGCGAAGAGCGGCGTCAGGACATGAAGGCCGAACCAGTCCGATGACGAGACGCGCAGCAAGCCTTCCAGCGCCTCGCCCTGCCCGGCCAGGCTTCGCTCGATGGCGATCGCCTCCTCCTCGATCCGCTCGGCGCGACCGAGGATCGCCGCGCCCTCGTCGGTCAGCACGAATCCGTCGGCCGTGCGCTGGAACAAGGTCTGGCCGACCGCGGCCTCGAGGGCGCGCAGCCGCCGGCCCATCGTCGGCTGGGTCAGGCCGAGCCGGCGCGCCGCCCGGCCAAGCGAGCCGGCGCGGGCGATGGCCAGGAATATCCGGAGATCGCTCCACTCCATACCCATGCATTATTGCATGAATATCGAACAGCAAAGTCTATTTTCATTCAATCCCGCATGCTCCACGGTGATCTCCATCGTCATTGGAGATCACCATGTCCCGCGAACCCGCCATGACCGTCCTGGTCGTCGATCATCCCAACGGCCCTTTGACCCCTGCCGAACGCCTCCGCCCGGTACCCGCGGCCGGTCAGGTGCTGGTCCGCATCGCCGCCAGCGCGGTCAATCCGCTGGACCTGAAGATCCGCGCCGGCGAGGCGGCCCACGCCCGTCACCCGTTGCCCGCCGTCCTCGGCCTTGATCTCGCCGGCACGGTGATTGGTACCGGCCCCGGCGTCACCGCCTTCGCGCCGGGTGACGAGGTCTACGGCATGGCCGGCGGTGTCGGCGGCCACCAGGGCAGCTTGGCCGAGTACGCCGCGGTCGATGCCGATCTGCTGGCCCCGAAGCCCAAGGCGCTGTCGATGCGCGACGCCGCCGCCCTGCCGCTGATCGCCATCACCGCCTGGGAAGGCCTGGTAGATCGTGGCCGTGTCGCGATGGGTGAGACCGTGCTGGTCCAGGGCGGCGCCGGCGGGGTCGGCCATATCGCGGTCCAGATCGCCCGCGCGGCCGGCGCGACCGTGTTCGCGACCGGTTCGGCGGCCGATCGCGAGCGCATCGAGGGCCTCGGCGCCACGGCGATCGACTACCGCGCCGAGACGGTCGAGGATTATGTCGGCCGGCTCACCGCCGGCCATGGCTTCGACCTGGTCTACGATACCGTCGGCGGCCCGGTGCTGGACGCCTCGTTCCGCGCGGTGCGGCGGAACGGTCATGTCGTCTCCTGCCTGGGCTGGAGCACCCATGCGCTGGCGCCGCTGTCGTTCCGGGCGGCGAGCTACTCGGGTGTCTTCACGCTGCTGCCGCTATTGACGGGCGTCGGCCGGGCCGAGCATGGCCAGATCCTGCGCCGTATCGGTGGCTTGGCCGATACAGGCCGGCTGATGCCGTCCCTCGATCCCCGCCGGTTCAGGTTCGATCAGGCCGAGGCCGCGCATGAGGCGGTGAAGACCGGCACGGCCACCGGCAAGATCGTCGTCGAGATCGGCTAGGCCGTTACATCAGGGTACAGTTGCCGTTACCAACCGTTACATCCGCCCCGTCAATGCCGAGATCGGCGAAGTCCGGCGTCAGGCCGCTTCCTCGACGACGATCTCGTGATGCATTTCGGCGGTCTTGCCCAGCATGATCGAGGCCGAGCAGTACTTGTCGGCCGAGAGTTTGACCGCGCGCTCGACCTTGTCATGGGCCAGGTTGCGGCCCTTGACGATGTAGCGCAGGTTGATGCGGGTGAAGACCTTGGGTTCGCTGTCGGCGCGCTCGGCATCGACTTCGACGACGCAGTCGGTGACGGCCTCGCGGCCCTTCTCGAGGATCATCACCACGTCGAACGCGGTGCAGCCGGCCAGGCCCAGCAGCAGCATCTCCATCGGCCGGATGCCGAGATTGCGGCCGCCCGCCTCCGGCGCGCCGTCCATGACGGCGGTATGGCCGCTGCCCGATTCACCGACGAACATGCGCCCGTCGACCCACACTGCCCGCGCCTTCATGGCGAACCTCCAAATAGAAAGGGACGGCCCGCGGTAGCAGGCCGTCCCCCGTCACGTCAAGGCAAGGACGTCAGAAGCGGAAGCGGCTGAGGTTCGCGGTCCGCCCGTTAGGCAGGTTGATCTGCGCGGTGTCGTTGCCGGTGAAGGCGATGCGCAGCTGGCCCATCGGGCTCGCCCCCGATGCCCCGACCTGCACCTGCCCCAACTGGGCGCCGCCGAGATACTGCATCAGGGTGCCGGAGAAAGCGAGATCGCTGCCCAGCGCGGCCTGCGACGAGTACCAGACCGGCAGGCCGGCGGTATCGAAGGTCAGCACGGAGACATAGGCCATCTGCCTGACGCTGCCGTCCGATTGCGGCTGGGTGTCGACCGCGACGAAGTATCCGTTGCCGCCGGTCGACCCGGTTTCCATCCACCAGCCGGCCTGCGGCAGGCCGGCGAAGCCGGTGGTCGCGGCCCCGGCGATCGGGAACACCGACAGCGTCTGCGCCGCGGCGTTGCCGACCTGCAGCACGGTGCTGCGGCCGTCTTCCGACGTGGTCAGGGTGACGCCGACCGCCTGGCCGGCCACCGGGCTGGAGCCCGAGGCCGCGCCGAACGGCGTGCCGCCGGTGCGCACCGACAGCGAACCGCTGCAGGTCAGGCCCGTCAGCTGGCAGAAGCCGCTCACCCAGCTGGCGCGACCGGCCGCGTCATAGACGAGACCGCCGACATAAGCCTGGCTGCCCCAGCGCTCCATCAGCCAGCCCTGGCCGCCGTTCGAGGCGGCGAGGTACCAGTAGCCGGTCTTCTCCGGCAGCGGCAGCGGATTGGCCGCCAGATAGGCCTGCGTGCCGGTCGGCGTGCCATTGACCAGATCGGTCGCGGTCGAGACGAAGCCGACCTGCGCGCCGTCGCCCGACAGCGACGGATAGAGGCTGTCGCCGTTGCCGCCGGCACCCGATGCCGTCTGGGTCACCAGCGCGGTGACGCCACGATCGACATCGCGCAGCCAGATCTGGGAGAAACCGTTGCCCGCGGTGCCGACCGAACGGAAGGCGACGAAGCGGCCATCGGCCGACATCGCCGGCTGCTCGCCCGTCCCGACCAAGCGGCGGGTGCCGGTGACGACATCGACCTGCACGACCTGCGTGCCCGAGACGAATGCAACGCGGTCGCCGCGGGCCGACAGCCTGGCGGCCGAGCCGGCACCGATCGCCTTCACCGTGCCGGCGGTCAGGTCCTTGACCTGAACCTGGCCGCCGGCCTCGAAGGCGACGTAGCGGCCATCCCAAGAGATCGAGGGACTGGTGCCGGCCGCGACCTGCACGACCTCGCCGGTCGCCAAGTCCTTGCGCCAGACGTTGCGCGTGCCCTCGGTGACCCAGCCAAGGTTGGTCGCATCGCTGTCGAAGGCGACGAAGCGGCCATCCTGCGACATCGACGGATTGTCCGAGCGGCCGTTGCCGGCGACGCCCGCCGGCGTCGCCGAGACCATCTCGGCCGCCGGGGTCACCGCCTGGTTCAGCGCCACGCGCGGATAGCCGAGCGCGGTGCGATAGACCTGGCGCTTGCCACCGGCCGGAATGACGCTGACACCGGCCGCATCCGACGCGAACGCGGCATAGGCGCCGTTGGCAGAGACCGCCGGGCTGGTCGACAGGCCGTTGGCCGCATTGGCAACGCCGCCGCCGGGGATCGCCGTCTGGGTCAGCCGGTCACGGGCCCCCGACAGGCCGTGATAGCGCACGATGTCGCCATAGGGGCTCGATGCCGCGGGAAACAGGTTGGTCGCCGCCGTCTCGAAGATCATCTGGCCGCCGTCATAGGACAGGGCCGAGCGGGCCGCGGCGCGGTCGCCGTAGACCCGGTCGAGGCTCATCGACACCGCCGAGATCGCCACCGGGTTGCGCGGGGCATGGAAGCTCATCTGGATCGTCGACGAATAGCTGACGCCGGTCGCCTTGTCGGTTGCGGTCAGCACCACCGGCACCTGCGCCACGCGCAGCAGCAGCGGATAGACCGTGTTCGGCCAGTTGGCCCGCGCGTCGGCCCGCGCAGCACGGCTGTCGGCGGCCAGCGGCTGGATCGGCAGGTCCGGCGGCAGCGGCACGTTGTAGCTGAACGTGGCCGAGGACGGCTCGAAGGTGATCCAGCTGGGCAGGCTGCCGCCGCCGACCGGCGCCGCCGTGAAGGTCAGGCCCGACGGGTTGGCGAAGGACGAGGCGAAAGACATGCTGCCCGAGCCGCTGCCGATCGTGGAGACGTTCTCGTTGGTCGACGGCGGGTTCGTCACGAAGGACGGCGGCGGGGTCGGCGTGCTCGGGTTGCTCGGCGTCGGCGGCGTCGGGCCGTTCGACAGCGTGAAGGTCGCCGTGCAGGTCGCGTTGGCCGCCGCCAGGGTCAGGTTGAATGGCGACGACGTGCCGCTGCAATCGCCGCCCCAGCTGGTGAAGGTCGAACCGGCATCGGCCGTCGCGGTCAGCGCGACGGCGGTGTTGTCGGCGAGACCGGTCGAGGTGCAGGTCGCGCCGCACGAAATGCCGCCGGCCGACGAGGTGACGGTACCGCCGCCCGTGCCGGTCTTGGAGACCGCGACGGTGTAGGTCGGCGGGGCGGCACGCAGGATCAGGGCTGCGCGGGTATTAAGGCTGCCTTTCGTCAGAGGCGGCGTGGAGAGATCGTCGTTCGTCGAACCGGCGACGACGAACATGCCGTCCGTCGAGATGCCGCGGGATGGCTGGACATTGATGCCAACGGCGGCACCGCTGGCCTTGGCAACGGTGAAACTGCCGCTGGAGGACAGGCCGAGAATGGCCACACTCCTCGTAACGCCGGAACCGACCCGCGCCAGGGGCGGCTGGGTCAGGTCGCCGCTCACGAACAGGGCGCCGACACGGAGTTCGCCTGACGCATCGACGCCGAGGGCGGAAACGCTGTTGGTGGTGGCGCCGGCTCCGCCGAAGTTCTTGGCCCATGCAGCGACGCCGGTCAGCTTGTTCGCCTTCAGCACCAAACCGTCGGAGTTGCCGAGCAGCGTCATCGCCGGCAGCGCTCCGATCGTCGCCGAGGTGGTCATACCGCCGCTGATGTAAATGTTGGACGCATCGACGGCGATCATCGCGGGAAGAAGGGTGGCCCCCGCCCCGCCGCCGTATTGCTTGTTCCACTGCTCGGTCATCGTGCCGCCATGGTGGCGCAGCGCGAACATGTCGGTGCTGCCCGTGCCCGACCTGTTCATGACGAACGGCGTGAAGATGTCGTCGCCGGCGAACTGGCCGACCGTGTAGATGTAGCCGTCGCTGTCGGCGACCATGGACTGGATGTCGACGTTCGTAGGCGCAGTGGCGCCGCTATAGGTGATGGAGGCGAATGTGTTTGGTACGGCGAGGGTCGAGTCCACCTTGGCGATGAAGCCGTCGTGGACGGAGGGATCGCCGGAGAACTGGATATTGGATGCGTAAGTGCCGGTGGTGGTGCCGTTGATGTTGCCGCCGATGAACACATTGTTGGCGGAATCGACGGCGACGCTGGTCACCTTCACGGCGAAGTTGGCGGCGCCGTACTTCTGTACCACGCTCGGCGACCCGCCGGCCGCCGGGATCTTCATCAGGAAGGAGTCGGTGCTACCCGCCCGGACCAGACTGGTCGAGGGCAGGATGAAGGCGGCCACACCGGTCAACTGTGCGGCAACGTAGACGTTCGAGGCGCTGTCGATGGCGATGGCGCTGATCGTGTAGTTCGGGGTCCCGCTGCTGGTCGCGGTATTGTTGAACGAGTTCGCCCAAACGACCTTGCCGTCCTTGTCGAACTTGGCGACAAAACCCAGGCCGGCATTCGATGGCGACTGGATCGTCACCGGCGTGCCGTCGGCCTTCTCGCCGACGGAGAGGATGGCGAGCACGCCCGGCACGAACGTACCGGCGGCATAGGTATTGCCGTCACTATCGGTGACCGAGGCGGAGATCTGGATTGCCGCCGCGGTTTCCGCGCTCCCGCCATCCCGGGCAATGCCGAAGATCTGGCCCGAAATCGTCACGTCGGGGGCGGCCTGCACAGCCACCGGCGTCAACCCGGCCAGGGCCGTGATCAACAAAACCGCGCACAACCCGCGCCATGAAATAACTCGACGCACCGCCATCTCCATCCCCCGAATTCCCAAACTCCGGATACCGGGGCCTATCACGCATGAGGAGCGCTCCCCAATACCGCCTAAAGGCAGAAGTGAGGACCATCTTCCTTTCAAAAGGCGCGATCTGGCGGAAATCAGCGGTGTTCAACGGCTGCAATAAACAGTCGATCTGGATCTGAGTTACATCTTTTTACAATTACCGTTACAATTCATTACAACTTCAGCGAAAAAATGCGCCCTCTTCGCGCCGCAATGCCCCCGACGTGGTATGCCAGCATGTGTCTTTATGTGGAATGTCGCGGGTAGCCTGCCCGGAAAGGTGAAGCTGGGGCCAAGCCGAGCGCATGACGACCGGGACCAGTGGCAGCGATGCGCTTCACGGTGGATAAAGGCGGCCACTCGCGGTTCGAGCGGCCGCCGGATCGTCAGTTCATCAGCGGTTCGGTCATCACCGGCTCCCACTTGCCGCCTTTGACGATGTTCAGATAGGCCGCGCCTGTGCCCTTGTGATTGGTCGCGCTGAACGAGGCGGTGGGGCCGCCGAACATGTCGCGATAGCCGGTGATGCCTTCCATCGCCTTGATGAAGCCGTCGACCGTGACGTTCTTGCCGGCGCGATCCAGCGCCATCACCGTCAAATCGGCACCGGCCCAGCCATACATCGACCCGGCATTGATATCGGTCTTGAACTTTTCCTTATAGGCCTTCAGCCATTCCTGCACCTCGGGCTTGGCCGTCTCCATGTAGGGCAGGAAGTTGACCGAGCCGGAATAGAATCCTTCCGTCGCCCCGCCCGGCGCGGCGG
>JAEYTW010000219.1 GCA_023433835.1 Pseudomonadota bacterium | reverse complement strand
CCTGCGCGGCGGCCCGGCGGGGGGCGGCGCGCCGGCCAGCAGGATGGTCAGAACGAAACGTCGAGGCCGTTTGCCCGGGCGATCAGCAGAAGCTGGATCTGGCTGGACCCGTCGCCGATCGTGCAGATGCGGTTGTCGCGCAGGTAGCGCGAGGGCGGGCAATCGTCCATGAAGCCCCAGCCGCCGTGAACCTGAATGGCCAGATTGGCGCATTCCGACGCGATCTCGGTCGCATAGTATTTGGCCGTCGACAGGTCGTTCAGGTCGGGTTCGTTGCCGGCCCCGAAGGACCAGGCGGCCTTGTAGACGAGCATCCGCGCCGCGGCGACCTTGACCGAGATCGTCGCGACCATCTCCTGGATCAGCTGCAGCTTGCCCAGCGATGCGCCGAAGGCCTGCCGCTCCTTGGCGTAGGCCACGGCATGGTCGAGGCTGGCCTGCGCCAGGCCCAGCGAGCAGGTCGCCAGGAACAGCCGTGCCTGCTGGTAGCCGCGATGCAGGATGATCCGGCCCCGGTCGAGTTCGCCGACCATGTCGCCGTCCGACAGCCGGCAGTCGTCGAAATAGAGCGGCCGGGTGTCGGACGAGCGCCAGCCCATCTTGGCGTATTTCTCGCCGACGCTGTAACCCGGCGTGCCGGTCGGCACGGCAAACAGCGAGAACGATTTCTTCGGGGCGCCGGAGGGGCTCGTCACCGCCAGCACCAGGGCGAAGGACGAGATGTCGGTGCCGGGGTTGGTGATGTAGGCCTTCTGGCCGTTCAGGACCCAGCCATCACCATCGCGGCGGGCGTTGGTCGTGAAGGCCGCCGTGTCCGAGCCGGCCTGCGGCTCGGTCCCGGCGATCGAGCAGATGCGCTGGCCGGAAACGATGCCCGGCAGGTATTTCTCCTGCAGTTGCCGGTTGCCGAAACGCGACAGCGTCAGGCCCGTCGCCATGCTGACCATGGTGCTGACCGCGAGCGACTGGTCGGCCCGCGCGAGTTCCTCGAGCGCCAGCACGGCGTCGAACACGCCCAGGCCGAGCCCGCCCCATTCTTCGGAAAACGGGATCGAGAGGATGCCCATCTCGCCCACGCGGCGGAACAGGTCGGTGGGAAACTTCTGCTCGCGGTCGAGTTGCTCGGCGCGCGGCGCCACCTCGCGCTGCGCGAAGTCGGCAACCCGTTCCTTGAGCTCTCGCTGCTCGGCGCTCAGCGCGAAATCCATGTCAATTCTCCTCCCTGATGGCTGCGGTCACCCTACTTGATGAGTATTTGCCCATCAAGTAAGCCTACTGACTGTTTAGTAAATTCAATGACGCGACGTCACCCTCGCGGCATCGTCGAGAATTGCCTGCGCGCGCTTCAGATGCGGCGCGTCGACCATTTGCCCGTCCACGACGGCGACGCCGCCATCCTCTTGGCCGACTGCCGCCACCACCTCGGCCGCCCACGCGGTCTCGGCCGCCGTCGGCGCAAAGCCGCGGTGGATGACGGCGATCTGCCGCGGATGGATCGCGGCCTTCGCGCCGAAGCCGTCGCGGCGCGCGCCGTGAACCTCGGCCAGCAGCCCGGCGTCGTCGCCGTGGCTGACGAAGACGGCATCGATCGGCCGGACGCCGGCCGCCCTGGCGGCAAGCAGGCAGAGCGAGCGGGCCAACGCCATCGGCTGGGCATAGGCGCCGTCGTCCATCCTGCTCGACGTGCCCTGCAGGGCAGCGGAAAGATCCTCGCCGCCCCACATCAGCCCGTGCAGCCGGGGATGCGCCCAGGATCGCGACATCAGGGACAGCGTGCCCTCGGCGGTCTCGGTGCAGATGGCGATGATGCCCGTGCCGCTGCCCGGCGGTTCCCAGCGGTCGATGAGGCCGGCGAGGGCCAGCAGATCCTGGGGGCCGCGCGGTTTCGGCAGGACGATGCCGGCCGGCCGGCCGGGCAGCACCGCGCGCAGATCGTCCTCGCACCAACGCGTCTCCAGGCCGTTGACCCGGACATAGACGGAGGGGTGGCCGGCCCGCCGGTCCGACAGGGCCTGCGCCACCAGGCCGCGCGCCTGATCCTTGCCCTGGGGATGCACCGCATCCTCCAGATCCAGGATCAGGGCATCGGACCCGCTGCGCGGCGCTTTCTCCAGCATCGCCGCCGATCCGCCGGGCACGAACAGAAGCGAGCGCATGACGCTCAGGCCGGAACGGGGCGCTTGCGCATCAAGGCGGAACGCTCGCAACTCGCCACCACCTCGCCGTGCTGGTTGAGGGTTTCGTGGAAGAAGACGACGATCCCTTCCTTCTGGCGCGACTTGCTCTCGCGCTTCGACCGCACCGTCGTCCTGACCTTGATCGAATCACCCTGGAACAGCGGCTTGGGGAACCTGACGTCGTTCATGCCCAGATTGGCCAGGGTGGTGCCGAACGTCGTGTCGTTCACCGACATGCCGACCATGCAGCCCAGGGTGAACAGACTGTTGACCAGCGGCTTGCCCCACTCCGACTTGGCCGCGTAATGCGCATCCACGTGCAGCGGCTGCACGTTCATGGTCAGCAGCGAAAACCAGAGGTTGTCGGCTTCGGTGATGGTCCGCGACCACTCGTGGTCGAACACCATTCCTTCCTCGAATTCCTCGAACCAAAGACCAGCCATCACGCTACCTCCCTTTGCTCGTCCGGCATGATTTCAAGCAGTGTCGCCCCGAGCGGGACGGTCGCGCCGGCGGCGACATGGATCGCCGCGACCACGCCGTCCATCCGCGCGGTCAGCGTATGCACCAGCTTCATCGCCTCCATCTGCGCGACCGCGTCCCCCCGACGGACACGATCGCCGATGCCGACCGCGATCTGGGTGACCACGCCGGGAAGCGGGGCAAGCACCACGTTGTCGGCCGCCGCGTCGTCGGCGCCGTCCTCGGCCACGGCCATGTCGATGCGCAACCGCGCGACGGCGCGCAGGCTCAATCCGCGATATCCCACCGTGACCGCGCCCTGCTCCCGCCCGAAGGCGATCGTGGCCTGCCCGCCGCGGATCGACAGCCGCTCGTCCACCCGCACCTGCCCGAGATCGACGCTCACCCCGTCGACCAGGGCTTCGACCGCATCGGCCAGGCAGCGCAATTCGATGACGGTGGCACCGTATTCGTCGGTCACGTGCACGATCACGGTCGCCCGATGCGCCGCGCCCATCACGCGGAAGGCGCTGTCCGTCCGCCAGGGATTGCCGGCGGCGGTCCCGGCCGGGGCGCGCCGGCCAAAAGCCAGATAGGCGGCGGCAGCGCGCAGCAGCGACAGTACCGCCCCGTCGGGCCGCCAGCCGTCGGGAAAAGCCTGGGCGATGAAACCCGTGGTAGCCCGGCCGTCGGCGAACAGCGGATGCCGCAACGCGTCGATCAGGAAAGGCTGGATCGTCGGCAGGCCCAGGATCGCGGTTTCTTCCAGGCCGCGCGCCAGTTGGTCAACCGCGCCGGCGCGATCGCGGGCGAATGCGATCGCCTTGGCCAGCAGTGAATCATAGTGCGGCCCTACCAGCGAGCCTGCCGCGATACCGCTGTCCAGCCGCAGCGACGGCTGCGCCGCCACCTGGACCACATCGCCGGTGGCGGGCTGGAAACCGAGATCGGCCCGCTCGGCGGTCAGCCGCGCCTCGATGGCGTGGCCACGACAGGCGATCTGGTCCTGCGCCAGCGGCAGGCGCCCGCCGGCGGCGGCGATCAGCTGCCATTCGACCAGGTCCACGCCGGTGACCATCTCGGTCACCGGATGCTCGACCTGCAGCCGGGTGTTCATCTCCAGGAAATAAGGGGCATCGCCGGTCGCATCCATGATGAACTCGACGGTGCCGGCGGAATCGTAGCCGATCGCCCGGCCCAGCTTCAACGCGGCGCCGAACAGCGCGGCGCGGACGCGGTCGTCCAGGTGCGGCGCCGGCGTTTCCTCCAGCAGTTTCTGGTTGTTGCGCTGCACCGAGCAGTCGCGCTCGAACAGGTGGACGAGGTTGCCGCGCTTGTCGCCGAAAAGCTGGACCTCGATATGCCGGGGATTCTCGACCAGCTTCTCGAGCAGCACGCTGTCGTCGCCGAAGGCCGTCGAGGCCTCGGCCCGCGCTTCCCTGAGGGCCGCGTCGAACTGATCGAGCGCGTCGACGCGCCGCATGCCGCGCCCGCCGCCACCGGCGGACGCCTTGATCAGCAGCGGGAAACCGATCCTGCCGGCTTCGGCGCGCAGCGTCGCGTCACCCTGGTCGTCGCCGTGATAGCCCGGCACCGTCGGCACCCCGGCCGCCTCGGCGATCCGTTTGGCCTCGATCTTCGATCCCATCGATTGGACGATGGCTGCCGAAGGGCCGACGAAGATGAAACCTGCCGCTTCGCAGCGGCGCACGAAGCCCGCATTTTCGGAAAGGAAGCCATAGCCGGGATGGATGGCATCGACGGCCTGCCGGCGGGCCGCATCCAATATGGCATCGGCATCGAGATAGCTGTCGCGTGCCGGGGCCGGGCCGATCCGCACCGCGACATCGGCAAGCCGGGCATGGCAGGCGCCGGCATCCGCATCCGAATGAACCGCCACGGTGCGGATGCCCAGCCTGCGGCAGGTCCGGATGACACGGACCGCGATTTCGCCGCGGTTGGCGATCAGGACCGAACGAATGATTCCGGGAAGGTGCTCCACGACGCCCTCACATTCTGTAGACGGGGCGGTTGCCCCCGACGGGAGGCTGCATGGATACGATCGCAAGCGTCAGGGCCAGGACTTCCCTGGTGTCCTTCGGCTCGATCAACCCGTCGTCCCAGACGCGCGCCGTGCAGTAATAGGGATCGGACTGCTCGTCGAACATGCGCCGCAGGTCGGCCTCGTATCGGCGCAGCTCGGCGTCGCCATCGGCGTTGCGCGTGATCGACGAACGCCGCAGGTCCATCATCACCGAACTGCCGATGTCCGGGCTCATCGTGCCGAGCCGCGCATTGGGCCACATGAACATGAAGCGGGGGCGGAACCCGCGCCCGCTCATGCCGTAATTGCCGGCCCCGTACGAGCCGCCGGTGACCAGCGTGATGCGGGGCACCCGCGCATTGGCGACGGCGTAGACCAGCTTGGCCGAATGCTTGGCGATGCCCGCGCGTTCGGCCTCCGAGCCGACCATGAAGCCGGTGATGTTCTGCAGGAAAAGCAGCGGGATGCCCCGCTGGTCGCAGAGCTCGATGAAATGCGCGCCCTTCAGCGACGCTTCCGAGAACAGGACGCCGTTGTTGGCGATGATGCCGACCGGCAGGCCGCGGATATGGGCGAAGCCGCACAGCAGGGTCGTGCCGAAGAGCGGCTTGAATTCGTCGAACTCGCTGCCGTCCGCGATGCGGGCGATCACCTCGCGCTGGTCGAAGGGCACCGTCAGGTCGGAGCCGACGATGCCGGGTATGTCGGCGACGTCGTGAACCGGGTCGCGCGGCGTCCGCAGCGCGCCGTGCAGCGACTGCACGACATTGAGCGAGCCGACGATCTCGCGGGTCTTGGCGATCGCCTCGTATTCGTCGCGCGCAAGATAGTCGGACACGCCCGACACGCGCGAATGCATGTCGGCCCCGCCAAGCGCGTCGCGGTCGACGATCTCACCGATCGCCGCCTTGACGATCTGGGGGCCGCCCAGGTGGACGCTGCTGTTGCCGCGCGTCATGATCACCTGGTCGGACAGCGCGGGGATATAGGCACCGCCGGCCGTGCATTCGCCGAACACCGTCGCGATCTGCGGCAGGCCGGCGGCCGACATCCGGCATTGGCGATAGAACGACCCGCCGAAATGATCCTGGTCGGGAAAGACTTCGTCGCCCTGCGCCAGGTTCGCGCCGCCGCAATCGACCAGGTAGACGACCGGCAGGCGGTTCTCGAACGCGATGTCCTGCGCCCGGATATGCTTCTTGATCGTCTCGCGGAAGAACGAGCCGCCCTTGGTCGTGGCATCGTTGGCGATGATCACGCAGTTGGTGCCGTTGACGCACCCGATACCGGTGACCAGGCCGGCGGCCGGCACCTTGTTGTCGTAGAGGCCGAAGCAGGCCAGCGGCGAGAATTCCAGGAAGGGTGAGAACGGATCGACCAGGAGGTCGATGCGTTCGCGAACCGGAATCTTGCCGCGCGCTCTGTGCCGTTCAACCATCGCTGCCCCGCCCCCCGCGGCAGCCCAGGCCAGCCGGGAGCGGTAGGTGTCGATGATCGCGCCGTAGGCTTCGGCATTCCGCGTGAAGGTCGCGGCCCGCGCATCGGCGGCGGATGATAGGATGGGCATTTCTACTGCCTGGTTAGTAAATTGACCTTCCGTTCATATGAGATATCGCAACTCTGTGCAAGGTGCAAAAGACGGGCTGGCCGCGGCTGGCATGCCAACGCCGCCCGGCAATCCGGAGCACGGGATAGTTTGCTAACTTGCCGGTAGGCTTGTGGAACGCTATGTAGAAAACCAAACCTGGGAAGGATCAGACGATGGCTTGGAAAAGTGTCCTTCTGACCCGCGAAGAGCAGCGGGAAATGAAGAAGGAAGTGCTGCTGCGCGAAGCGGCCGTGGCAATCAACAAACGCGGCTTCCATGCCACGTCGCTGGAAGACATCGCCACCAGCTTGGGCGTGACCAAGGCGGCGCTTTACTACTATTTCCCCAACAAGCAGAAGCTGCTGTGCGCCTGCCTGGAACGCGTGATGCAGGCCGCGTTCGAAGGGATGGACGAGGCCAAGGCCCGCGGCCGCAACGGCCGGGAGAAGGTCAAGCTGTCGCTGCAGCTATACCTTCAGAAGATGATCGACGAGATGAACTGCTGCGTCATGGTGACGGAGGAGAGTTCGCTGCTGCCCGAGGACAGGACCGTCCACCTGGCCGAGCGGGACAGATACGAAAAGATGCTCCGGGAACTGATCGAGGACGGCATGCGGGACGGCAGCATCGTCACCTGCGACCCGAAGCTCGTCGCCTTCTCGCTGCTCGGCATGGTGCATTGGGTGCCGAAATGGTTCTCGCACAAGGGCGAGTGGTCCAGCACGCAGCTGGCGGTCGCCATGACGGATCTGATGGAGCGCGCCTTGTCGTCCGAACCGACGCCGGCCCTCGTCGCATCGGTGTCCGACCTGCGCTGAGGTCAGACGAGCCCCCGGCGAGGCCATGGTGGCCTCGCCAGGTTCATATTCCTATAGCCGCCACGCTCCCAATTCGACCGCGGCAGGTTACCGCGTGGCAAGGGGGGCGGCGTCGGGTTCGTCCTGCCCGCCTCCGAGCGCCCGGTAGAAATTGATGGCGTTTTCCAGCCGGGCGCGCTTCGCGTCGATGAGATTCTGCTCGGCCATGAACAGGCCGCGTTCCGCGTCGAGCATGTCGAGATAGCCGATCGCCCCGGCAAGATAGCGCTTCGAGGTCAAGGCCAGCCGGTCGGCCTCGCCGTCCCGGGCGTCCTGGCGCGCCCGGAGATCGCGTTCCAGCAGCACCTGCCCCGCCAGCGCGTCCGATACCTCCCTGAACGCCACCTGGATCGTTTTCTCGTAATCGGCAAGGGCGGCGTCCCGCCGTGCTTGTGCCAGGTCGAGATTGGCTTCGTTGCGGCCGCCATCGAAGATGGGCAGGGTGATCGTCGGCACGAATTGCCAGGCGGCACTGCCTGGCCCGAAAAGCCTGCCGACCGTGCTGGAGGCGACGCCGCCCATCGTCGTCAGCTCGACCGACGGAAAGAACGCGGCGCGGGCGGCACCGATCCGGGCGTTCGCCGCCTTCAACCGTTCCTCCGCCGCCATGATGTCGGGACGGGCGGTCAGCAGATCGGACGGCAAGCCCGCTTGCAGCCGTCCCCAGTCGTCGTTCAGGGGCGGACGGATCTCCGGCACGGGATCGGCATAGCCCATCAGCAATTCCAGGGCATGGCCGGCGCGGAGCCGTGCCAGCCGCTGTTCCACCAGATCGGCTTCAGTCGGGGCGATCAGCGATTCGGCCTGGCGGAGGTCCAGCGGTGACGACAGGCCGGCGTCAACCCGGCGCGCCACCAGCATGACGGTTGCCCGGCGCGACCGCAGCGTGCGCTCGGCAAGCGTTACCCGCGCCGCGGCCGAACGCTCGAGTACGTGCATCCGCGCGACTTCCGCGACCAGCCCGAGCTGGGCTGTCCGCCGGGCCTGCGCGGTGTCGAGATAGTCATGCAGGGCAGCCGACGACAGGCTCTCCACCTTGCCGAAGAAGTCGAGTTCGTAGGACCGGACGGACAACCCAGCCTGGTTGCCGTAATCACCCGCCGCGGCGCGCGGTACCATCGCGGTGAGTTTCGCATCGACAGCGGGCAGCCCTGCCGCGGACTGGACGCGGTAGAGCGCCCGGGCCTCGCGCACCCGGGCTGATGCCATCAGGAGGTCGCGATTATTGGCCAGCGCGGTCGAAATCAGG
Organism: Pseudomonadota bacterium; assembly: GCA_023433835.1. Lineage (GTDB taxonomy): Bacteria > Pseudomonadota > Alphaproteobacteria > Ferrovibrionales > Ferrovibrionaceae > JAFKFH01. The sequence continues at coordinate 5,573 of JAEYTW010000219.1, read as the reverse complement.
TGGCGGAGCGCCGGATCCGTGAAAAAGCTGCGCCAGGCAAGATCGCGCGATGGGGGAGCGACCCGCCCGGCCGGCGGGCCTTCATTGGTCGCGGCAGGATATGCGACAGGTACCGGCGCGGGTGGCCGCAGATAGGGCGGCACCAGGCTGCAGCCGGCCACGATGGCCGCGAGACTGCAGACGGCGGCAAGGGTGCCGAGGCGGCGGGGACGACCGGGCATGGTCAGCGTTCGCCCGCGGCGGGCGGCCGTGGGGATTCGAACTTGGCCAGACCGCGCTGTCCGATCCGGTAATGTGCCGCCGGCAGCGAGACGATGACCTCGATGACCCGCTCGTCCACGCGCTGTTGGGTATCGGTCGGATCGATCTTGCGCTGGCCGACGATCTCGCCGATGCGCAGCACGGTGCCGCCGACCGGTTCACGGGCGCTGTCCAGGGTCACGGCGGCCGGCTGGCCGATCGCAATCTGCTTCAGGAGCCGCTCCTCGACGTCGACCCGCAGCACGAAGCGCTCGCGCGGCACCAGGGTGAACAGGGTCGAGACGTTCAGGGTCGATGCGCCCGTGCCCGGACGCGCCTGCAGGCGGACGATGCGGCCGTCGACGGGCGCCCGGATCTCGCGCTGGCCGACCTCCATTTCGGCCGTCGCCACCCGCGCCTCGGCGAGATGGATGGCGGCGGCGTGCGCCGCCAGTTCAGCCATCGCCTCGTCCAGCCGGCTCTGCGCCTCGTCGAATACCCTGGCGGCCTCGGCGCCGTCGCGACGGAGCCCGTCGACACGGTTGCGCTCGCGGCGGCTGGCCGCCAGCCGGACCCTGAGGACCGCGCCGCGGGAAACGACTTCGGCGAGATGGGCGCGTGCTTCCGCCAGCGCGGTCTGGGCCGGACGGTCGTCCTGGCGGGCGAGCAGGTCGCCGGCCCGCACGTCGGCCCCCTCCGCCACGAAGACGGCGGCGATCACGCCGTCGCGCTGCGCGGCGATCTGGATCAGGCCGCCCTCGACATCGATGCGCCCGCGCCCGGCCGCGGCGACATGCCCGGTGGGTTGCAGGCCTTCGCCGTCGGCGGGAACGGCGTCATGGCTGAACAGCGGCAGGGAGACTGCCGCGGCAACGGCCGCGGCGCCCAGGCCGAGAAGAAGACGACTACGTAGGGACATTTTCACGCGAATGGCTGGTGCGATGGGGTTGGGCGGGCCGCTGGTCCTCGATGATGCGGCCATCGTCTATGCGGATGATGCGATCGGCGAAGGGCAGCAGCCGGCTGTCATGGGTGACGCAGAGCACGGCGGCGCCCTGGTCATGCGCGACGCGTTGGAGCAGCCCGGTCACGATCCGGCCATTATCGCGGTCGAGGGCCGATGTCGGCTCGTCGGCGAACAGCAACGCGGGGCGCTTGGCCAGGGCGCGGGCGATCGCCACCCGCTGTTTCTCGCCGCCCGACAGCGCGCCGGGCTTGAGGTGGCTTCGTTCGGCCAGACCGACATCGGCCAGCGCCTTGCGGGCGCGCCGATCGATCTTCCCGGACGGCACGCCGGTGAGTTGCAGGATCAGCCTCACCTGGTCGAGGGCCGAAAGCGCGGCGAACAGATTGAATCCCTGGAAGATGAAGCCGCAATGACGAAGGCGGACCGCTTTCACGGCATCCTCGCCCATGTCGTCGAGACGGTGACCCAGGATGCTCACCGTGCCGCGATCCGGCCGCAGCAGGCCGCCGAGCAGCGCCATCAGCGTCGATTTGCCCGATCCGGACGGCCCCATCAGAAGGGTCAGCTCGCCGCGATCGATGGCAAGGTCGATGCCCCGCAGGATTTCGCTGCGTGCCGCGCCGGTGCCATAGGACTTGGCGATTCCCTCGGCGATGATCGCTGGCTTGGCGGAGAGCGAAGCGGTCATCGCAGCAGGTCCGCCGGTTCGCTGCGATAGAGCACCGACAGCGACAGCGCGCCCGACAGGCAGGCGATGACGGCCACGAAGGCCGCAGTCGGCAGGTTGATCCACCAGGGCATTACCAGCGGGATGCCGGCCAGCCAGGCGATGCCGCCGAGCGCGACGGCAGCGGCGAACATCAGCACGATGCCGGCGACCGCGACCCATACGGATTGCTCGATGACGATGGCGCGCAACTGCCCGACCCTGACGCCCAGCGCCCGCAGCGCGGCGTATTCCTTCAGCGATGCCGCGATCGTGCCCCGCATGGTCTGGCTGGTCACCCCCACCCCCACGATCATCGCCAGCAGCATGGAGAAGGCGAACGACGTCCCTGATCCCGATTCTTCGAGCCAGAAGCGGGCGGAGCGCAGGATCAACCCGCGTGGCGTCGAAACCGCGTAACCCCGTGACGCCCCTTCTGCGTCCAGCTCCCGGCGAACCGCTTCGGTGTCGAAACGCGGGTCGAGATCCAGGAGGAAGTAGGGAGGGCCGTTGCCGCCCCAATCCTGGTTTATCTGGCGCAGCGTCGCCTGCGAGGTGAACACTATCGGCATCACGTTGCTGCGAAACCCGCGGACGAAGCCGACGATGGTGACCCGCTTGCCCGCGATCTCGGCGGTCGAGCCGATGCGCGCGCCAAGCTTGTCGGCATCGGTGCGGTCGATCACCACGGCGTCGGGATGGGCGAGAAGCGACAACGTGTCGGGTTCGAACCCGACCATGTCGCTGAGCGACCCGCGCTGGACGCTGACGCCCGCGACCATCACGTTCTGGCGGCCGCCGCCGCCCGTTCGCCATTCGCCCTGGCCGAGGCCCATCTCCTGGACGTCGCGCACGGCCGGGTGCGACCAGAACGCGCCTTCCGTGCGCGCGGCGACGATCGTCGACTGCTCCCAGCTGCCGATGTTTGCCGCGGTGACCCAGAGATCGGCCCGGGCGCGGCTTATCGGCAGGGTGAACGCCTCGAGTTGCCCCAGCAGCAGGCCGACCTGAACCAGAATGAGCAAGCCGGAAAATGCGAGCGTCAGGATGGCGGCGACAAAACGCCTCCATTCATGCAGCAGGCTCTGACGGGCCACCGAAACCACCGGAAACTCCTGAGCGAGGGATTGGCCGGGGGTTGATGGCATCGCCGTATCCAGACTTGATGGATCGCGGGTTGAGAGGGGATAGAAAGCCGCCGCGCCGCCGCCCGGCCGCCGATCACATGCCAACCGACGCTCCACCAAATCTGCATGCAGCAGTGAGACATGGCTGTCTGCGCCGGCCGGCCGTCAACCGGGCGGCTTTTGCAACGGCATGAAGGCTTGCAGATGACTACTGTTTTCCTGACCGGCGCCACCGGCTTCATCGGCGGCGCGACCCTCGCGCAGGGCTTGGCGGCGGGCATGGCCGATCGCTGGTACTGCCTGGTGCGCGGCACCGACATCGCCTCGGCGAAGCATCGGCTGATCGCCAATCTTTCCCGCTTCATGGGGGAAACGGCCGCTCTCGCCGCAGCCGATCGGGTCGACGTGATCTGCGGCGACGTCGCCGATGTCGATGCGATCGCCCACGAAGGCCTGGACGCCGTGACCCATGTCCTGCATCTGGCGGCCGATACCTCGTTCATGGCCCGGGGCAACTGTGACCTGGTGAACGTCGCCGGCACCCGCGCAATGGCCCTCCGGGCGCGGCGGATGAAGAAATTGTCCCGCTTCGTGTTCGGCGGCACCGCGATGATCTGCGGCCGCGACGCGCCCCCGGTGGTACACGAGGCGGATTTTCCGTCGGTCGAGGCTGCGCACATTGTTTCCTACACGAAAAGCAAGGTCGACGCCGAAACCCTGTTGCGAAGCGAATTCGCCGACCTGCCCGTGGTCGTTGCCCGGCCGTCCATCGTGGTCGGGCACAGCGTGCTCGGTTGCGGCCCGAGCAGCAGCATCTTCTGGATGTTCCGGGCCGGCGACCGGCTGCGCCTGGTCGCTGGCGCACCGCAGGGCGGCATCGACGTCGTTCCGGTCGACTGGACGGCCCAGGTCCTGCTGGGCCTGCTGTTCCGGCCGGCGCTGCGCCACGGCGTCTACCATCTGTCGGCGGGTTCGGAGAAACGCACCAGCTGGGCCGGGCTGGCGGCCGCGTTTCAACGCTGCGACCCCGCCGGCGGCCCCCGCCTCTACACGCATGTCGACGAGGGAGGCCGGCAGATCCTGAGGAGCCGCTTCGCGGCCGCGTTCGGCCTCGCCGGCGCGCTCGAGGTCGCGATGATGAGGGCCATGCGCGCGTACTATGAATTCAGCGCGCTCGACGTGGTCTTTGCCAACGATCGCGTGATCGACGAAGGCTTTCCGCCGCCCCCGTCGTTGCCCGAGTATCTCGGCCTCTGTCTCGCCCAGCCGTCGGGGCTGTCGATCCTCGACCAGTTCGCCGACGATCTCGGCATGTTCGCGCCAGGCAGGATCGCCTCGGAACGGCCGAGCACCGCCGCGGCATGAACGGATCGACCGGCCGGCATCGGCAATTGTTGCCGGCCAGGGGGATAAAATCTCCAGGCCCGGGAAGCGAGGGAGTATCCGCGAGCTAGCCAACTCCAGGGAATTGTCGACGGCATGCAGTTTGCTTCCGACTTTAGGCGGGGGTGTCGCTTATGCCGCGGCATCTCGACGGGATGGGAGTGGAAGCCGTTGAGGGATACCGGAACCGGATTGCCGCCTGCGCCGATCAGGCGGCCGCCACGTTGGGCGCGATGCGGGCTGACGTCATGACCATGCTGCGCGTCGGCGTCCAGGTTCCGGGCGACGGGATGAACGATTCGGCCCTCCGCGCGCGGCGCCTGCTCGTCGGCCTCTCGATCCTGCATGTCGCGGTATGGACGGCGATACCGGCGATGACGACGACCAATGCGTCGCTGGATCTGATCAAGGCGGCCGCGCAGGGCCATGAGTGGCAGTTCGGCTATCGCGGCGGGCCGCCGCTGGTACCCTGGATCGTCGAGGCGATCGCGACCCTGGCCGGCCCGCGCCTCTGGCCATTCTTCCTGCTCGCGCAGCTTTGCGTGGTGACGGCCTTCGCCGCCCTCTGGTGCCTGGGCCGCCGCATGTGCTCGTCCGTCGAAGCACTCGCCGCCGTCCTCGTCTTCGAGGCGATCTATTTCGCGACTACGCCGTCGCCGGATCTGGGCAGCGGGACGTTCACGATGCCGCTCGCCGCCGCGTTCGGCTGGCGGCTGCATTGCGGATTGCGCGACAACCGGCTGATCGATTGGCTGGGGGTCGGTTTCATCCTCGGTACCGGGCTGTGGGCGAGCTATCTGATGGCGGCATTTCTCGCGCCGCTCGTCTTGGCCGCGCTGATCCTGCCGACGCGGGCGCGACGCTGGCCCGGTGCGATGCTGGCGATGACGATCGCCCTGGTCATGTTCCTTCCGCATGGCGCCTGGCTGATGGACGGCGGGCTGCACCAGGTGCTGAGCCAGCCGAAGATGCCCCACGGGGTATCCGGACATCGGACCTTGTTCGGCCTGATCAGCCATCCGATGGTCGGCGGCATCTGCGCGACACTGCCGATCTGGCTGATCGGGTCGGCGCTGCTGCTCCTGCCCCGGCGCGGTGCGCCGGTCGAGGCCGCGGCGGCGGGGGGGGGGGGGGGCCCCGGCGGGGGGGG
>JAEYTW010000369.1 GCA_023433835.1 Pseudomonadota bacterium | reverse complement strand
CCTTGAAGACCACGCGCGACGCCGCCCTGGCCCAGCTGGCGGCCGAGGGCATCGCGGCCAGGCCGACCGCGCGCTCGCCGCTCGGCCTGCGGCTCGAGGCGCATGACCGCCTCGACGAACTGGCCGTGCTGCGCGACGGCCTGGTCGAGCCGCAGGACGAGGCCGCCCAGCTCTGCGCCCTGCTGGTGGCGCCCGAACCGGGCATGCAGGTGGTGGATTACTGCGCCGGGGCCGGCGGCAAGAGCCTCGCGCTCGCAGCGCTGATGCGCAACAAGGGCCAGGTCTACGCGCTGGACCGCGACCCCCGCCGGCTGCAGCGTCTGGCCCCCCGGGCCCAGCGCGCCGGCGCCCGCAACATCCAGGCCCGGCCGATCAAGCAGGGCGACCCCTGGCTCGCCGAGCTGGCCGGCCGCTGCGACCGCGTGCTGGTCGATGCGCCGTGCTCGGGCACCGGCACCTGGCGGCGCAACCCCGAGGCGCGTTTCCGCCTGACTAGGGACTTGCTGGCGAGCCACGCCCGCCGCCAGGACCAGGTGCTGCGCGATGCCGCCGACCTGGTGCGGCCGGGCGGGCGGCTGATCTATGCCACCTGTTCGCTGCTGCCTGAGGAAAACGAGGACCGCGTCGCGGAATTCCTAAGGCATCACCCCGATTTCGCCGTGCTGCCGATCGGCCGGATCTGGGATGCCGCCTGGGGCGACTGCCCCTCGGATCCCTATCTGTGCTTAAGCCCCGCCAGCCATGATACCGACGGCTTCTTCACCGCCGTCCTCACCCGAAAGCCTTGAAGAGAGCGAGCCCATGTCCGACCGCATCCTGATCATCGATTTCGGCAGCCAGGTGACCCAGCTGATCGCGCGGCGGGTGCGTGAATCCGGCGTCTACAGCGAGGTGGTGCCGTTCAACAAGGCCGAGGCCGCGCTGGACGACTTCAAGCCGAAGGGCGTGATCCTTTCCGGCGGCCCCGCCTCGGTGGCCGATATCGGCACGCCGCGCGCGCCGGACAAGCTGTGGACCATGGGCCTGCCGGTACTCGGCATCTGCTATGGCGAGATGACGATGTGCGGCCAGCTCGGCGGCGCCGTCGAAACCTCCGACCACCGCGAATTCGGCCGCGCCTTCGTCGACGTGCGCCAGGATTGCGCGCTGTTCGACGGCGTCTGGGCCAGCGGTAACAAGGAACAGGTGTGGATGAGCCACGGCGACCGCATCACCGCGATCCCGCCCGGCTTCCGCGTGGTGGCCACCACCGACACCGCCCCCTTCGCCGCCATCGCCGACGAGGCGCGCAAGTTCTACGGCCTCCAGTTCCACCCCGAGGTGGCCCACACCCCGGACGGGGCGAAGCTGATCCGCAACTTCACCCACAACATCGTCGGCTGTACCGGCGACTGGACGATGAAGGCATTCCGCCAGCAGGCCATCGACAAGGTGCGCGCCCAGGTGGGCAAGGGCCGGGTGATCTGCGGCCTTTCCGGCGGGGTCGACTCCTCGGTCGTCGCCGTGCTGCTGCATGAGGCGATCGGCGACCAGCTGACCTGCGTGTTCGTCGACCATGGCCTCTTGCGCGCCGGCGAGGCCGAGCAGGTGGTGACCCTGTTCCGCGACCATTACAACATCCCGCTGGTGCACAAGGATGCTTCCGACCTGTTCCTCGGCAAGCTCGCCGGCGTCGACGACCCGGAGAAGAAGCGCAAGATCATCGGCGCCACCTTCATCGACGTGTTCGACGAAGAGGCGGCCAAGATCACCGATGCCCAGTTCCTGGCGCAAGGCACGCTCTACCCCGACGTGATCGAGAGCGTCTCGTTCCACGGCGGCCCCTCGGTGACGATCAAGTCGCACCACAACGTGGGCGGCCTGCCGGAGCACATGAAGCTCAAGCTGGTCGAACCGCTGCGCGAGCTGTTCAAGGACGAGGTGCGCGCGCTCGGCCGCGAGCTCGGCCTGCCCGAAAGCCTGGTCGGCCGCCACCCGTTCCCCGGCCCCGGCCTCGCCATCCGTGTGCCCGGCGCGATCACGGTGGAAAAGCTCGACCTGCTGCGCAAGGCCGACGCGATCTACCTCGACGAAATCCGCCAGGCCGGCCTCTACGACGCGATCTGGCAAGCCTTCGCCGTGCTGCTGCCGGTGCGCACCGTCGGCGTGATGGGCGACGGCCGGACCTACGACTATGCCTGCGCGCTGCGCGCGGTCACTTCAACCGACGGCATGACCGCCGACTACTACCCGTTCCCGCACGAATTCCTGGGCCGGGTGGCGACGCGGATCATCAACGAGGTGAAGGGGATCAATCGGGTGACCTACGACATTACGTCGAAGCCGCCGGGGACGATTGAGTGGGAGTAATTCTAATTCTGTCTTGGTTTCTGTTCGCTTCCTTTTCCGGGGGCGAACAGAGTAACCTCTATGGTCGTGAAAACTATCGATTGCACTGCATTTGACCAGGTTTTACATTGAATTGTACGCTCTTGTGTGACGAAAGACCAATCGGACAAGACTGCGTTAACTGAGTTGATCAAGTTTCGTATTATTTGGTACGTATGGATTGATTGGTTAATTCCGAAATCGTATTTCGGTAATAACCTAGATGAATCGGAGCTTGAGAGACCTATCACTCAGTTGTATAAGATAAACCAAAATTGGCATGCTTGGAAGATCAGGTCCCGTTAATCGGCTATATCTGATCGTGAGAATCTTGTGGAATACTATTTTTGTTGAGTCAAAAAGTGATTTAGACGCGAGAGATCGCCGATGAAGATCATCGACAACACCTCACTGCTTCTCGGCGATGACCTGAAGGCGACGCTAGGGCGTGGCGCCCGCCTAAAGATAGCGGCGTCCTGCTTCTCGATCTACGCGTTCGAGGCGCTCAAGGCGGAGTTGTCGAAGATCGAAAGCCTTCAGTTCATTTTCACGGCCCCGACCTTCGTCCCAATGAAAGTGACGGACCGCTTCCGCAAGGAGCGCCGAGAGTTCTTCATCCCCAAGACGACATGCGAGAGAGGCCTGTACGGAACCGAGTTCGAGATTCAGCTTCGCAACAAGCTCACGCAGCGCGCGGTCGCGCGCGAATGCGCCGAATGGATACGAAAGAAGGCTCGCTTCAAGTCGAACAAGACTAAGGCACCAATGCAGCAGTTCATCCACGCAGGATCGGAGGCCGGCGACGTTGCATACATGCCGATTAGCGGCTTCACGGCCGTTGACCTGGGCTACCAGAAGGGCGACGCGGTCTCGAATCTCGTTACGCGCATCGACGATGCCGCGCACACACAGGTCTACCTGCAACTGTTCAACCAGATCTGGAACGATGAGGGCAAGGTCAGCGACGTCACCGCCGCCATTTGCGACCACATCGAGTCCATCTACCATGAGAACTCACCGGAACGGGTTTACTTCCACATCCTTTACAACCTCTTCCAGGATTTCCTCGAAGAGGTTGACCAGGATGCGCTGCCAAATGATCTGACCGGCTACAAGGATAGCCTCGTCTGGAACAAATTGTTCAACTACCAGCGGGATGCCGCCTCCGGCATCATCAACAAGCTGGAGATGCACAACGGCTGCATTCTGGCGGATAGCGTCGGTCTCGGAAAAACCTTCACCGCACTTGCGGTCATCAAATATTATGAACTGCGCAATCGGTCGGTGCTCGTCCTGTGCCCGAAGAAGCTTGCGGATAATTGGCGCAACTACAACACCAATCTGACCACGAACATCTTCGCCAAGGACCGCTTCAACTACGACGTCCTGAGCCATACCGATCTCTCCCGCACATCGGGAGAGGCGTTCGGGATTCCGCTGAACCGCGTGAACTGGGGAAACTACGACCTCGTCGTGATTGATGAGTCGCACAATTTCCGGAACAACGATGTCTTCAAGGATCGGGAGACGCGCTACCAGAAGCTGATGAACAAGGTCATCCGCTCCGGCGTGAAGACCAAGGTTCTGATGCTCTCGGCGACGCCGGTGAACAACCGGTTCAACGACCTGCGCAATCAGCTCGCCCTGGCCTATGAGGGCGACTCCGAAAACCTCAGCCGAAAGCTGAAAACCAAGACCGGGATCGAGGAGATTTTCCGGCGCGCCCAGAAGGCGTTCAATGCCTGGTCGGACCTGCCGCCGCATGAGCGAACCGCCGCTGCGATCCTGAAGGCCTTGGACTTCGACTTCTTCGAGATGCTCGATGCTGTGACGATCGCCCGATCGCGCAAGCATATCGAGACCTTCTACGACACCAAGGATATCGGGAGGTTCCCGCAGCGCCGAAAGCCGCTGTCGTACCAATGCCCGATCACCCATCGCTCCGATGTGCTCGGCTTCAACGACATCTTCGGCAGTCTGTCGGTGCTCAAGCTCGCCGTCTACGCGCCGATCAGCTACATCTTGCCTAGCCGGCTTCGAAAGTACGAAGAAATCTACGACACTCAGGTGGAGGGGGGGCGCCGCAGGCTGCGCCAGGCTGACCGCGAGCGGAGCCTTCAGGCGCTGATGACCACCAACCTGCTCAAGCGGTTGGAGAGTTCGGTCGAGGCCTTCCGGCTGACCCTGCGGGCGTTGAGCGGCAACATCGCGCAGACGCTCAAGGCGATCGACACCTTCGAGCGCACAGGCACCGCCACCAGTGTGACCGACCATCTTGGTGATCCCGGTTTCGATCCCGACGATGACGATCTAAGTGGGCTGGATGAGTTCACGGTCGGCAAGAAGATCCAGATCAGCCTCTCGGACATGGACCTTCCGTCGTGGAAGCATGACCTTGCTGCTGATCTCACGTTGATCGGTGACCTTATCGCCTCGATGGACAAGGTGGTTCCCGACGATGATGCCAAGCTCCAGCATCTGAAGGACGTCATCACCCGCAAGGTCGCTGACCCGCTCAATCCCGGCAACCTCAAGGTGCTCATCTTCACCGCCTTCGCGGACACGGCGAAGTACCTCTACACCAATCTGGCGCCGGTCTTCCTCCAGTCGCACGGCCTGCATTGCGGCATGGTCACCGGCTCCGATGTGCCGAGGAGCACGCTGAAGAAGAGCTACGACTTCCAGTCCCTGCTCACGCTGTTCTCGCCGCGCGCGAAGGAGAAGCATCTGGTCCTGCCGCACGAAACCGGCGATATCGACATCCTCATCGGGACGGACTGCATCTCAGAGGGGCAGAACCTTCAGGATTGCGACTATCTGATCAACTATGACATCCATTGGAACCCGGTTCGCATCATCCAACGGTTCGGGCGCATCGACCGTATCGGCTCACCCAACGCGCAAATCCAACTCGTCAACTACTGGCCGGAAATCTCGCTGGACGAGTACATCAACCTTAAGGAGCGCGTCGAAAACCGCATGATGATCGCCGACGTAACGGCGACCGGTGACGACAATGTTCTTACCGCCAAGAGCAATGATATCGCCTACCGGAAGGAGCAGCTAAAGCGGCTCCAGGAAGAGGTAATCGAGCTGGAGGACGTGCGGACCGGGATCTCCATCACGGACCTCGGCCTCAATGATTTCCGCATGGACCTTATGAACCACATCAAGGAGCACGGCGACCTCGAGCATCTGCCCAACGGCATGCACGCGGTGGTGCCGGCGCAACCGGCGCTCGGGCTGAAGCCTGGTGTGATCTTTGCGCTGAAGAACATCCATGACAGCGTGAACATCAACCAGCAGAACCGGCTGCACCCCTATTACCTCGTCTATGTTGGTCACGACGGAGGGGTTATCATCGACCACACCGAGGTGAAGCGCTTGCTCGATCTGATTCGCACGAGCTGCAAGGGGCAGGCGGAGCCGATTCGGGCGGTCTGCCAGCTGTTCAATGAGCGGACACAGGACGGCCGCAAGATGGAGCAGAGCTCCGCGCTTCTGAGTGCTGCGATCCACTCGATGATCGAGGTGAAGGAAGAGAAGGACATCGACAGCCTGTTCAGCGGAGGGCGGACTACGGCGCTGGTCCACACCATCGCTGGCCTCGACGACTTCGAGCTGATCGCTTTCCTCGTTATCGAGGAGGAGGCGGCATGACGGCGGCCTTCTTCGACTATCCCAAGGCTGCGGCATTCGGCCGTGTTGTCCCCAAAAGCCGCATCTATGAGCATGCCGGCGTCGGCGCGGCGCTCCGGAACCTGTTCGTCATCCAGGTCGATCAGATCGTCTGGAAATACAAGCTTGCGCCGGAAACTATGAACCTTACGGCGACAAAGGCCGTCAGCGAGATACAGGTGTTCGGCATCAGCTTGCGCAACGGCAAGCTCGACGAAGAGGTGCTGCGGACGATCGACCGCGCGATCCCGTTTCCGCTGATCTTCGAGCTCAGCTGGATGGGCAGGCGAAAGGCGGTGGCCGCCTTCAAGCGACCGAGCGATGCCGATACCACCAAGTGGGTTGTTAGCGGCTATTTCGAGACCGACTGGGCACCTGACGCCGCGGCGCGTCAGCCCTTGCCGGTCGCGCTCAATCTCGGCAGCCTTTACGATGCCCTCATCACGGCATTGATGCCAAAGGTCACCACCGAAGCGGAGCAGACCGGCGAGGACATCCAGATGCGCGTGGCGCGGATGGAAGCAATCCGTGCCAAGACGCGGGAGGTGGACCGGATTAATGCCCGCCTTGCCCGCGAGAAACAGTTCAACAAGCGGGTGGCGATCAACGCCGAACTGCGCGCTGCACGGCAAGAATTGGAGCGCCTTTCCGGCGGCGTTTCCGTCACTGCCACGACGAGTGAATAAGGAAGTGACGATGGACAAGCTGAAGATGCACAGCCCTGACCTGAGCCAGGGCAACATTGCGAAGATCCGTGATCTGTTCCCCGGCTGCGTCACCGAGGCGCGCGACGAGGGGACGGGGCAGCTTCGTCTGGCGGTAGACTTTGATCAGCTGCGTCAGGAGTTGAGCGACCATATCGTTGAAGGACCGCAGGAGCGCTACCGGCTGGATTGGCCCGGAAAACGCGAGGCTTTGATCACCGCGAACTCTCCCATCTCAAAAACCTTGCGACCTGCACAGGACGAAAGCGTCGACTTCGACACGACGAAGAACCTCTTCATCGAGGGCGACAACCTTGAGACCTTGAAACTGCTACAGGAAACCTATCTCGGTCAGGTGAAGCTGATCTACATCGACCCTCCCTATAATACTGGGAAGGACTTCATCTACCGGGACAACTTCACCGCAGGCAAAGAGCAGTTCGAAATCGACGCGGGGGAGAAAACTGCCGAAGGCGGGCGTTTGGTGGCGAACCCGGATACGCGCGGTCGATATCACTCGGACTGGATGTCGATGATCTATGCGCGTCTGACGGTTGCGAAGAGGCTCTTGAAGGATGATGGGATTATCCTCGTCAGCATCGACGACTACGAACAGGCCGTGCTCCGAAAGTTGATGGATCAGGTCTTCGGCGAGACAAATTTCGTGGCTCAACTGGTCTGGGAGAAAGGCCGAAAGAACGATGCAAAGTTCTTTTCCGTTGGTCACGAATACATGATGGTTTTCGCTAAGAATGTGATGCAGCTACGCGAGAAGCAAGAAATTTGGCGGGAAGAGAAGCCCGGTGCGCGCGATATCTGGGCCGAATTTGTCAGGTTGCGCGAAGTTCATGGTGATAACTTCAAGGCGATCGAGGCTGATCTTTCCCAATGGTACTCCGACCTGCCGAAGGGCCATCCTGCAAAGAAGTGGGCGCGGTACAAGCGGGTCGATGAAAACGGTCCGTGGCGAGATCGCGATATCTCTTGGCCCGGTGGAGATGGGCCGCGATATGATGTGATCCACCCAGTGACAGGGCTTCCCTGCGAAGTCCCCGAAGCGGGCTGGAGATATTCGACCTCCCAGGAGATGCAGAGGCAAATCAAGGCCGGGCTCGTCGAATTCCGCGAAGACCATACCCAGCCGCCGTTTAGGAAGGCGCACATTCGACCGATCCCCGAAGAGGCGGATGGAAACCAAGTCGACTCGAATGATACTGATGACGATAGCGAAGAGGAAACGGATTTCGCCACCCAGGTTCGCGGATCGTATTTCTACAAGCAATCTCAAGTCTCGGTAAAATACCTGCGTAAGCTCATGGGGGCCAAGGTCTTCACGAACCCGAAGGATCACGATGAGTTGGCAAAACTGATCGAATACGTGACGCCAAATGACCGTTCCGCGCTCGTGATGGACTTCTTTGCTGGATCGGCTAGTACTGCCGAAGCTGTCTTCCGGGCCAATGCCACCTATGGAACTAATCATCGTTTCATCATGGTGCAGCTCCCCGAAGATTTGCAGGAGGCAGAGGCCTCGACTACGGGAGCTGCAAAGAAGACGGTGCAGGCCGCGATCAAGCTCATGAAGAAAAATGGTCGACCGCTGGTCTTGTCTGAAGTTTCGAAAGAACGCGTCAGACAGGCCGGGGCAGCAGTGTTATCGGAGACTTTCGATCCGGGTTGGAATCGCGATGTCGGCTTCCGAGTCCTGAAGGTCGATACGTCCAACATGCAGGACGTCTATTATCGCCCGGACGAGATCGATCAGAAGGATCTGCTCACTGTCGTCGACAACATCAAGCCCGACCGTACCCCCGAGGACCTGCTGTTCCAGGTGCTCGTCGATTGGGGAGTAGATCTGACGCTGCCGATCCGACGCGAGACGATACAGGGCAAGACCGTGTTCTTCGTGGACGGAAATGCGCTGGTTGCCTGCTTTGAGACTGGCGTGACGGAGGAAATCGTGAAGGAGCTTGCTGCCCGCGAGCTGCTGCGTGTCGTGTTCCGCGACAATGGCTTCGTTTCCGACGCGGTGAAGATCAACGTCGAGCAAGTCTTCCGCCAAGTCTCACCGGGCACCGACGTCAAGTCGATCTGAGGGGGCGGCCATGAAGCTGAAATTCAAAGTCCAGCCCTATCAGACACAGGCTGTGAATGCGGTCGTGGACTGCTTTGCCGGGCAGCCGATGTCGAATGGGATCACCTATCGCATCGATCCGGGCCGGAAGGCGCAGACGAGCGCCTTCGAGGAAGGGTTCAAGAACGCCGATCTGGCGCTGACCGAGCTTCAGGTGCTGACCAACATCAAGGACGTCCAGCGCCGCCAGAACCTGCCTGTTTCCGACAGGCTGGTCACCAGCGCGGGATGCAGGATCAACCTCGACATCGAGATGGAGACGGGAACCGGCAAGACCTATTGCTACATCAAGACGATCTTCGAGATGAACAAGCGCTACGGCTGGTCGAAATTCATCATCATGGTGCCTTCGATTGCTATCCGCGAGGGCGTCCACAAGTCGCTGCAGATCACCGCCGACCACTTCACCGAGAGTTACGGAAAGAAGGCGCGCTTCTTCATCTACAATTCCAAGCTCCTGCATGAGCTCGAGAGCTTCTCGTCGGACGCCGGTATCAACGTGATGGTCATCAACATCCAGGCATTCGCGGCGCGTGGCCTCGACAATCGCCGCATCTATGAGGAGCTGGACGACTTCCAGTCACGCAAGCCCATCGAGGTGATCGCCAGCAACCGACCGATCTTGATCCTTGACGAGCCGCAGAAGATGGAAGGCGCGGCCACGACGGAGGCGCTGCCGAAGTTCAAGCCGCTGATGATCCTGCGCTACTCGGCGACCCACAAGACGCAGCACAACCGCGTTCACCGGCTGGATGCGCTCGACGCCTATAACCAGAAACTGGTGAAGAAGATCGCCGTCAGGGGCATCCAGACCCGCGGGCTCGCCGGCACCGACGCCTATCTCTACCTGGAGGGTATCGAGATATCGAAGAAGGCCCCCATGGCGCGGCTCGAGATCGAGGTGAAGCTGGCGAATGGCGAGATCAAGCGCCAGCTCAAGCGACTGGAGTTCCGTGACGATCTGTTCGCCAAATCCGAAGAGCTGGACCAGTATCGCGATGGCTTCACGATCTCCCAGATCGATGCGCGCAGCGACACGGTCGAGTTCACCAATGGTCTGGTGCTCAGGGCCGGCGAGGCAACCGGTGATGTGTCCGAGCGCGACATCCGGCGCATCCAGATCCGCGAGACGATCAAGGCGCATCTCGACAAGGAGAAACAGCTCTTCGCCCAAGGCATCAAAGTGCTGTCGCTGTTCTTCATCGACGAGGTCGTGAAATACCGCGACTACGCGCAGGCTGATGAGAAGGGCGAGTATGCCCGCGTGTTCGAGGAGGAGTATGAGCTTCTCAAGGCAGAGTATCTGGTTGAGCTCGCGATCGATAACGAGTCGTACCGCAAGCACCTAGCGGGCATCGACGCGGCCAAGACGCACAATGGTTACTTCTCGATCGACAAGAAGACCAACCGGCTGAAGGACCCCGCAGTCGGGGCGCGGTCGGTCGATTCAGACGACGTGGACGCCTACGACCTGATCTTGAAGGACAAGGAACGGCTGCTGTCCTTCGCAGAGCCCACGCGGTTTATCTTCTCACACTCTGCGCTGCGCGAAGGGTGGGACAATCCCAACGTTTTCGTCATGTGCATGCTCAAGCACAGCGACAACACCGTTTCGCGGCGCCAGGAAGTGGGTCGCGGCCTTCGCCTGTCGGTTGATCAGAACGGCGACCGGATGGACAATCCCGCGGTCGTCCATGACATCAATGTCCTCACCGTTGTCGCCAGCGAGAGCTACAAGAACTTCGTCGCCGGGCTCCAGAAAGAAATCGCCGACACGCTGACGTCGCGTCCGCGCAAGGCGACGGAAGACTACTTCACCGGAAAGACCATTATGAAGGCTGCCGGCCCGCTCGAGATCACGCCGGCCATGGCAAAGCAGATCTACCGCTACCTCGTGAAGAACGACTATTCGGACGACGCGGACCAGATCACCAGCGCCTATCACCAGGCGAAGGAGGCCGGAACCCTGGCGGCCTTGCCAGATGATCTGAAGGCGCATGCCGATCAGATCTTCCAGATCATCGACAGCGTGTTCAGCGACGCGCAACTCCCGAAGGTCGAGGACGGCCGCAAACCCAAGACCAATCCGCTCAATGAAAATTTCGAGAAGAAAGAGTTCCAGGAGCTCTGGCGGCGTATCAACCAGAAGGCCGTCTATCGGGTCGAGTTCGACTCCGAGGAACTGATTCTCAAGTGCGTCAGCGCCCTTGATAGCCAGCTTCGCGTGACCCCGCTCCAGTACACAGTCCAGAAGGGAGTTCAGGGTGACAACTTGACCAACGAGCAACTGGAGACCGGCAAAGGATTTCTACTACGCGAAACGAGTACCGAGTACGGAGGCCCGGTCGCCTCAACGGTCAAATACGATCTTCTAGGAAAAATATCCGAAGCAACTGACCTAACTCGAAAGACCACCGCTGTCATACTTACCGGTATCCAGGAGAGCGTCTTTGGGCAATTTCGGATGAACCCCGAGCATTTCATCGCCGAAGCATCGCGGATCATTACCGAGCAGAAGGCCACGATGGTGATTGAACGGCTTGCTTACGACGGACTCACCGAGCGTTACGACGTCGACATATTTACCGCGAACCAGACGGGTCAAGATTTTTCCAAGGCCTCTGCCAAGCTAAAGCGGCACGTCTACGACTATGTCGTTGCCGATTCCGAGATCGAACGCAAGTTTGCCAACGAGCTCGACACTGCGAAGGAGGTGGTGGTCTACGCGAAGCTGCCACGCGGCTTCCTGATTCCGACGCCAGTTGGGGATTACAACCCTGACTGGGCGATCTCCTTCAAGGAGGGAAGTGTGAAGCATATTTACTTCGTCGCCGAGACCAAAGGCACGATGTCGTCGCTGAAGCTCCGTGAAATCGAGAATGTCAAAATTGCATGCGCCCGAAAATACTTCGACGAGATCGGGCAGCGTGTTTCCGAAGATCGGGTCAAGTATGACGTGGTGACAAGTTACGAGAAGCTTATGGATATTGTGGGGCGCGCGGCTGCGTGAATAGGTATTGACAGGGGGAATAGCCCGAATGCTAGCGGGTAATGGCCCGCGCCGTCGGCCCCCTCCAGCCTTTTCCTCTGGTGGGCCAGTGCGCGCCCCTCAACCGGCCGTACCGTCGTCGCGATAGGCCAGAAGGCGTAGGGCGTTGAACACCACGATCAGGGTCGAGCCCTCGTGCAGCGCCACGGCCGGCCCGATCCCTAAGCCCATGATCGTCGCCGGCAGCAGCACGGCGACGACGCCTAAGCTGATGAACACGTTCTGGCGGATGATGCCGCGGGTATGGCGGCTCAGCGCCACGGCGAAGGGCAGGTGGCGCAGGTCGTCGGCCATCAGCGCGACGTCGGCGGTTTCCAGCGCGACGTCCGAGCCCGCGGCCCCCATGGCGATGCCGACGGTGGCGCTGGCCATCGCCGGGGCATCGTTGACGCCGTCGCCGACCATGGCGACCTGCTGCTGGCCGCGCAGTTTGCGGATCGCCGCGACCTTGTCCTCGGGCATCAGGTCGCCCCAGGCCTCGGTCAGGCCGACATCGGCGGCGATGGCATCGGCCACCTTCTGGTTGTCGCCGGAAATCATGATCATCCGCGTGATGCCCAGACGGCGCAGCCGGGCCAGCGCATCGCGGGCGGCCGCGCGCGGCGTATCCATCAGGCCGATCACCCCGAGATCGGCATCGCCGTGGCGCACCGCCATCGTCGTGCGGCCCTCGGCGCGCAGCCGGGCGATGGCGGCGGCGGCCTCGGCGCCCAGCGGCGCGATGCCGTCGGCGCCGAACATCTCGGCCTTGCCGATCCAGACCGGCTTGCCGTCCACCGTCGCGGTCACGCCGCGGCCGGTCAGGCTCTGCAGGTCGGCGGCCTCGGCGATGCCGGCGCCGCCCAGGCGCTCGCGCCCGTCGCGGGCGATGGCGGCGGCCAGCGGATGGTCGCTCAGCTGCTCGACCGCGACGGCCACGCGCAGCAGGTCGTCGGCCGCCGTCCCGCCGGTCGCGACCACGTCGGTGATGCGCGGCCGCCCCTCGGTCAGCGTGCCGGTCTTGTCGAAGGCGATGGCGTTGAGCCCGCCCAGGTTTTCCAGCGGCGCCCCGCCCTTGACCAGCACGCCGCCGCGCGCGGCGCGGGCGACGCCCGACAGCACCGCGCTCGGCGTGGCGATGGCCAGCGCGCAGGGGCTGGCCGCCACCAGCACCGCCATGGCGCGGTAGAAGCTGGCGCTGAACGGCTCGTCGATCACCACCCAGGCAAACAGCAGCACCACGGCCAGCACCAGCACGGCCGGCACGAAGATCCGCTCGAACCGGTCGGTGAAGCGCTGGGTCGGCGATTTCTGGGTCTCGGCCTGCGCCACCATCTCGACCACCTTGGCCAGCGCCGATTCGGTGGACAGGCGCGAAACCTCGATGTCGATGGCGCCGGCACCGTTGATGGTGCCGGCGAACACGCGGGCGCCGCCGTCGACCGCGTTGGGCCGGGCGCGCGCCGCCGCCGCATCCTGCACCGGGCGCTTGTCGACCGGGATGCTCTCGCCGGTCACCGGGGCCTGGTTGATGCTGGTCTCGCCCTTGACGATGAAGCCGTCAGCCGGCAGCCGTTCGTTGGGCCGCACCACGACGATGTCGCCGACCACCAGCTGCTCGACCGGCAGCTCGGCCGTCTCCTCGCCGCGGCGCACGGTGGCGGTGGGCGGGGCCAGCCTGGCCAGCGCCTCGATCGCCTGCTTGGCCCGGCCCATCGCGTAATGTTCCAGCGCGTGGCCCAGGCTGAACAGGAACAGGAGCAGCGCGCCCTCGGCGAAGGCGCCCAGCGCGGCGGCGCCGGCGGCGGCCACCAGCATCAGCGTGTCGATCTCGAATTTCTTCAGGCGCAGATTGTCGAGCGCCTCGCGCAGCGTGTAGAAGCCGCCGAAGAAGTAGGCGCCGAGGAAACAGGCGGTGGGCAGCCAGGCCGGCGCCCCGGCGACGAGCTTCTCGATCAGATAACCGACGCCCAGCAGCCCGCCGCAGACCAGGGCGAAGATCAGCTCGGTATTGGGGCCGAGCATGCCGCCATGGGCATGGTCGTGGCCATGCTCGCCGCCGCCATGGTCGTGATCGTGGCCGTGATCGTGATCGTGATCATGCTTGTGGTCGTGGTCGTGGGCCGCCGGCGCCTTGGCGGGGGGCTCGGCCAGGCGGACGCCCATGCCGGCCAGCGCCTCGCGCAGCGGCGCCTCCGAGGTGCGCTCGCGGTCGAATTCGGCCCGCACGATGCCGGCCGAGCTGGCCTCGGCCTCCATCACCCCGGGCAAGGCGCGCAGCCGATCGCCGATGGTGCGGGCGCGGCGCTCATGGCCGATGCCCTCGACCTTCCAGACGACATGGCCGAAGCGGTCGGCGATGCGGGCCCCGACGCTGGTCACCAGCTCGCGGATGCGGAACAGCGGCAGGACGGCGGGATCGTAGTGAAAGCAGAGCTGCGCCGTCTCGCCCGGCCCGCCGGCCGCGACATGCACGCCCTCGATGCCGGCGCGGCCCTGCATCTCCGCCACCAGGCGCGCCACGCAGGCATCGTCGGCATCGCGCACGCCGGGCAGCAGGATGGGGATATCCAGGCGAAGCTTCTCGGTCACGGGCGGCGTCCTCCGGCTGGGTCCCTGATGCGGGCCCGAGTATCGTCAATCACTCCCTGAATTGCCCGCAAATATTGCAGCCGTACCAGCGGCCGGCCGTGCGCCCGCGTCGATTGGAATTGACGTCGGGAAGATTTGGTCGGATGGTACTTTAGTATGTGGTATTGATTTTTATCATATCGCGTAAATGACTGGTGCTCGCCTGCAACGGGAGGGGGACATGACGCGACGCGATGACGCCGGAAAGGCCGCGGGTCCGCTTGCGGTGGGGGCGGGCGGCAACCCGAACGCCGTCTTCACCAAGGTATATGACTTTAATCCCAACGATCCGGCGTCGGGCTACAATCCCAACGGCCGCCTGATCTTCGATGCCGCCGGCAACCTGTACGGCGTCACCCTCTACGGCGGCGTCGACCCGTCGGATGACGGCGGCAACGGCGTGGCGTTCATGCTGGCGCCCGCGTCCGGCGGCGGCTACCAGTATTCGGTGCTCTACACGTTCCAGGGCGGCCCGGGCGACGGGGCGCGCCCGGTGGGCGGCCTGATCCGGGATGCCGCCGGCAACCTGTACGGCACGGCGGCGGGCGGCGGGCCGGGCTGGACCGGCACCGTGTTCAAGCTGACGCCCGGGCAACCGGGCGCCGCCTATACCTCCACGACCCTCTATGCGTTCAGCGCCATGCCGCCGCCGGCGACGACGAATACGGACGGCGCCGGCCCGAGCGGCAGCCTGGTGATGGCCGCCAACGGCACCCTGTTCGGCACGACCAGCAGCGGTGGTGCAAATGGCGGCGGAACGGTGTTCAGCCTCACCCCGCAGCAGGGCGGCGGCTATACGTTCACGAACCTGCACAGCTTTGCCGCGCCGCAGGATTATCCCTTCGACCTCGGCGGCCTGACCATGGATGCGGCGGGAAACCTCTACGGGCTCAATCCCATCGGCGGCGACTATGCCTCCGGCGAGATCTTCGGGCTGTTCCTGTCCGGCGGTCAGACCTACACGTATCAATCGCTCTACAGCTTTCCCCAGATCGACTACATCCGCGCCTTGCCCATGGGCAGCTTCGCCATCGGCGGGTCCGGCCAGTTGTTCGGCGTGACCAGCGAAGGGGGAAACAATCTCTCCGGCACGGTCTTCAGCTACCCCGGCGGATCGCAGCCGGCGACGCCGACCACGCTCTGCACCTTCGACGACCTGACCGGTCCATCCGCCCCCGACGCAGGCGTGATCGTCGATGGCGCGGGCAATTTGTTCGGAACCACGTCCTCCAGTTCGCCCGGCAACGGCGCGGTGTACAGGTTGACCGCCAACGGCGACGGAACCTATAGCTACGCCACCCTGTTCGAGTTCACGGAAATGAAGCGGCAGGGCTACGCGCCGGAGAACATGCTGGTGATGGATGCTCTCGGCCATCTGTTCGGCACGACGGTCGAGGGCGGTGCCTATGGCGGCGGGGTCGTGTTCAAGATCGGCGAGACGGCGCAGGCCATCGCCGTGATGGAAGCCGGGGTCGTGCTGCAGGTCATCGTCACCGAGCCCGGGCGCGGTTATGCCGCGCCGCCCGCGGTCTCGATCACCGCCTCGCCCAACGGCGCGACCGCCCAGGCCGTCGCCACCGTCGCCAACGGGTCGGTCACCGCCGTCACGGTGACGAACCAGGGCAGCGGCTACAACTTCGGGCCGCAGGTCATTTTCTCGCCGCCCGGCTGACCGGGCACCCGGCAAGCGGGGGCTTGCCTTGACCGATGAGAACGTAATATGAACATCGGTCATGCCCAAGTCCCTGCGCGACCGGCTCGCCATTCTCTCCGACGCCGCGAAATACGATGCCTCCTGCGCGTCGAGCGGCACGACGCGGCGTGACGGCGCCGCCAGCGGCGGCCTCGGCTCGACCGAAGGCTCGGGCATCTGCCATGCCTATGCGCCGGATGGCCGCTGCATTTCGCTGCTCAAGATCCTGCTGACCAATTTCTGCATCTACGACTGCGCCTATTGCATCAACCGGTCGTCGAGCAATGTCGAGCGGGCGCGGTTCACGGTCGATGAAGTGGTCTGGCTGACGCTTGAATTCTACCGCCGCAACTATATCGAGGGGCTGTTCCTGTCCTCAGGGATCGTGCGCTCGTCCGATCACACGATGGAGCAGATGGTGCGCGTGGCGCGCGACCTGCGCCAGACCCACAACTTCCACGGCTACATCCACCTCAAGACCATCCCCGAGGCGTCGCCCAGGCTGATCGAGGAGGCCGGGCTCTATGCCGACCGGCTGTCGATCAACATCGAGCTGCCGACCGATACCGGCATTGCCGCGCTGGCGCCGGAAAAGCGGCCCGAGGGCATCCGCGGCGCCATGGCCGGGCTGCGGCTGCAGATCGAGGCGGCGGCCGAGCCGACGCGGCGCGGCGGCCTCTCGCGGCGCTTCGCCCCGGCCGGGCAGTCGACGCAGATGATCGTGGGCGCCGAC
>JAEYTW010000365.1 GCA_023433835.1 Pseudomonadota bacterium | reverse complement strand
CGCCCGGGCGGCGCGGACCACCGCGTCGGCCAGCCAGTCGCGGCCGAACACCATGACCGGCGGCGAGGTGATGAACAGCCGCAAGGCGAGATCGAGCAGCAGGGTGGCGACGATGATGACGGTGATGCCGAGCGCGATGCGCGGCATCAGCCGCAGGCGGCGGGTCAGCATGCCCCGGCCTCCTCGAGCGTGACGTCGGCGGCGAAGAAATAGCCTTCGTTGCGCACGGTCTTGATCAGCATCGGTTCCTGGGGGTTGGCTTCGATCTTGCGGCGCAGCCTGCTGATCTGGACGTCGATCGAGCGATCGAAGCTGACCGACGAGCGGCCGCGGGCGAGGTCGAGCAGCTGGTCGCGGTTCAGCACCCGCTGCGGATGTTCGGCGAAGGCGACGAGCAGGTCGAATTCGCCCGAGGTCAGGTCGGTCAGCACGCCCTGGGGCGAGACCAGTGTGCGGCGCGTCGGGTCGAGCCGCCAGCCCGCGAAACGGTAGAGCGCCTTGCGGCTGTCCCGCGGCTCGGCCGAAAGCATGGCGACGCGGCGCAGGACGGCGCGGATGCGGGCCAGCAGTTCGCGCGGGTTGAACGGCTTGGTCACGTAATCGTCGGCCCCGACCTCCAGCCCGACGATCCGGTCGGTTTCGCCCGTGATCGCCGTCAGCAGGATGATCGGCACGGTGCTGATCCCCCGTAACCGGCGGCAGAGCGAGATGCCGTCCTCGCCCGGCATCATCACGTCGAGCACCACGGCATCGATCCGCGCCATCTCGAAGGCCGAAAACATCTGCTGTCCGTCGGCGGCGAGGGATACGCGCAGCCCGTGTTCGCGCAGGAAAGCGGCCAGCATCGTGCGGATGCGTTGGTCGTCGTCGACCAGCAGGACATGCGGCGCCGGATCGTTCGGTCTCATGGTCAGGGCCTTAGCAGCTTCCAAGGCGCCCGGGGGCGCCAGCAACAAACTGACACATATCGACATGACGACGACACAGGCGCCGGGGCGGTGCTCCCTAAGATCCGCGCCATTCCGTAACGTATCGAGGTTTCCATCCATGATGGCCCGCACCATTGCCCTCGCCACCATCCTGTCCCTGGCGGCCGGCACCGCCATGGCCCAGGACCGGGCCTGGGATCTCCGCCTCGGTGCCGGGGCGATCCTCGCGCCGACCTACGAAGGTTCGGACCGCTACAAGGTCAGCCCTTTTCCCTTCATCCAGGGCAGCTATCGCGACCGCATCTTCATTACCGGCCCGATCCTCGGCGCCAACCTGATCTCGACGACCGTCGCCGGCGGCACGCTGCGGCTCGGGGCGCTGGCCCGCTACGATTTCGGCCGCGACGAGGGCGACGACGATGCGCTCAAGGGCCTCGGCAATATCGACGGTGGCCTCGATCTCGGCGGGTTTGCCCGTTATGCCCGCGGGCCGTGGTCGCTCGGCCTGTCGGCCTACCAGAACGTCACCAAGTCCGAGAACGGCCTGACCGCCGAGATCGAGGGCGCCTATGCCCGCGAACTGACAGGCAAACTGCGCGGCACCGTGTCGCTCGGCGCCACCTGGGCCGATCGCGACTACATGCAGACCCATTTCGGCATCTCGCCCACGCAGGCGCGCAACTCAGGCTATCGGCCGTTCCAGGCCGGGGCCGGAGTCAAGGATGCCAGCGCCACGCTCGGCCTGACCTATCCGCTGGGCGACAAATGGATGGTCTACGGCCAGCTGCGCTACAAGCGCCTGCTGGGCGACGCCGCCGACAGCCCGATCGTCGGCCAGGCGGGCTCGGCCGACCAGTACCGGGCCTCGGTCTTCCTGATCTACCGATTCTAGGGGGATGCCTTGCACCCGGCCACGCGACGGCCCAATCTGTTGCCTGATCAATGATCGGGGGCTGATCCAAATGACATTCCGCCTGTTCCTGGCCTGCATGGCCGCCGCCTTGCTGACGGCGCTGCCGGCGGCGGCCGACGGCATCTTTCCGCCTGGTTTCCATAATCGTGAGATCGCGACCAACGGCACCACGCTGCATGTCCGCATCGGCGGCAAGGGCCCGCCGGTCGTCATGCTGCACGGCTATGGCGAGACCGGCGACATGTGGGGGCCGCTGGCCGCCGATCTCGCCCGCGACCATCAGGTTATCGCCCCGGACCTGCGCGGCATGGGACTGTCGGCCCGGGCCACGGCGGGGTTCGACAAGATGAATCAGGGGCGCGACGTGGCCGGGGTGATGGATGCGCTGGGCATCGAGCGGGCCGATGTCGTCGCGCACGACATCGGCAACATGGTGGCCTTCGCCTTCGCCGCCCAGTATCCGAAGCGCGTCACCCGGCTGGTGCTGATGGATGCGCCGGTGCCCGGCGTGGGCGCGTGGGACGAAATCCTCAAGAACCCGCTGCTCTGGCATTTCCGCTTCGGCGGGCCGGACATGGAGCGGCTGGTCAAGGGGCGCGAGCGGATCTATCTCGACCGCTTCTGGAACGAGTTCTCGGCCGATCCGAAGCGCTTCGACGAGCAGACGCGGCGTCATTACGCCAGGCTTTACGCCCGCCCCGGTGCGATGCACGCTGGTTTCATGCAGTTCGCGGCCTTCGACCAGGACGCGATCG
The DNA here is from genome assembly GCA_023433835.1 of Pseudomonadota bacterium. GTDB lineage: Bacteria > Pseudomonadota > Alphaproteobacteria > Ferrovibrionales > Ferrovibrionaceae > JAFKFH01. Next base: position 208 of record JAEYTW010000365.1, on the reverse strand, counting down.
ACAACCGCGCCTTCCTGGCCAAGGGCGGGCGGCTCGACATGCCGGTACTGGCGGTCGGCGGCGCAAAGTCGTTCGGGCCGACGATGGCGGTGATCATGCGTTCGGCGGCCGGCGACGTGCAGGAGGCGGTGGTGCCCGAATCGGGCCATTGGCTGATGGAAGAGCAGCCGGGGGTGACCGTGTCGCTCATCCGCGCCTTTCTCGGCAG
>JAEYTW010000329.1 GCA_023433835.1 Pseudomonadota bacterium | reverse complement strand
GGCCCGGCCGGTACCGGCACGCTGGCGGCCGGCGGCGGCGGCGCGGCGCCTGCCTTGTTCGAGACCGGCACCACGGCGGTTTCCTGGAAGACGCGCTCGAGTTCCTCGAGGCTCACCTCGCCGGGCTTCAGCGCGCGGCCGAGTTCGTGATCAAAATCACCGACGGCGGCCGGCTTGGGCGCCGCGACCTCGACGGGCGGCGGCGGCGGCGGCGGCGGGGCGGCGGCTGCCGGGGTCTTGCCCTCGGCCATGGCGTCGAGCCGTTCGATCAGGTCGTTGTCGTCGCCGGGCGGCTCGGCCTCGAGCTGCTCGAGCTGCGCCAGCAACTCCTTGATGCGGTCGATCGATTCAAGGATCAGCGTCACCGCCGCCGGGGTGACCACGAGCTTGCCCTCGCGGAACTTGCCCAGGATGTTCTCGCCCGAATGGGCGACGGCGGCAAGACGCGGCAGACCGAGGAAGCCGCAGGTGCCCTTGATCGTGTGGACCAGCCGGAAGATGTTGTCGATCAACGGCGGGTTGTTCGGGTTCTGCTCAAGATTGACGAGTTCCACGTCGAGCGTGGCGATGCTCTCGTTCGTCTCGGTAAGGAACTCTCTCAGCAGGTCGTCCATCTCTATACCCCCAGAATCCGCCGGGATTTTCTACTGCCGGCAGTCTTTTAGCAGTCGCGACTGGCCCGTCGGCGAACAGGAATATCAATGGCAGCGATTACCGCCCAAAGCCAGTATCTCAATGCCAGCGTAATGTAAAATAAAGCAATCCCTCGCCGGTTTTGGTTTCAAGTCGGACGCCACCTTCTGCCGCCAGCGTTGCAAGCAGATGACTGACCACGCTGCGGGGATCGAGTTGTTCGTCGGTCAACTTTCCGGTCAGGGCCTCGGCCGTCTCGGCCTCCAGCCGCGCCCCCGGCCCCGACGCCGTCAGCGTCGCCGAGGTCTCGCCCGATACCACCACCGACAGCACCCCGCCCTTGGGCAGGCAGCTGGCCGCAACCAGCACGAGATTGAGAAGAAGGCGCGCCTGCAGCTTGGGCAGGCCCGCCGGCGCGCCCGGCGCCACCTCGGGCCAGTCCAGTTTGGTGCGTCCCTGGGTGAACAGGCCGGCCGCCGCCTTGCGCAGCTCGGACAGCGCGATGGCATCGCCGAAACCGCCGGCCATGCCGAAGGCCAGCCGGAAGAAGGTCAGCCGCCTGAGCGCCTCGGCCGCGCTGTCGCCCAGCAGGTCCAGGGCCTGGGCGCGCAGTTCGGGATCGTCGTCATCGCCCAGCAGTTCGACGCCATTGTTGAGCGCGCCGATCGGCCCGACCAGGTCATGGCACAGCCGCGAACACAGCAGAGAGGCAATACGCGTAGCCGTCATGACCGTCCCGGTTCCCCCATCATCGCCATAAAGGCCGTCTCGACCGCGCGGGCGAACCCCGCCTCGTCCCGCAAGGGCGAGGCGGCCATGCGGCCGCGCAACCCGCGCCGCAAGGCCCGCAGCCGATCCGGCGCCCGTGATAGCACGACCGCCCGGTCAACATAATCGTCCTCGGTCGCCGCGGCCAGTTCCGCAAGCCCCACGGCGTCGACAAGTCCATAGCCGATGCGCGACAGCAGGCGATCACCGATCAGCGTCACCACCGGCACACCCATCCACAGCGCCTCGCAGGTCGTGGTGGTGCCGTTATAGGGGAACGGATCGAGGGCGATGTCGATCTTGCCATACAGCGCCAGGTGCGAGCGGGCATCGGCCCGCCAGCCGGCGATCTCGACCCGCCCGGGGTCGATGCCGTGGCCGGCCATGGCGCCGAGCAGCCGAGCGCGCGCGCCGGGATCGTCGCCCGCGCCACCTTTCAGGAACAGCCGCGAGCCGGGAACCCGGAGGAGGATGCGCGACCAGACCGCGAGCGTCGCGGGGCCGAGCTTGTGGAGCGCGTTGAACGAGCCGAAGACGATCGCCCGGGGATCGGGCGCCCGGTCCAACGGCTCGGGGGCATCGGATGGGGGGCGCCAGCAATGGGCCGTCGCACCGAGAGACCACGGTTCCTCCGAAAGCCATTCGCGACCCGCCAACGGGCGGATGCGATCGTCGACCAATCGCCAGTCGATCTGCGACAGGCCGGTCGTGGCGTTATATCCAAGCCACGATACCTGGACCGGCGCCACCCGCCGCGCGAACAGCCGCAGGCGGTTCCTCGCCGTGTGACCGGCAAGGTCCACCAGCACGTCGATACCGTCCGCCGCGATCGTCGCGGCCAGCGTTTCATCATCGAGCGCGCCGACCTGTCGCCAGTGATCCACCGCGGCGCGCAGCCGCGCCGAGACCGCATCAGGCATCGCGATGTCGGCATAGGCGAAGACCTCGACCGCCCGCCGGTCGTGGGCCGCAAACAGCGGCTCGAGGAAAAAGGCACAGGAATGGCGGCGCAAATCGGCCGAAAGATAGCCGATGCGCAGGCGGCGCCTGGCGACCGGCCGGGCAACGGGACGAGGCCTTGCCGGGAATTGCGAGCCCCAGGCCCGCGCCACCGCGTCCGCGGCCTGCCCGTCCACCGTCGCGAGGGTAAGGAGCAGGTTTGAAACGGCCTCGTGATAGGCCGGATCGAGGTGATGGGCATGATGGAATGCCGTCAGGGCCGCTTCCGGCCGGCCTTGCTCCCGCCGGGCGACGCCGAGGTTGTTCCAGGCCGGGGCGTGAGCGGGCATGACGGCGAGCGCGCGGCGGAAATGGCCGGCCGCGGCGCCGTGCAGCCACTGTTCGGCGGCGGCGCAGCCCGCGTTGTAGTGGGCGGCGGCCATCCCCGGGCTGATCGCCGCCGCCCGGATATAGGCCTGGCGCGAGGCCGCGACCCTCCCGAGGTTGCCGATCAGCACTCCGTAGTTGTACCAGCCGGCATCGAAGGCGGGCATGGAGGCCAGCAACCGCCTGAGCGCGGCTTCGGCGGCGCGGTGGCGACCGCGGCGGCCCAGCAGATCGGCCAGATCGGATCCGGCATGACGATGCATCGGGCCGGCCGACGCGGCGCGCCGCAGCCAGCCGATCGCCCCTTCCTCATCGCCGCCATCGCGTCGGACGACACCGAGATCATAGAGCGTCTCGGCATCTGCCGGGTCCAGCATCGCCGACACGGCAAACATGCGACCGGCGGCGGCGCGATCCCCCGCCGTGAACCTGGCCGCGCCGAGTTCGCGCCACAGCGCGGAAACCGGTCCGCCACGGCCGCCGGCATGCAGGACCAGCGTCGCGGCGACGTCGAGCCGCCCGACGGCGAAGGCCAGATCGGCCAGCCCCAGCAAGGCGCCGGGATCGCGAGGGTCCCGTGCCAGCAGGGCGCGAAAATGCGCCTCGGCTTCGCGTATCAGGTTATCGGCTCGATCGGTCACGTCTGGCAGGCATTTCGCGCTAGTCAGGTTGGCGGCGGGGCGCGATTATGGCGAAAAGCTAGCGAGGCGCCATGATCGATTTGACCCCAGGGACCTGGGTCAGGCATCCCGGCCAGCCCGACTGGGGCCTGGGCCAGGTACAGTCCGCCGTCGACGGCCGGGTCACGGTGAATTTCGAGAATGCCGGCAAGCAGTTGATCAATATCGCCGTCATCTCGCTCGAAACCGTAGACCTGCGCAAACTGAAGCGCTGAATGCCGGACCATCCGCGCCTGCCGCCGCTGGGGCCGCTCCGCGCCTTCCACATGGCGGCAAGCCTGGGCAGCTTCAAGGCCGCGGCCGCGGCACTCAACCTGACCCCCTCGGCGGTCAGCCACGCGGTGCGGGGGCTGGAAGACCAACTCGACCTCACCCTGTTCCACCGCCTGAACCGCGGCCTGGTGCTGAGCCGGGAGGGCGAGGCGCTGCTCGCCGCCACCACCCAGGCCTTCGACCTGCTGGCCGGGCGCATCGGGGCGCTGACCGCGCGTGGCCGGCGCCTGCATATCTCGGCCCTGCCGCTGATCGCCGACATCTGCCTGATGCCGGGGCTGCCCGAATTCCAGGCGGCGCATCCCGATGTCGAACTGTCGATCGATACGACCACGCGGGTGGTCGACGTCGCCGGCGGCGAAAGCGACATGGCCGTGCGGTTCTCGGCCGGCCCCTGGCCGGGGCTGGCCAGCGAACCGCTGCTGTCGGTCGCCTTCGCCCCGGTCTGCACGCCCGACATCGCCAGGAGGCTGCGCGATCCGGCCGATCTGGCCGGGCAGACACTCATATATACGGCCCCACGGCACGATGTCTGGGAAACCTGGCTGGCCGCGGCGGCGGCCCCGCAGGTGAAACCGCTGCGCCGGCTGACGGTCGACAGCACCACCGCCGCCTATGCGATCGCCGCGCGCGGCGGCGGCGTGGCGCTCGGCTTCTTCCCGCTGCTCGATGCCCATCTCGCCCGGCTGGGCCTGGTCGAGGCGCTGGGGCCGCGGCTGCCGGGTCGCAGCTACAACCTGGTCTGGCGGCCGGCCGATACCGACCGGCCGGAAATCGCGGCCTGCCGCGCCTGGCTGCACGGGCTGATGGCCGACCTTGTGAGGTGAACAGGATTCATCCGACGAGGAGAAACCTGCGTTTGTCGCACTGCAATATCGGCCGCATCCTGGCCTGACCTCAAGCAGGACGACCGCCATGACCGAAGCCACCGACCTGACCATCCCCGCCCGCGACCGGCGGCCGCTCGCCGCCACCGTCTACCAGGCGCGCGGCGCCCGCCTCGTCGCCATCCTGGCCGGCGCGACCGGCGTACGCCGGCAGTTCTATACGGCCTTCGCCCATTGGCTGGCCGATCGCGGCATCACCGTCGTCACGTTCGACTACCGCGGCACCGGCGGTTCGCTGAACGGTCCGGTGATCCAGGAGGCGGCGACGATGCGCGACTGGGGCACCCGCGACCTCGCCGGCGTCATCGACTGGGTGACCGGGCGCTTCCCCGGCCTGCAGATCGTCACCGTCGGCCATTCGGCCGGCGGGCAGATGATCGCCCTCGCGCCCAACGCCAACCGCCTCGCCGCCGCCGTCGGCATCGGCGCCCAGTCGGGTTACTGGGGCCATTGGCCGCGGCCGCTGCGCTACCGCCGCTGGCTTGACTGGCATGTGGTGGTGCCCGGACTGGCGCGGCTGTTCGGCCACGTTCCGGCCGGCATCTTCGGCATGGCCCTGCCGCCGGCCGTCGCGCGCCAATGGGCCCGCTGGTGCAGGCAGCCGGAATTCATCGGCGAGGCCGATGCCTTTGCCCGCTTCACCCGCCCCTATCGCTTCTACGCCTTCACCGACGACGATTTCGCCCCGCCCGCGGCCGTGCGCGCGCTGCACGACGATTACGCCTTCGCCGACCGGGACCTGCGCATGATCGACCCGGTCGACTGGCGTGTCGGCGCGATCGGCCATTTCGGTTTCTTCCGCCCCGGTTTCCCGATCACCGCCTGGATCGAGGTGGCCGAATGGCTGGAAGCGCGGGTCAGCGATGCAAGCAGGATGGCGGCCAGCGCCTGAACCCGGCTAAAATGGGGGCATGTCGCATTTCGATACCGATCTTCTCGATCGCCTGCGCGTCCTGACCGAAACCGCCGGCGCCGCCATCCTCAATATCTACGGCGCCGATTTCGTCGCGCGCGAGAAGGCCGACGCCTCGCCGGTGACCGACGCCGACGAAGCGGCCGAAGCCATCATCCTGGCCGGGCTGCGCGAACTGACACCGGGCATTCCGATCGTCGCCGAGGAATCGATGGCGCGCGGCGAGGCGCCCGGCACGCTGGGCACCCGGTTCTGGCTGGTCGACCCGCTGGACGGCACGCGCGAGTTCGTCTCGCGCAACGGCGAGTTCACCGTCAATCTCGGGTTGATCGAGGATGGCCGGCCGATCCTGGGGCTGGTCCAGGCACCGGTCTTGTCCGAACTCTATCTCGGGGTCGTGGGCCAGGGCGCGTGGCGCTGGCGCCAGAACAGCGGGCCGGAAGCCATCGGCGTGCGCTGCTGCCCGGAAGACGGCCACGACGTGCTGGCCAGCCGCAGCCATCGCGACCAGGCGACCGAGGATTATCTCGCCAACGTCAAGTGCCGCAGCACGGTCGGCGCGGGGTCTTCGTTGAAATTCTGCCGGCTGGCCGAAGGATCGGCCGATCTCTATCCCCGCTTCGGGCCGACCTCCGAATGGGACACCGCCGCCGGCCAGGCGGTGCTGGTCGCCGCCGGGGGGTCGGTCACCGATCTCGACGGCCGCGAGCTGACCTACGGCAAGCCGGGCTTCCGCAACCCCGCCTTCATCGCCCGGGGTGCCTGATGCTGGAAGACGGGCGCAGCCTCGGCCGGTCGCTCAAGGTCTGGCGGACCCTGAACGGGATCAAGCAGAGCCATGCGGCCGAAGTGCTGGGCGTGTCGCAGGGCACGATCTCGCGCTGGGAATCGGGTGCGCTGCTGCCCGATGCGGATGAGGCAGACGCCTTGCGCGACCTGCTCGGCGCCCGCCTCGACAGCGCGGCGGATTTCGCGCTGGCCCGGCTGGTCGAACACTCGCCGGCCCGCGTCCACCTGATCTGCGACCTCAGCCACCGGCTGTTTGCGGCGTCGCGCCCGCGAACGCAGAGCTGGGGCTTGAGTTTTGCCGAATTGCGCGGCCAGTCGCTGTGGCGCTACGCCACGGCCGATATCGTCGCGGCCGAAGCGCGGCTGGGCGAGGCCGGCTGGTTCGACCGCCGCCCGCCGGTCGTGCGGCTGCAAACCGGCGCCAACCGATCCAACGAAGTGCCGATCGAGCCTTCGCTGCTAGCCTGGACCCGCTTCCAGCTGTCCGACGGCAGCTTCGCCCGGCTGGCCGAAACCCTGGAATAACTTATTCCGCCACGGCCCGCGCCGGCGCGTTAGCCTGCCGCCATCCGCAAATCGGAGGCGTGTCATGGCCACCGGACATTGGCCGGCCATTCTTGTCATCTACGCGATCGGCCTGCTGGCCTCGGCCCAGCTGGGGAAATTCGCGGCCCTGGTGCCGGTGATCCAGCCCGATCTCGGGCTTGGCCTGACCGCGGCGGCCGCCCTGGTCTCGCTGATCGAGACCGGCGGGGCGGCGATCGGCCTCGTCGCCGGCACCATCGTCGGGCGCCATGGCACGCGCACCGTCCTGGGCGTCGGCCTCGGGCTGCTCGCCGTCGCCGGCATCGGCGAGGCGCTGGCCGGCACGGTGCCGGTGCTGTTCGCCTGGCGCCTCGTCGAAAGCCTCGGCTACCTCGCCATCGTCGTCGCCGCCCCGACGCTGATGGCGCTGACCGCGACGTCAGGCCAGCGCGGCATGGCGATGGCCTTGTGGAGCACGTTCTTTCCCGTCGGCTTCGCGCTGGGCAGCGTGCTGGCCGGGCTGGTCGCCCCTGCCCTGTCCTGGCGGCCGGTCCTGTTTGCGTCGGCCGTGCTGGCTGCCGCGGCGCTGGCCGTGGTCTGGTTCCTGCCACGGCCCGCGGGCGACGGGCGCCGCGGCGCACCGCAAACCGCCGGCATGCCGCCCCTGCCGGTGTGGCGGCTGTCGGTCGGCTTCGGCTGCTACACGGTGTTCGCGGTCGGGCAGCTGGCGTTGCTGCCGAGCTACTTCGCCGACAAGCTCGGCCTGGCCACCGGCACGGCCGGGCTGCTCACCGGCCTGGCCTCGTTTGCCACGGTGTTCGGGGGACTGGCCGCCGGCCGGGTGCTGCGCCATCGCCGGGCGCTGCCCGCGATCCTCGGCCTGTGCATGATCCTGCCGGCGCTGATGCTGGTCGGCCTTTTCGGGCTGGCGACGGGCAGCGTCGCGGCCGCGGCGCTGGCGATCGCGCTGAACGTCGTCACCGGCGTCGTGCCGGCCGTCACCTTTGCCCGCCTGCCCGACCTCGCGCCGACCTCGGGCGCGATGGCGCGGGGCAACGGCCTGCTGGCGCAGTTCGGCGCCGCCGGCTCGCTGATCGGGCCGCCGGCCTATGCCGCGGCGATCGGCCTGGCCGGCTGGCAGGGCGCGGCGATCACCGGGGCCGCCATGTCCGCCCTGTCGCTCATCCTGCTGCTCGGCGCCTTCCGGCCGGCTCAAGCCGGGCGGATGACGGCGGGGTCGTCGGCGTAGAGCCGCGCGACCTCGGCGGCGCGCAGTTCCAACCCGACACGCTGGTTGATGTAGCCCTTGTCGGTGATCTCGCCGGCATCGACAGACGGCGGATCGGCCAGCAGCAGCACGCGGCCGATGCGGAAAGACGAGCCCGGGCGTTCGGCATTCCATGCCGCGATGCCCTGGGCGATCCGTGCCCGCACCAGCGGATGCGCAATCAGGTCGCCAGGCGCAAGCTCGGCACCGACCAGGGCGCAGCAGCCGGCCAGGTTCGGCCAGGCCAGCAGGCCGATCTCGCCGCGGTCGTGGCCGGTGACCAGGGCATCCTGCAGCACCGGCGAACAGGCGGCCAGGGCGGCGACGCGCAAGGCGCCGACATGCACCCAGGTGCCGGTGTTCAGCTTGAAATCCTCGGCGACGCGGCCATCGAAGACGAAGCCTTGCTCAGGCACCGCCGGATCGACCAGGCGCAAGGCATCGCCGATCATGTAGTAGCCTTCGTCGTCGAAGGCCTGCGCCGTCAGGTCGTCGCGCCGCCAGTAGCCCGGCGTCACGTTCGGGCCCTTGACCCGCACCTCCAGCTTGCCGCCGGCCGGCACCAGCTTCAGGGTCACGCCCGGCACCGGCAGGCCGATCACCCCGGCCCGTTCGATCGGATAATGGGCGGCGGTGGCCAGCGGCGCGGTCTCGGTTGACCCCCAGGACGAGGTCATCGGCACGCGATGGCCCAACAGGCGGATCGACAACGCCTCCAGCCGCTCCCAGAGATCCTGCGGCAAGGCGGCGCCGGCATAGAAGATCAGGCGCAGCTTGCGGAAGAAATTCCTGGCCAGTGCCTCGTCGCGCTCCAGATGCGGCAACAGCCCGGCAAAGCCGGCCGGCACGTTGAAATAGACCGTCGGCGACAGTTCGGCGAGGTTGCGCACCGTCTGCTCGATCAGCCCCGGCGCCGGCTTGCCGCCATCGATATGGAGCGTGCCGGCATGACGCAGCACCAGATTGAAATTATGATTGGCGCCGAAGGTGTGGTTCCACGGCAGCCAGTCCAGCAGCACCGGCGGCGCCTCGTTCAGGAACGGCCAGATCTGGGCCAGCATCTGCTGGTTGGCGGTCAGCATGCCATGGGTGTTGATCACCCCTTTGGGCAGGCCGGTCGAGCCCGAGGTGAACAGGATGCGCGCGATCGTCTCGGGCCCCGTCGCGGCGAGCGCGTCGGCCAGCCGGCGATGATCGGGGGGCGCGGCGAGGTCGTTCAGGGTCGGCACGCCGCGGTTCGCCCCGTCATGGCTGCACAACACCGGCAGCGCTGCCAGCGCATCGAGGGCGCGGGCGAAGGGCCCTGTATCCGCGACATAGACCAGGCCCGGCGTCACCAGCGCGGCGATATGGCGCAATTTGGCCAGATCCTGGCTCTGCAAGGCATAGGCCGGCGAGGCGGTGGCGACGGGGATGCCGGCAACGAAGCAGGCCAGGGCCAGCAGGGCGTGGTCGATCGCGTTGCCCGACAGGATCAACAGCGGTCGATCGGGCCCGAGGCCGCGATCGAGCAAGCCTTGCGCCAGGCCCGCAACCTTCGCGTCCGCCTCGGCATAGGTCAGGGAGAGCCAGCCGCCGGCCGGCCCGCGTGCGGCCAGGAAGATCCGCTCGGGCGCGGCGGCCACGGCCGCCTTGAACAGCCGACCCAGGCTCGGATCGTATGCGCCCAGCGGATCGGGGGCGGCGGCGAGGAAGCCGCCGTCGGCCGTGGGGGTCAGTGTCACCCGCGCCGGGGCGAGGTCGAGCGGGGCGAATGGGGGTTTACTCATCGCCGGCCCTCCCGCCGATCTCACAGGCCCAGGTAAGCCTTGCGCACCTGGTCGTTGTCGAGCAGTTCGGCGCCGGTGCCCGACATCACGATGCGGCCGTTTTCCAGCACGTAGGCGTGGCCGGCCAGCTTCAGCGACACGGCAACGTTCTGCTCGACCAGGATCACGGTCATGCCCTCCTCGGCCAGCTGGCGGATGATACGGAAGACTTCCTGGACGACCGCCGGGGCCAGGCCCAGCGAGGGTTCGTCGAACATCATCAGCTCGGGCTGGCCCATCAGGCAGCGGCCGATGGCCAGCATCTGCTGCTCGCCCCCCGACATCGTGCCGGCCAGCTGCTTGCGGCGTTCGGCCAGCCGCGGGAACAGGCCGTAGACCCGCTCCATCGTCGGCCGGGCCTTCGATTTCGCCCGCGGCAGCAGCGCGCCCATCTCCAGGTTCTCGGCGACGGTCATGGTCGGGAAGATCTGGCGCCCTTCGGCGACCTGCCCCACCCCGAGGTTGCAGACCTTGTAGCTGGGCAGCCCGCCGATTTCCTGGCCCTTGAATCGGATCGAGCCGGCGCGCGGCCGTTCGATGCCGGCGATGGTGCGGATCAGGCTGGACTTGCCGGCGCCATTGGCGCCGACGATGGCGCCGAACTCGCGCGCCCGCACCGG
>JAEYTW010000209.1 GCA_023433835.1 Pseudomonadota bacterium | reverse complement strand
CCCCCCCCGCGACCGGGTCGACCTGCGTTCGCCGGACCAGGTGACGCGCTGGATGGCGATTGCCCGGCCGCAAGCCGTGTTCATGGCGGCGGCCCGGGTCGGCGGTATTCATGCCAACGATTCGCGGCCAGCCGAATTCCTCTACGACAACCTGCTGATCGAGGCCAATGTCATCGAGGCGTCGCGCCATGCCGATGTCGAGAAGCTGCTGTTCCTCGGCTCGTCCTGCATCTACCCGCGCGAGGCGGCCCAGCCCATCCGTGAGGATGCGCTGCTGACCGGGCCGCTCGAGCCGACCAACCAGTGGTATGCCATAGCGAAGATCGCCGGCATCAAGCTGGCCCAGGCTTATCGCCGGCAATATGGCTGCCACTTCAATTCGGCCATGCCGACGAACCTGTACGGGCCAGGCGACAATTTCGACCTGATGCAGAGCCACGTGGTGCCGGCCCTGCTGGCCAAGGCCCATCGCGCCCGGCTCGACCGCAGCCCGGTCATGACCGTCTGGGGTTCGGGCAAGCCGCTGCGCGAACTGCTTTATGTCGACGATGCCGCCGACGGCCTGGTCTTCCTGATGCAGCACCATTCCGGCGAAGACTTCGTCAACCTCGGCACCGGCATCGAGATATCGATCGCCGAGCTGGCGGAGGCGATCTGCCGGGTGGTCGGCTTCCGCGGCAAGCTCGAATTCGACCGCTCGAAACCCGACGGCACGCCGCGCAAGGTGATGGACGTCTCGCGCCTGAAGGCCATGGGCTGGACGGCCAGGACGACGTTGGAGGAGGGATTGGAGCGGACCTATCGCTGGTATGTCGACCACGTCGGAAACCAGGCCCGTGCCGCGGGCTGATCACCTCAAAGCCGACCATCTCGTCGAGGACATCGGCCGCCGCTCGATCCGCGGCGGTACGGTGACCCTCGGCGCCCAGATGGTGAAGATGGTGGTGCAGTTCGGCACCATCGTCATCCTGGCGCGCCTGCTGGCGCCGGAAGCCTTCGGCCTGATCGCCATGGTCGCGGCGATCAACACCTTGCTTGACCTGGTCAAGGAACTCGGCCTGTCGTCGGCGACGATCCAGCGCCCCGACATCACCCACGAACAGGTCTCGGCCCTGTTCTGGATCAATGCCGGCATTGGCGCGCTGCTGGCGGCGGGCCTGGCCGCCGTGGCCCCGGCCATCGCCTGGTTCTACGGTGCGCCCGACCTGGTGGCGATGACCCAGCTGTTGGCGATCGGTTTCCTGTTGTCCGGGCTCACCGTCCAGCATTGGGCACTGTTGCGCCGGCAGATGCGCTTCACCTCGGTCGCGGTCATCGATGCCGGGGCCGAGGTCGTCGGTTTTGCCGTCGCGATCGCCATGGCCTGCGCGGGCTTCGACTACTGGTCGCTCGTCGCGCAGCGGCTGATTTCGCCGGCCCTCGTGATGATCGGTTGCTGGACGCTCTGCGGCTGGCGGCCGTCCCGGCCTGCCCGGGCTGCAGGCGTCGGCGATCTGTTGCGCTTCGGCGCCTCGGTCACCGGCGCCAACCTCGCCGTGGCGCTGACCCGCAGCCTCGACCAGGTGATCATCGGGCGGCTGTGGGGACCCAGCATGCTGGGCCTGTACGAACGGGCCCTGAAACTGCTGATGCTGCCGATCAACAATATCAACGCCCCGATCTTTGCCGTGGCGATGCCGGGCCTGAGCCGCCTGACCACGGGTCAGGACGAGCGCTACCGCCAGCTGTTTGCCGACATGCTGCAATGGCTCGCGATGCTGACCATGCCGTTGTTTGCCATGGTGCCGGCGATGGCCGACTGGGTCGTGCTGCTGCTGTTCGGCCCGCGCTGGACGGATGGCGTGCCCCTGGTCGCCTGGTTCGGCTTCGCCGCCGCCTATCTGCCGACGATGCTGGCCTTGGGCCTGCTCTATCTTTCCCAGAACCGCACCGGCGAGATGCTGCGCGCCACCCTGGTCGATTGCGCGCTGTCGATCGCCGGCATCGTCGTCGGCCTGCGCTTCGGCGTTACCGGCATCGCCGCCTCGTTCGCCCTGACCGGCCTGCTCGTGCGCACCCCGGTGGCATTCTGGCTGGCGACCCGCCGGGGGCCGGTCCGGCTTCGTGATCTGCACGGCGCGGTGCTGCCCTCGGTCGTCGCCGCGCTCGTCGCCGCGGCCGTCGTGCTGGTGTTGCGCCGCTTCGTGATCCCGACCGACATCATGCCGGTGCTAGGCTTGTGCCTGGCGACGGGGACGGGGCTTGCCGCCGCGCTGATGACCTTGGCGCTGATGCCGTCCAGCCGCCGCTCGCTGATGGCGCTGCGCCATCTGCGCCAGTTGAAACCGGGCTAAGCCAGCCTGTTGCCCCAGGTGCCGAGCTGGGCGGCCTTCAACAGCGGCGAGGCCGTGCCGGCCTGGGCCAGTTCGTGCGCCGCGGCGCACCGCGGCTCGGCGAATTTCAGCATGCGCTCCTCGGTCAGCCGCATCGACGGGCCGGCGATGACCAGCACGCCGCGCGCCCCTTCGCCGGCGCGCTGCACCGGGGCGGCCATCGAGCTCATGCCCGGCGCATAGACGTCGCGCAGCATGGCATGGCCGCGCTTGCGGCTGTCGCGCAGCATGGCCAGCAGCGCCTTGATCGTCGTCGGCGCCTTCGGCCCGAAATGCTCGGGCTGGCCGAAGCCCTGCCGCGTCACCGCTTCCAGCGCCTGTTCCTCGGTCAAGGTCATCAGCCAGGCATGGCCGGCCGCGCTGCAGGAAAGGCGCAATTCGATACCCATGTCGGGGTCGTAGAGCAGGCCGGATTTGGCCCCCTGCGCCTTCGCCACCAGGGTCAGCCGCTCGCCGTCGACGATGGCGAGCCGCACCAGTTCCTCGGTCGTGCGGGCCAGCCGGTCGATGATCGGTTGGGCGATGTCGACCACGCCGGACTTGCTGAGAAAGCTCAGGCCGAGCGAGGCGAGCTTGGTGGTCAGCGCGTAGTCGCCCTTGTTGGGGAGGGCGCGGACATAGCCGTAGCGCACCAGTTCCTGCAGCGTGCGATGACAGCCGCTGCGCAGCTGGTCGAGGTCGGAGGCGATGTCGGCCAGCGCCGCGCCATCGGGGCGGGCGGACAGATATTCGAGCACTGCCAAGGACTTTTCGAGCGACCCGCTCATGCACCACCCCGCCAACACGCATAGGCGCCGATTTAAAGGCCAAGCGTCATCCCGGCGAAAGCCGGGATCCAGGGAAAGCGCAGGTCCGCTTGCGACATTCCTTGCCCTGGGCCCCGGCTTTCGCCGGGGCGACGATCGGCGCTTATGCCGCCAAAACGGGGTTATCTAGCCGGTGGCCATGTTGGCTGTCAAATTTTGAACGTCATTCAAAATTCGATAGACATCCAAAAAATCGACTGATATCCAGCCGGATAGACATGGGGAGAGAAACATGAGGAATGCGAAGCTCGGCCGGCGCGCGCTCGGCTGCCTGACCGGTATTGCCCTGTTGGCCACGGCGTTCGGTGCCGCGGCGCAGGAAAAGACGCTGAAATTCGGCTTCAGCCTGGCCAAGGACCACCCGATCGGCATCGGCGCCCAGAAATTCGCCGACGTCGTCGCGGCCAAAAGCAACGGCCGCATCAAGGTCAACATCTTCGCCAACGCCGTGCTCGGCACCGATCAGCAGAACCTGTCGGCGGTGCGCGGCGGCACGCTCGATTTCACCACGATGGCGACGGGCCTGCTGGCCGGGCTCAACAAGGAATTCATGGTCTTCGACTTCCCGTTCCTGTTCCGGGATTTCAAGGAAGCCTATGCGTTGAGCGACGGCGAGATCGCCCGGGCGCTGATGGCGAAGCTGCAGGACCAGAACATCGTCGGGCTGGGCATCTGGGATCTCGGCTTCCGCAACATCACCAACTCCAAGCACCCGATCACCAGGCCGGAGGATATCGCCGGGCTGAAGCTGCGCGTCATCGCCTCGCCGATCTATATCGAAACCTTCAAGGCGCTCGGCGCCAACCCGGTGCCGCTGAGCTTCGGCGAGGTCTACGGCGCGCTGGAATCGAAGGCGATCGATGGCCAGGACAACCCGGTGGCGGTGATCGAATCGGCCAAGTTCGCCGAGGTGCAGAAGTACCTGTCGCTGACCCGGCATCTCTATACCGGCATGCCGCTCCTGATGAGCAGGAAGACCTGGGACGCGCTGTCGCCTGACGATCGCGCGCTGATCCAGGCCGCGGCCGACGAAGCCAAGGCCGAGGAACGGAAAACGCTCCAGGTGCAGGAGACCGAGGCGGTCGACCGTCTGCGCAAGGCGATGCAGGTCAACGAGGTCTCGGCCGCCGAACTCGACCGTATGCGCGAGAAGGTGCGGCCGGTGGTCGAGAAATTCTCGTCCGAGGTCGGCCCGCTGGCCAGGCAGGTGGCCGACGAGATCGCCCGCCTGCGCGCGAACTAAGACGGCCATGGCCCTGCTCGGATCGGCCGCCATCGCCATGTGGTGGGATATCGCCATGCCCCTGCGCGCGGAGTTCGAGGATTGGCATTCCCACGAGCATTTCCCCGAGCGGATGCGGATTCCGGGCTTCCGCCGGGGATCCCGCTGGGCCGATGCGGGCGGGGCCGAGGGTTTTTTCGTGCTCTACGAGCTCGATGACTACGAAACCCTGGGCTCGCCGGGCTATCTGGCGCGGCTGAACGACCCGACGCCCTGGTCGGCGCGGCTGATGCCGCATCACCGCAACATGGTGCGCAGCCAGTGCCGCGTCGTGGCAAGCTTCGGCGGCGGCGTCGGGCGGTACATGCGCACCCTGCGCCTGTCGCCGGCACCGGGCAGGGCGGAAGAACTGTGCCAGACCCTCTGGGCAGTGCTGGCCGGGCTGCCGGCACGCCCCGGCCTGACGGCTGCGCATCTCCTGCGGACTGAGACTCCCGACCTGGCGGAGACCACCGAGCAGCGCATCCGCGGCGGCGATGCCGTGGCCGACTGGATCGTCCTGCTGTCCGGCTACGACGCCGATGCCGTCGACGGCGTGGACCTGCCCGTCGCCGGCATCGCGGCCCCGCCGTTGGCCGCGCTCTACCGCCTCAGCCACAGCCTGGCAGCCGTGGACCTGGAAACGCCATGAACCGGTTGATATCGCGCTACTGCCAGTTGCTCGAGGTCGTCACCGTCGTGCTGCTGGCGCTGATGGTCGTGCTGGTCTTTGCCAACGTGGCGCTGCGCTACCTGTTCAATTCCGGCATCACCATGACCGAAGAGCTGTCGCGCTGGATGTTCGTCTGGACCACGTTCCTCGGCGGCGTCATCGCGCTGCGCCATCACGGCCATCTCGGCACCGAATTCCTGGTAGGGCGCCTCGGGCCGCTCGGCAAGAAGATCTGCCTGACCGTCGGTTACCTGCTGATGCTGTTCGTCTGCTGGCTGTTGTTCCGCGGCGCCCTCGACCAGACCATCCTCAACTGGAACGTCACCGCGCCGTCCTCGGGCGCCTCGCTCGCCTGGTTCTATTCGGCCGGGGTGGTCTTCGCGGTGTCGTCGGCGGTGATCCTGGCCGCCGAACTGATCCGGCTCGTCACCGGCCGGGTGCGCGACGAGGATCTCGTGATCATCCGGGAATCCGAGGACCACGCATGACCATCTTCGTCTTCGTCGCCTCGCTGATCGGGGCGATGGCGCTGGGCATTCCGATCGCCTTCGCGCTGCTGGTCTGCGGCGCGGCGCTGATGTGGCATCTCGACATGTTCGATGCCCAGATCCTGGCCGAGAACGTGATCCACGGCGCGGACAGTTACCCGCTGCTCGCCATTCCCTTCTTCCTGCTGGCCGGCGAGGTGATGAATGCCGGTGGGCTGTCGCGCCGCATCGTCAACCTGGCGCTGATCATGTTCGGCCACGTGCGCGGCGGGCTGGGGTTCGTCACGATCTTCGCGGCGCTGCTGCTGGCGGCCCTCTCCGGTTCCGCCGTCGCGGATGCCGCGGCACTGTCGGCGCTGCTGCTGCCGATGATGACGGCGGCCGGCTACGACCGGGCGCGGTCCGGCGGGCTGATCGCCTCGGCCAGCATCATCGCGCCCGTGCTGCCGCCCTCGATCGGCTATGTCGTGTTCGGCGTGGCGGCCAACGTCTCGATCTCCAGGCTGTTCATGGCCGGCATCTTCCCCGGCATCATGCTGGCGCTGACCCTCTGCGCGACCTGGTGGTGGATCTCCCGCCGCGACCGCTTCACCCCGCCGCCGCGCCGGCCGCTGCGCGATCTCGGGGTGGCGCTGCGGGAGGCGGTCTGGGCGCTGGTCCTGCCCGTCATCATCATCGTCGGCCTGAAGATGGGTGTCTTCACCCCGACCGAGGCCGGCGTGGTCGCCGCCGTCTATGCGCTGTTCATTTCGACGGTGGTCTATCGCGAGCTGAAGTTGTCGGCGCTGTACGGCGTGTTCGTCCGGGCGGTGCGGACCAGCGCCGTCGTGATGTTCCTGGTCGCGGCCGCGGCGGTCAGCGCCTGGCTGATCACGGTGGCCAACATCCCGGCCGAGGTGGTGGCCCTGCTCGAGCCGCTGATCGGCACGCCGACGCTGCTGATGATCGCGATCATGGTGCTGGTGATGATCGTCGGCACCGCGCTCGACCTGACGCCGACCATCCTGATCCTGACCCCGGTGCTGATGCCGCTGGTCAAGGCCGCCGGCATCGACCCCGTCTATTTCGGCGTGCTGTTCATGATCAACAACGCCATCGGTCTGATCACCCCGCCGGTCGGCGTCGTGCTCAATACCGTCGCCGGGGTCGGCCGGGTCGGCATGGATGCGGTGACACGCGGCGTGCTGCCCTTCATGGTCGCCGAATTCGTCATCATGTTCGTGATGGTGCTGTTCCCGAGCCTCGTCACCGTGCCGGCCCGCTGGTTCTATTAGGCCTGGGTCACGGCCGCCCCGTCGTCGTCGGCGGCGGGGCGGCCGTTCTTTGCGCGCAGGCGGCCCCCGCCGTCGCCCCACCCCCGATGCACCCCGATGCGCACCAGG
>JAEYTW010000194.1 GCA_023433835.1 Pseudomonadota bacterium | reverse complement strand
GTGCTGGGGCTGGCCGCCGCCTCGGTGGCGCCGGCGCTGGCCCGGGAGCAGCACGCGCCCGGCGCGCCGACCAACGCGCGTGCGGCCGACTTCGCCAAGCCGCCGTCTCCGACGCAGCGGCAACCCTGGCCCGGCCTGACCGACAAGATGACGCCGCGGCCCGATCATGGCGAGGCGAACTATCGCGGCGCGAACTGGCTGGCCGGCATGAAGGCCTTCATCACCGGGGGCGACAGCGGTATCGGCCGGGCCACCGCGATCGCCTTCGCCCGCGAGGGGGCAGACGTGGCGATCGGCTATCTGCCCGACGAGGAACCCGATGCCCGCGCGGTGGGGGAGCAGGTGCGCCAGGCCGGCCGGAAATTCGTGGCCCTGCCCGGCGACATCAAGGACGAGGCGGTCTGCGCCAAGCTGATCGCGGATGCCAATACGCAGCTCGGCGGTCTCGACATTCTCGTCAACAACGCCGCCCGTCAGATCAGCCGCAAATCGATCCTCGACATCACCAGCGAGCAGTTCGACGAGACGGTGAAGACCAACGTCTATGCGCAGTCGGCGGCCGCGGCGGGCCGTGAGGTCAGCGCGTCGCGTCGATCACCACGTCGCCGAACGCAAACGGCCGATACATCGGGGGGCTTGAGGCATCGACATACTCGGCCGTGAAGCGGTGGCTGCCTTCCGCGATCCCGTCGATCGTGAACGTCGCCAGCGTGCCGTTGCGGCCGAGCGTGCCGGTCCCCAGCCGTTTCCCATCGTCGAAGAAAACGACCGGCGCATCGAGGGCCGGCGAGCCCACGGCGAGCAGGCCCGGCACGGCACCGTAGATTTCGGGCATGTATTGCGTGGTCTGGGACATCGCCGGCTGGACGACGGCAAACAGCGTCACCGAGGTTTCCGGCCTGACGACGGCCTTCTGCAGGTTGGCCATGTATCCGGTGGGGGCCGGGCCCAGCCCCGCATAGAGCTCGCCGCTCAGGAACGGGAACAGGCTGGGCGGGCAGGGCGGGTCGGGCAGCGGGACGTGCGTTTCCCCCTTGCTCGGATAAATGTTGTTCCGGAAGGTCCAGTCGGGATTGTCGGATGGGCGGTCCATCTCGTCGAGGAGTTTCGGGTAGAGGTTCTTCCTGACCGAGATATCGTTGTTCTCGGCGACGATCGTGCCGAACAGCGCCTTGCCGGTGCGGGTATCGTCGCCGATGACGAGGTTCTCGAAGGTCAGTGCGGTGCTGTTCCCGTCGTCGGATTGCAAGGCCAGATCGTATCTGGCGCGGTCGTAGGGTGGCTTGCCGTCGTGGGGCACGATGACGAACTGCTCGCCGGGCGGCATGACATGCACGTCACGGAACGTGACCGGTCCGATGGCCGGCAGCCGCGCCGCCGGCGGCCTGGTGATCGGACCGATATGGATGGGCTGGACGATGTCGGCAAGACAGACCGTGTCGAACAGCACCTTGTCGATCTTCCTGCCGTCGGGCAGATCGCCGTGCAGCGCCGTGTTGATCTGCAGCCCCTGGGTGTTGTGCGTGGCGCTCGGCAGTGCCTGGCCGTAATAGGCGACCCCCAGCTTCTGCATCTGCGCCTCGGTCATTCCGTTGACGGCGGTGCCCGTGACACCAGGCAGGTTTCCGGTCATGGCGAAGTCGCGGACCGTCACGCCGCTGATGCCCGCGCCATCGTCCAGCAAGGCAACACCGCCCTTGCCGTAGGCCCGCAGGCCCTCGACCCGGATGTTGCCGGTTATGGCCTGGTTCACGGAAGTGATGGCGACATCCTGGTCGCCATTGGCGACGATGCTGTCCCTGATCAGGATATCATTCCCATGAACGTCGAACCCGTCCGAATTGGGAATGGTCCAGGGGGCCTGGACCTTGACGCCCCAGGCCGTGATGCGGGTGCCGGAAAGCTTGATGCTATGGAATGGCGGATTGCGCACCGTGATCTTGTAGAGCTGCATGTCCTTGGACGTGCCGTCGGTATTGCCCGCCCAGATCACCATCGGTGCCGCCTGTTCGCAGGTCTCGGTGGCGGGCAGGGAGGCGCAGCCGGCGGTCCGTTGCTTCTTGGCGGTCAGCAGGCTCCACCAACTCGGGATCGTGCCGCTTTCCAGAACGGTGACCGGCATCTGGCCCTGGCCGTCGATCACCCCGTAGCCGTAGATGCCGCTGCCGCTGGACATGGTGATCAGCGGCTTGCAGGCGATGATGGGATAGGGGCCGACGGTACCGCAGACGACCGGGTGATCGATCTTGTCGGCGGTAGCGGCGGGTATCGGTTCCAGCTGGTAGCGGCTGGCATCGGTGGTGCCGTAGACGGTTACGCCGCCGTCGATGATCAGCGAGACGTTCTCCGGCAGCGTGATCGGATCGATGAGGAAGCTGTGATCTTCGTCCCGGGGGCCCAGCGCCAGCTCGACCGCCATGTAGGGCGGGCAGCGATCCAGGGCGCTCTGCACCGTCCAGCTGATCGTCGCGCCGGCCCGCAGCACGGTGCAGGTCGGTGGAAAGGTGGGTTCGAGATGCGTTGGTGGCGTCTGGCCCCGCGCCGCCGAAGGACCGATCGCCAGCAGCCCGAACAACAGCAGCAGCGAGCCTGCGCGCATGACGTCTCCTCCGGTAGTGATCGTGATTCTCTAGTTGAATGCGATACCGATTCGGCAGCTTACAACATGAGAAAGGCTGGAGGGAATGGCGACCAGGAAGAAGTTGTGGATCAGGCAGGCAGCCGCATCGCCCGGCTGGAAGTCGTAACCGAAGACCGACGCCGTTCGCCGAAGGCGCGGCCGACGCCGATGACCACCGGCGCCGACGAGGCGGCCGCGCCGAGCTCGGCCAGTTCGCCGTGCCATAGCGTCTCGCCCGGCCGGCTGAGGTCGGCGGCGACCACGACCGGCGTGTCGCCGGGCATGCCGCGCGCGACCAGCCGGGCGGCTATCTCGGCACCCGTGCGGCCGGCCATGTAGAAGATGGTCGTTGCCGTCGGATCGGCGATCGCGGTCCAGTCGAGATCGGCGGGCAGGCCGCCGTGGCGGGAATGGCCGGTGACGAAGCGCACCGAACGGGCGAAATCGCGATGGGTCAGCGACAGGCCCAGGGTGGCGGCCAGCGCGATGCCGGCGGTGATGCCGGGCACGACCTCGACGGGAATTCCTTCCGCGTCGAGCCGGGCGATTTCCTCGCCGGCGCGGCCGAAGATCATCGGGTCGCCCGATTTCAGCCGCACGACATGCTTGCCCTGGCGGGCCAGCTTGACCATCAGGTCGCTGATCTCGCTCTGAGCGCAACTGGGCCTGCCGGCGCGCTTGCCGACCAGGATGCGCCGGGCTTCGCGCCGGGCCAGTTCCAGCACCTCGTCGGAGACGAGATCGTCGAACAGGATGACGTCGGCGGCCTGCAAGGCGCGCATGGCCTTGAGCGTCAGCAGTTCGGCATCGCCCGGCCCGGCGCCCACCAGGGTGACGCGGCCGCCGGCAGGCCCGGCCCGGCCGATCTCGGCGACCAGCGCGTCCTCGTCCGACGAGGTCGGCGCGGGGCCGAAGGCGCGATCGACGAAGCGTTCCCAGAAGGCGCGGCGGCGCGACTTGAGGTCGAGGCGGGCGACGGCGGGCCGCAGCCTGCGCGCCAGCGCCGCCCAGGCGCCCAGCGCCGGCGGCAGCAGCGTTTCGATCTTGCGCCTGACGGCCTGGGCCAGCACCGGCGCCGCGCCGTCGGTGGCGATGCCGATGACGACGGGCGAACGGTTGACGATCGAGCCGAACTGGAAGTCGCTGAGGGCCGGCCGGTCGACGATGTTGACCGGCACCCCGGCGTCACGTGCCGCCCGGGCGAAGGCCTGCGCCCGATCGTCGGCGATATCGGCGACCGCGAGCGCGGCGCCGCCAAGCATGTCGGC
>JAEYTW010000133.1 GCA_023433835.1 Pseudomonadota bacterium | reverse complement strand
GTGCTGCTCCACGGCTTCGGCGAGACCGGCGACATGTGGTCGCCGCTCGCCACGGCGTTGATGCTGGATCACACGGTCGTCGTGCCCGATCTGCGCGGCATGGGCCTTTCGAGTCATCCGGCCGACGGCTATGACAAGGCGACGCAGGCTCGTGACATCGCCGGCATCCTCGACGCGCTGCATATCGATCGTTTCGCGCTGGTGGCCCACGACATCGGCAACATGGTGGGTTTCGCGCTCGCTACCCAGCAGCCGGACCGCGTAACCCGGTTCGTGCTGATGGATGCGCCGCTTCCCGGCATCGGGCCGTGGGACGATATCCTGAAGAGCCCGCTGCTCTGGCATTTTCGCTTCGGCGGGCCGGACATGGAGCGACTGGTCGCCGGCCGGGAGCGCATTTATCTCGATCGCTTCTGGAACGAATTCTCCGCCGATCCCGCCCGGTTCGACGAAACGTCGCGCCAGCACTATGCGGCGCTCTATGCGCGGCCGGGCGGCATGCGTTCGGGCTTTGCCCAGTTCGCGGCCTTCGATCAGGACGTGATCGACAATCGTGCCTGGCGGGCGAAGGGCACGAAGCTTCCGATGCCGGTCCTCGCGATCGGCGGCGACAAGTCCTTCGGGCCGACGATGGCGGTCGTCATGCGTGATGCCGCGTCGAACGTCACCGAAGCCGTGGTGCATGATTCGGGCCATTGGCTGATGGAAGAGCAACCTGAGGCGACGATCACGCTCATCACGGCCTTCCTGGAGTCGGGCAAATGAGGGTCGATATCTCCGGCTTCGGCCCCAACGGCAACCGCTGCATGGATATGGCCGCGGATCCCTGACCGCGCGACCCACCCGAACATTGTCGTGAATTTCATGCCGGGGGGCGCCCGGCAAACGATCCCCTGCGCCCAGAGCATTTCAACTTCGAACCCGAGGAAGGGACTTGCCATGACGTCTTCCGCCACGATCCGCGATCCGCTCGCCGACCAGATGCTGACGCCCCAGAATGCGGCCCTGGTGATCATCGACTTCCAGCCGGTGCAGGTCGGCTCGATCGCCACCATGAACAAGCGCCTGCTGATCGAAAATGTCGCCGCGGTCGCCCGCACCGCCAAGCTTTACGAGCTTCCGGTCGTGCTCTCGACCGTCAATGTCGCGACCGGGCGCAACGCGCCGACCATCCACCAGATCACCGACGAGCTACCCGGCGTGATCCCGATCGACCGGACTTCGATCAACGCCTGGGAGGACGAGGAGTTTGCCGCGGCCGTAAAGGCTACCGGGCGCAAGAAGCTGATCATGGTCGCGCTGTGGACCGAAGTCTGCCTCGTCTTCCCCGCGCTCGATGCGCTGCGCGAAGGCTTCGAGGTCTATGCCGTGGTCGACGCGGTCGGCGGCACCTCGGAGGTGGCGCACCGCGCCGGGCTCGACCGTATCGTCCAGGCGGGCGGCGTGCCGATCAGCTGGATCCAGCTTGCCTGCGAACTGCAGCGCGACTGGAACCGTGACGCCACCGTCCCGGGCTTCTCCAGCATCGTCTTCGCCGAAGTCGGCCACTGAGCCGGCAAATTGCCACCGCCGACACGCCAAAAAACCGACTGAGGAGATTCCCATGACCGGCTATGTCACCACGCAGGACGGCACCCGCCTCTTCTACAAGGACTGGGGCCCCAGGGACGCCCTGCCGATCGTCTTCCATCATGGCTGGCCGCTCTCGTCCGACGACTGGGACACGCAGATGCTGTTCTTCCTCTCACGGGGGTATCGCGTCGTCGCGCATGATCGCCGCGGGCATGGCCGGTCCGATCAGGTCGATTTCGGCCACGACATGGCGCACTACGCGTCGGACGCCGCCGCCGTTGCCGAGCAACTCGACCTGCGGCGCGCCGTCCATATCGGCCATTCGACGGGTGGCGGCGAAGTGGCCGCCTATGTCGCGCGCTTCGGCCAGCCGCAGGGGCGCGTCGCCAAGATGGTACTGGTGAGCGCCGTACCGCCGATCATGCTCGGCACCGAGCGCTACCCGCACGGCGCACCGATCGCGGCGTTCGACGCCCTGCGCGCCGGTCTTGCCGCCAACCGCGCGCTGTTCTTCCGCGACGTCGCCAGCGGTCCCTTCTACGGGTTCAACCGTCCCGGCGCGGAGGTGAAGCCGGCGGTCGTCGACAATTGGTGGCGCCAGGGCATGATGGGCAGCGCGCTCGCCCATCATGCGGGGATCAAGGCCTTTTCCGAAACCGACCAGACCGACGACCTCAAGGCGATCACCGTGCCCTCGCTGATCCTGCACGGCGACGACGACCAGTTGGTCCCCTTCCGCAATGCCGAGATCCAGGCGGAATTGCTGGCGAAGGCGACACTCAAGATCTACCAGGGCTATTCGCACGGCATGCTGACGCTCAATGCCGATGTCCTGAACGCCGATCTGCTGGCCTTTATCCGCGGTTGACCTGAAGAGGCCACACGACCTAACGCTCCAGCCTTTCGTAGACCTTCTGCGCCACCGGCAGCAGCCGGGCGCGGTCGGTCGCGCCGATCAGGGCATAGGCGACGTCGCGGTCCAGCCAGTAGAACACCGCGGTGTCGCCGTCCTGCAGGAAGCGGAACGCGGTCTCGTCGCTACCGGCCGCCGTGGTGGCGTAGAGCGTCAGGCGATCGCCGGTCGGGGTCTCGTACATGAACTGTGCGGCCGGGCCGTGCTGGCCGGGCAGCAGGCGCCCGCCGACCAGGTGATAGCCAAGATCGCCGAGCGGCGGCGGCCGCACCGGTACGCCCAGGCGGCGCGACAGCCAGGAAACCAGATGGCCTTCGTCCGAAGCCGGGACCTCGACGGGGTGGCGCACCTCGACGGCGAAAACCCGGTGGGCCAGCGCCGCGCCGCGCGCCAACGCGGCCAGCGGCGTCGACTCGTCGGCGGCCGGCGTCTGGTACTGGCCATGCGCGAGCCAGCCCAGGCTGCCGCCCAGCAGGAACACGGCCAGACCCGCCGCGGCACGCCATAGCACCCGGCGGCGCGACGGGCGCTCGACCGCTGCGATCAGCCGCTCGGGGATCGGCTCGTCGGCGATCGGGCCGAACAGCGCCTGCAGTTCGGCATCGATGGCGCGGTCGCCCGGGGGCAGCATGGGATCGCTCATTTCACGCGCCTCAGTCCCGGCGGCTCGCCGCTGTCCGCCCTCAGCCTTGCCCGGGCGCGCGACAGCCGCGACATCACGGTGCCGATGGGCACGCCCTGCACCGCCGCCACCTCTTCATAGCTGAGCCCCTCGACTGCGACCAGCATCAGCGCGGCGCGCTGGTCGTCGGGCAGATCGCCCAGGCGCGCCAGCACCTCGCGGGCGGCAAGCCGTTCGTGCTGATCGGGCGGGGCGACGCTCTGGGCCGCCTCGATCAGCGCTTCATGCGCCGGCCGCGACCGGCCGGCCCGGACGGCGTTCAGATGCAGGTTGTGCAGGATGGTGAACAGCCAAGCCCGGAGATTGCCGCCCTGCCACAGATGGTCGCGCTCCAGCGCCCGGGCGACGCAATCCTGGACCAGGTCGTCGGCGCGGGTCGCGTCGCCGCACAATGTCCGGGCGTAACGCCTGAGGCCCGGCAATTGCGCGACGAGCGCGTCCCGCATCGACTGCTGTCCGTATCAGGGCCTGGCCACGTGCCAGACGTTGTTGAAGTTCTCGCCGGTCGTGTCCCCGGGCTTGGTATCCTTGCTCCAGGTATAGAGCGGCTTGCCCTTGTAGGCCCACTGTTCGCGCCCGTCTTCGCGCAGAACAAACGAATAGGCGCCAGTGGGGAAAGTCGAATCGTCCGAGATCAGCGGCGGCCAGTTGGTGGCGCAGGGACCGTTGCAGGCCGACTTGCCGTTCGGATCGCGATCGAAGGTGTAGAGGGTCATGCCCTTGGCATCGGTCAGAACGGGTCCCAGGCTGCTCTGGGCGACCGTGGTCGGGGGCGGCGGGGTGTGGCCGCAAGCGGCCAGGGCGACGGCGGCAACAGCCAGAATCGGCAGCGCGATCTTCATGTTTGTGGTCCCTCCTGAAAGGGCCCAACGCCTGGGCCCCTTCAAGACGAACACCGCAATCGCCGCTTTATTCCGTTACTGCGAGACGATTTTCCACGAACCGTCCGGTTGGCGGCAGGCCGTGCCGAAGGCGCGCTCGGTCTGGCCGCCGACGGTGACGGTCTGCTGATATTCGCGGCAGTACTGGCCGCCCGCATTCTGATAGGCGGCTTGCGGCACGACGGTACCGTAGTTGCCGTTGTCCGGATTGCGCCAGCCGACGGACTGGCCCGACGGCGCGGTTTCCAGCGTCTGCTGGGTGGTCTGCGCCATATAGGTGCGGTCGGCGCGATCGAGCGACTTGCCGACCTCGCTGCCGATCAGGGCGCCGAGCAGCGTGCCAGCGGCGACGCCGACGATCTGGCCGGTGCCCTTGCCGAACTGTGAACCGATGGCCGCGCCGCCGACGCCGCCGAGCAGCGTGCCGGCCGTGGCCTTCGGGTTGTTCTGCATGTCGGCGCAGCCCACGGCGGTGGCGGCAAGCGCCAGGGCGAGAACGGAACGGGCGGCGATTCGGTTGATGGCAGTCATGACGTGACGATCCCTTGAACGGCACCGACGCGAATCGGCCGGCCTGCGAATTAACGCCCGGGATCCTGGCAAAGTTGGGGCAGGCTCACGGCAGGGTTGCGGCGGGCCAGCGGGCCACAAGCGCAGCCAGACCCTCGCATAGCTGCGCTTCCCCGCTGCCGCCGTCGCCTTTCACCCGCCGGTGGTGCAGCAGCGTCAGCGACTGGACATGGGCCAGCATCGACGGCCGGTCGACCTGGCCGGCCGACAGCAGGCGTTCGGTCAGGTCGCACAGGCTGCCGGCGACTTCCGAGACCAGGACGTAGCCGAAGGCGCCGCCCAATCCGCGCAATGTCGCGGCCTCGCGATAGATTGCCTCGATATCGGGCGTGGTGGCCGCGGTCAGCGCTGCGAGCCGTTCGATCAGCCGGTCGGCCTCGGTGATGTAGTCGCCCTCCATGGCGGCGACGCGCGCCTCGGCGGCGCGCAACACGTCGGCTCGCTTCCGTCCGCCGGCGCGGTTGGCCAGCGCGGCGAAACGGCTTTCGCTCACAGGCTGTCCGCCTGGGCAAGGATGGCCGCGATTTCCGCCGGGGTGACCGCCGAATCGGTGAGGGTGGCATAGCGGTCGCGGTCGACCTGGCGGCGCGACAGGCCGTTGGGCGGCTCATCCTCGCGATGGCGCCGGTCGGGGCCGGAATAGATCGGGCTGTCGACGAAGGGGCGGGGGTCGCGCGCCATCCAGGCGAGGCGGTCGTACAGTGCCTTGGGCGCGACCGGCTTGGCCAGGATCAGGCTGGCGCCGCAGTCGCGCATGCGGATGACGTCGGCCCGCCGGGTATGGCCGGCCAGCAGCAGAATCGGAATGGCGCGATAGCTGGCCGAGGCTTCATGCCGGATCGAGCGGGTGAGGGCGATGCCGTCCTGTTTCTCGAGCAGGGTGTCGCAGACCAGGAGGTCGACCGGCCCCCGCTTGAGCGCCTCGAGCGCGGCATCGCCGTCCTCGGCCTCGAGAATCGTGGTGACCCCGAATTCGGCCAGCATCTGGGCGACCAGCTTGCGGGTGAATTTCGACCCGTCGGCCAGCAGGACGGTGAGACCGTCCAGACGCAGGCCATCGACACGATTCATGCTGAACTGCTGCCCTTCCCCCAATCGGCTCGGGGGTCAGGCTAGCGACGCCGGCGCGGGCCCGCCCCAAAGACGCCCCCGCCGGCGCCC
>JAEYTW010000108.1 GCA_023433835.1 Pseudomonadota bacterium | reverse complement strand
GGTTCAGCAGGGGGAAGCCGCCGGGCGGGTCCGCCGCCTGTCCCTCGGTCGGTCCCTTCTGGATGGAGACCAGGCTGACGCCGGGAATGGCGGCGAGCCGCGCGAAGGGGGCCAGCCCGATGGAGCGGTTCCTGTCGTTGCCGTGGGTGGGCGAGCCGGCCCAGACGATGCCGACCTTCAGGCCCCTCAGCCCCTTCAGCCGTTCCCCCCAGCGCGCCACCAGATCCGGCTCCGCCGCCAGATAGGGAACACGGTGGGGGATGGTGTCCATCTGGGTGCCGAACACCTCGCCCAGGCTCAGCATCGGCAGCTGGAGGTCGAAGGCGTCGGTGGGAAGTTGGCCGCTGACGAAGCTTTCCATGCCGGGCAGGCCGGCCATCACCCGTTGCAGCGGCGCCGGCAGGCCCAGAAGCACCCGCCCGCCGCGGGCCGCCACCAGGGGAACGTAGCGGCAGAATTGCAGGGCATCGCCCAGCCCCTGTTCGCCGTGCAGCAGGATGCGGCGGCCGTTCAGCGGCGAACCGTCCCAGCGCGGCTTGGGCATGGCGGCGTGGGTGGGGGCATCCTTGCAGCGCAGCCGCCACTCATATTCGCGCCAACCCTCCTCGAAGCGGCCGGCGACCAGCAGGGCCATGCCGAGGTTGCGGTGGCTGTCCGGGCCGGCCGGGTCGATGACTATGGCGCGGCGGAAGCCTGTGATCGCGTCCTCCAGCCGGTTCTGGTTCAGCCGGGCGTTGCCGTGGTTGGCATAGCCGCCGGCGAAGGCCGGATCGACGGCGATGGCGCGGGCATGGGCGCGCGCCGCCTCCTCCAGCAGGCCCTGCTCCTGCAGGGACAGGCCGAAGCTGGTGTGGCCGGCGGCAAAATTCGGGTCCAGCGTCACGGCGCGGCGGTGCCAGCCCATCGCATCGACCGGACGGCCCAGCCCGCGCAACGCGATGCCCAGATTGTTGCAGGCGGCGCTGTGGATGGGGTCGATGGCCAGCCCGCGGCCGTAGGCGGCGACGGCGCCGTCCAGCGCATCGCGCTCCTGCAGCACGTTGGCCAGCCCGTTGTGGCCCTCCGCCCCGGTCGGGTTGAGGCGGATCGCCCGGCGATAGGCCCCTTCGGCCTCGGCGGACCGGGCCAGGGTGCGGCACAGCCCGCCCAGGCTTTCGTAGGGGACCGCCAGATCCGGCCGCAGGGCGATGGCGCTGCGGTAGGCCGCCACCGCCGCCGTCATGCGGCCGTGGTCGCGCAGGATGTTGCCGATGTTGATGCGGGGTTCCGCCATGCCGGGATCGGCCTGCAGCGCGCGAGCCATCAGGCGCAGCGCCGCGGCGCCCTGGTTCGCGCGCCGGGCGACCAGCCCCAGCAGATGCAAGGCATCGGATTGGTCGGGTGCAATCTCGAGGATACGGCGGTAGATCCGTGCCGCCACGGCCAGTTGGCCGCCCTGATGCTGTTGCACTGCGGCGGCGAGCGCCTCCTGAATGGTCGCCATGCTCGATCTGTCGTCCTTGCCCCTGGGCGTCTGCTCGCCGCAACGGAATAACGGTTGTTCTTGAATTCTCCAAGCGCATCCTCGTCGCGGAGATGAGGGAAATACAGTCTGTGTTATGAACTTGTAACAACGATGCTTGCCGACGGCTAAGCTTGGGCTTGGAGCCGCATCGGGCCGATCTGCGAACGCCGCCCAAATTTTTGCCGCGCTGCCCTCGATTCGAGAATAGACGGTATTTCCCTACCCCGCTGCGGGAGGTGGTGGGCGGTGGGCGCAACTTCGAACCTCGCCGTTGCGAATTCGCCATACCCAGGGTTTTTCAATATTTTGCAAAGGCTTGTTGGGAGGCGGACAAGCAACTGGGTATTCCCCTGCGATATCGGCTGAAACATAGGCCGATTCGTCCTACCCACTTCGGTAGAAACGCATTGCCTTAGGCGCATTCCTTCGGATAACAAGGGCATGGTGCGTTAGCTAGCGCTAGGACTGAGTCTGCCTGCCTTCATCCGAACGTCAAGCACACCTTAGAGTGGTTCATCTGCCGGCGAACCAAACCTGAAGGGGATTACTAATGGCTGGAACCTACACCGTAGGCGTTACTACGGGTTCGACCCTAACAGTGGGGCAATTCTCGACAATCATCGGCGGCGTTGGTACTGACGTCATCACGCTCGGGACGTCCGGGAACACGACGTCGATTTCGGCGCTGGAAACCCTGATCGGTACGGTCGGCACCGATTTCATCACGCTGACTGCTGGTTCTACCCTGCAGGTTTCGCTGCTCGAAACCCTGGTGGGCAGCGCTACTTCCGACCTCGTGTTCCTGACCACCTCCGGCACGACGATGCTGGTGAACGTCCTGGAGACGATCACCGGTGCAGCCGGGACCGACGTGATCTCGATCGGCACCTCGGGCTCCACCATGCTGGTGAACCTGCTCGAGACGGTCACGGGCGGCGTCGGCACCGATGTCATCACGATCGGCTCCGCCGGCGGCACGATCCTGGTCAGCGCGCTCGAGACCCTGACGGGCGCTACGGCCGGCTCGGACGTCGTCACGCTGAGCGGCGCGAGCAACAACACCCTGGTGAACCTGCTCGAGACGATCACGGGCGGCACGGGCAGCGATGTCGTCACGCTCGGCACCGCCGGCAGCACGATCCTGGTCAGCGCGCTTGAGACCCTGACGGGCGCGGCCGGCACGGACGTCGTCACGCTGGGCAGCGCCGGCAACACCACCCTGGTGAGCCTGATCGAGACCCTGACGGGCGGCGTGGGCACCGATGTCATCACCATCGGCACCACCGGCAGCACCCTGCTGGTCAACGCGATCGAGACCCTGACCGGCGCGGCCGGCACGGACGTCGTCACGCTCGGCTCCGCCGGCGGCACGATCACCGCCAGCCTGCTCGAGACGCTGACCGGCAGCGCGGTTTCCGACCTGGTGTTCCTCGGCAC
>JAEYTW010000177.1 GCA_023433835.1 Pseudomonadota bacterium | reverse complement strand
GCGCGGTATCGGTGCGCATCCGATAGTAGTAATAGGCGCCGGCGCCGACCCCGGCGAGGCAGACGATCCAGACCAGGATGACCCACAGGCGCGGTCCGCGGCGGGCCGGGCGCAGGTCAGGCTTCGGATCGGGATCGGGCAGACCGGCCATGTCGGGCAATCTCGTTGGTTGATACTGGGTAAGCGACGTGGCCGGATGGAGGCCATGTCATGGAACCGACTATAAATTTGCCGGTCGATGCTGTGGGTGACGAAGTGTAAGCGGGCGGGTGAAATTGGTTACGCTGTGTATCACAACCCGCGATCTGCCACAGGTGTTGCAGCAATCGGCGGTAGTGGCCCCTTTCGCGCGGTGACAGTTTTTTGCGATGTATCGCAGGGCTGCCATGCGATATGAGCAGGGTGGCGCCGTGTTCCATATCACAGGCGTCGGACGCGATCCGCGTTAGCTCTCAGGGATCGCCAACGACGTTCAGAGAGTTCGAGTACGTGTGATGTGGGGTTCGATGGGTAGCGTCATCTTAATCGCCCGCCGGGGGCAGGTCGTCAGCCTCGGTCGCCGCGGCACCATCCGGCGGCCGGTATCGTCCGAGGATCCGTCATGACCATCTCGCCTGCCCTGCAGCGATATGCCGGGGGTGCCCATGTCCAGGTCGACGGCTGGCTATCGCAGCTCGATGCCGACATCGCGGTCCAGGTCGCGCAGGAACAGCGGCGCCTGGGCCTCGTCGGCTCGGTCGGCGAGATCGGCATCCATCACGGCCGGCTGTTCATCCTGCTGGCCCTGACGCTGCAGCCGGGCGAGACCGCCTTCGCCGTCGACATCTTCGAGGACCAGTCGGCCAACCTCGACGCCTCGGGCTTCGGCGACGAGGCCGTGTTCCGGCGGAACATGGCCAGGTTCGGCGTCGCCGAGGCCCAGGTCGAGGTGATCCGCTCGTCCTCGACCGCCATCGGCTGGCGCGACATCGCGGCCCGGGTCAAGGCGCCGGCCCGCTTCTTCTCGATCGACGGCGGCCATACCTCGGAAGTCACCGCCAACGACATGGCGATCGCCGACGAGGGGCTCGACGACCGCGGCGTCGTCATCCTCGACGACTGGTTCAACCCGGAATTCCCCGCGGTATCCGAAGGCGCCTGCCGTCACCTGATCGGTCATCCCGGGCGCCTGGTGCCGTTTGCCATCGGCGACAACAAGGTGCTGTTCTGCCGGCCCGGCCAGTCGGAAGGCTATCGCGCGGCGATCCGCCGCGGCGTCGCCGAACGGCTGCACATGCGCACGACGATCATGTTCGGCAGCGAGGTCGAGGTCTACGCGACCCCGCATTCGATCCTCGACCGCATCCGCCAATCCGACCTGGCCGATCAGCTGCGCGACCACCCGCTGGGCCGCAAGCTCAAACCCATCGTGCGCCGGCTCTTCGGGTAAAAAACCGCGCCATCCCGAGCAAAGCGTAGCGAAGACGCGGGATCCAGGGAAAGCGCGGTGCCGACCTCGGCGCCCTTGCCCCGGATTCCAGCTTGCGCGGGAATGACGGTGGCTATGCCGCGCTCAGACGCCCTTGGCCAGGTCGGCCAGCGCCTCGGGCCGGGCGGCGAAGATGAAATTGTTCACATAGACCTTGCCGGGCACGCGATGCGTGCCGGCCTCGTTCAGAGCCGAGCGGTCCTGCAGCACCGCCGGGTCGAACCCCGCGACCGGCTTGAGCCGTCCCTCATGCAGGTAGAATCCCTGGTAGCCGAGCGGCTCCAGCAGCGCGCGCAACTGCGGCACGGCGCCGGCATGGTGGCGCTCCTCCGCCTCGACCAGGATGGTCGGCCGATCGCGGGCGATCAGCGTGAGGCCGCCCTCGACCGCCGCGACCTCATGCCCCTCGACGTCGATCTTGATGAAGCCGACCCGGCGCTTGTCGTAGTCGTCGAGACGCACGGTCGGCACGCGCAGCACCTCGCCGCTGTTGACGGCGGTCGGCGGGCGATGATTGGCCTCGACCGAGGCCAGTGCCTCGAAACCCGGCTCCACGAACAGTTCGGCCTGGCCCTGGCGATTGGAGACGGCGACGGCTTCGATCTGCATCCTGCCCGCGGCGATCGCCCCGGCGAAGCGCTGGCGCAGGATGGCGCACAGACGCGCGTTGGGCTCGAACGACGTCAGGTGCTGGGCGCTGCGCAGCAGCCAGAAGGAGTACATCCCGGTGTTCGCCCCGACGTCGAACGCCGCCTCGCCGGTCGGGACCAGTCGCGGCACCAGCGACAGTTCGGCCTCCCCGTAGCGCGGCGCGACGCGGTCGCGCAGATCGGCCAGGGGGACAAAAAGCCAGGGGAGGTGATTCTGGATGAGGGTCTTGATCGCGCCGAGCAGCATGGCTGGACCCTAGCCGGCCAAAGCCGGCGCGGCAAGATTTCCTAGATGCGACATTCGTATCCGGCCCAGGGAAGTTTCTTGTAGAACGGTTGCAGGAACAGATATTTCGCCTCGGTCCAGATCCGGTTGCGGCGGTCCGGGCACAAGGCGATCATCGCCGAGGCCGGATTGCCTTCCCACCAGACCGGCATGTTGATCACGATGCGGAAACCCTGACCTTGCTTTTCCGGGGGATCGGCCCACCAGCCGAAAGGCAGCCGGTCGACGAAATAGTCGTTGATGGCCTTGCGGACGTCGAACTCCTCGGCCGCCGCTTTGGGCGCATCGTCGGTAGTAGCCTGCGCCCGTGCGACGGCAGGCTGACCGCACAGCATTACGACGAGCGACAGCATAAGGGCGCGATAGGCGATATCGTTCATGGCCGAAAACCGGTAGCGTCAGATTTTGTTCCCCGTCAAGCATCCGATGTCCCAGCGCCCCGCTCCTGCCCTCTCGGAACAGACCCGCTCCACCCTGCTGCGCTACGTCTTCGGGCTGGGAGTGCGCGGCGCCGAAACGCTCGGCAAGCTTGGCCTCTATATCCTGGTCGGCCACCGGCTGGGCGCCCATGACGCCGGGCTGTTCTTCATCTGCCTGACCTGGGTGGCGCTGGTCGCGACCGGCGCCCGGCTCGGCCTCGACAAGGCCCTGACCCGGCATATCGCGGCCGAGGTCGCCATCGGTGCGGGCGGGGCCGCCGCCCGGGCGATGCGCACGGGCTTCGGCTGGACCACGCTGGCCGGCATCGTCGCCGCGGTCCTGACCTGGGCGGTGGCGGGGCCGGCGGCGACGCTTGCCTTCCGCATGCCCGACCTGGCCGGGCCGCTGGCGCTGACGGCCATGGTCATGCTGCCCCAGACGCTGATCTTCACGCTGGGCTCGGCCATGGCCGGGTTCAAGCAGACCATCGCCGCCCAGGTGGTGCAGAACGCGCTGTGGCCGAACCTGACCCTGGCCGCCCTGTTCCTCGGTGCCGACAGCCTCGATCGGCTGATCCTGGCGCTCGCCGGTTCGATTGCGCTGTCCTGCCTGCTGGCGGTCTTCTTCCTGTGGCGGGCGCGCGGCATGCTGGCCGACCGCCCGGCGCCGACGGACGAGCCGGTCGAGGCGCTGCCCGGGATGTGGCACACCGCCCTGCCGCTGCTGGTGGTCGAGCTGACGCAGGTCGGGCTGTCGTCGCTGCCCGTGCTGGTGCTGGGCCTGGTGGCGGACGCGGCAACCGTCGGCGCGTTCTCGATCGCCAACCGCATCTCGATGCTGGTCTGGGTGATCATCATCGCCGCCGGCACCGTCGCCGCGCCGCATTTCGCCGAACTCTACCGGCTCGGCGCGATCGACCGGCTGCGGCGCTACAACACCATGATCCGGCGCGGCGTCGCCGCGGTCGGCGTGCCCGCGACCCTGGTCATGCTGGCGGTGCCCGAGATGCTGCTGCGGCTGATCGCGCCGGAATTCGACGCGGCGGCGCCGGCGTTGCGGATCATGGCCATCGGCCAGATGATCAACTGCCTCTTGCCGGTGCAGGACGTGCTGCTCGGGATGACCGGCCACGGCGCGGTGCTGCGCCGCCTGAACATGCTGCAGCTCGCGGTGGGGTTGGCGCTCAGCGCCGCGCTGATCCCGGCCTTCGGTATAACCGGGGCTGCGCTGGTCGCAGCGCTGGTCACGGCGCAAGGCGCCATTGGAACCACCTGGGCGGCCAAGCGATTATTGCTTCCTTAGGACACTCGTTACACGACGTTGCTTCCATTTCCCGGCGTTGCTGGTACGTTCGGCCCGAGACCAGGGGAATCCGGGTAATATGCTGATTCGTAAGCTTAATTCGGCGCAAGGAAGCCATATCGCCATACCGCAACCGAAGGTGGTCGGCTGATGCGCTGGACCCACGGCCTGGTCAACCGCATGGTGATGGCCTGGGACGGCGGCCTGCTGCTGATCGCGCTCGCCTGCGCCTGGTTCTTCGAACTGCATCCGCAGGGCCCGAACCCGAAGGGCCAGGCGATGATCCTGGCCGTGGTCGGCATCCACGTCTACCTGTCGGCGATGACGGTGGTCGATGCCTACCGGCTGGAGAATTACCGCAAGTTCCTCAAGCAGGTCTTCACCATCGCGTTCGGGATCATTGCCGCGCTGGCCACCGCGCTGATCCTGGTCTGGGCCTTCGCGCCCAATGAACTCGACCATCCGCGCTGGCTGTTCCAGTGGGCGGGCTCGTCCTTCATCATCCTGGTGCTGGGCCGCCTCGTCGTCCGGCCCGTCACCGGCCGGGTACGGCGCCGCGGCCTGTTGCGCCGCGAGGTGGTCATCGTCGGTGCCACCGACATCGCCCGCGAGGTCATTCGCCACGTGAACGATCCGGCCCGGCGGGACCTGTATCGCCTGGCCGCGCTGTTCGACGACCGGCTGACGCGCCACGCCCTCGACCTCGGGGCCGACATTCCGGTGACCGGCACGATCGAGGCGCTGCACGCCTATGTGCGCGACCGCAAGGTCGACATCATCGTCATGGCCCTGCCGTGGGAGGCCGCCGACCGCATCTTCCAACTGCTCGGCCAGTTGCAGATGATCGCGGCCGACATCGTCCTGCCGCTGAAGCACAACCCGCTCGACCTGCGCCTGCCCCATGGCGGCGACCTCGCCGGCCTGCCGGTGCTGCAGCTGATGCAGGCGCCCCTGCGCGGTACGCACGCGCTGATGAAGCTGATCGAGGATTACGTCGTCGCAACGATCGGCATCATCATCGCCGCCCCCGTCATCGCCGCCGCCGCCATCGCCATCCGGCTGGATTCGCCGGGCCCGGTGTTCTTCCGCCAGCCGCGGCTGGGCATGAACAACACGATCTTCCCGATGTTCAAGCTGCGCACGATGACGGTCGACGAGACCGACGACGGCTCGCTCGGCACCAAGCGCGACAATCCGCGCATCACCAAGGTCGGTGCCTTCCTGCGCCGCACCAGCCTGGACGAACTGCCACAGCTGATCAACGTGCTGCGCGGCGAGATGTCGGTCGTCGGCCCCCGCGCCCATGTGCCCAACATGGTCGTGTCCGACGGTCCGTATTACGAAGTGGTCAAGCGCTACGCGACCCGCAGCCGGATCAAGCCGGGCATCACGGGCTGGGCGCAGATCAACGGCATGCGCGGCGGCATCGACACGCTGGAGAAGGCGCGCCGCGGCGTGGAACTGGATACCTACTACGTCGAGAACTGGTCGCTATGGTTCGACTTCAAGATCATGCTCAGAACGCTGGTGCTCGGGATGGTCGGCCGCGACGTCTTCTAGGCGTCCTGCTGATCCTGCTTGGCGCCGCCCTGCTCGCCCCCGCCCCCGTCAGGGCGGCGGACCTGCCGGCGCGGCCATTCATGGGCTATCACGAAAGCTGGTGGGAAGTGCCGGCGACGGGCGCCAACGCGACGCGGCTGGCCGCCATTCCCGGCTACGTCAATCTCGTCGCCCTGTCCTTCGCCCGGCCGGACATGGCCTATGACGGCGGGCTCGAACTGGCCGCGACCGGACTGCAATACCCGTTCGACGGCCGGGTGCTGAAGGGCGCCATCGCCCTGCTGCGCCAGCGCCAGCCCGGCACGAAGGTGATCCTGTCGGTCGGCGGTTCGGCCTATCCCGCCTGGCATCGGCTGAACGAGGCGGCTGTCGCCAGGCTGGTGGCCGATCTCGGCCTCGACGGCGTCGACATCGATTTCGAGCCGGCTGAGCCCGGCTGCCGCACCGAAGGGGGCAAGATCCGCTGTGCCAGCGACCGCGACTTCGCCGACATCGTCACCCGCCTGCGTCGCGTGCTGCCGCGCCCGGCGCTGATCACCGTGGCGGGCTGGTCGGTGGCGGCCTATGGCGAAGGCGCCTGGGCCAATGCCCAGCCGCGCAGCCGCTATACCGGCATGATGCTGAACCTGCTGCGGGGGCCTGCCGCCGGAAGTATAGACCTCGTCTCGATCATGGCTTACGAGGCCGGCGCGACATATAATCCTTGGGACGCTTTCCAGGCCTATCGCGCGGTCTGGCCCGGCCCGCTCGTCCTTGGTTTCCACGTACCGCCGCAGCGTCAGCCGAATGAACCGGTCCATACGCTGGCCTTCATCACCGATCTAACGGCGCGCGTGCGGCAGGATCCGGCCGGCGGGGTGATGCTCTATTCGCTGTCGGCCGTGCCGCCCGGGCCGATCTCCCCCGTCAATCCCGATGCCAAGGCGGCGGCAGCAACGATATGCCGCGCGCTCGACTTGCAGGGCTGCGGCCAGCCGCTGCCGTGAGGTAACGTAAAATGAATGTTTTGACGCAAAACTCCCCGCATGGTCGTTCTTAACGTGTTCCACTTCTTTCCCGGACTGGCAGGCTGAGCGATGGCCGTCGCCCAGCTTCAATCCGATCCGCGCCAGGCGCCGGCGGCGCGCAACACCGGCTATACGATGCGCGACCTGGCCGTGCTCGGCTTCTACGGCTGGAAGGCGATCACTTTCGGTTTCCTGCTGATCGCCGCCATCGGCGTCGTCGCCGCGCTGAATGCCCGCACCCAGTACCGCGCCGAGGGCCGTCTGCTGGTCATGGTCTCCCGCGAGCATGTCGACAACCAGGGCATCGGCGCCCAGCTGCCGACGGTGGTGTCGGTCGACGGGCTCAAGGCCGTCGAATCCGAGATCAACATCCTGATCAGCCCGGCCGTCATCAAGCAGATGATCGACACGATCGGGGCGCAGACGCTGTTCCCCGAACTCGCCCAGCGCCGCTTCCTGGGCTTCCTGCCGGCCTATCCCGAGGATACCTGGCCCGGTCGCGCCGTCGAGATGGTCCAGTCGCGCCTGCGGGCCGAGCCTGCCTCGGACTCCAACATCGTCCGGCTGACCTTCAATCACCCGGTGCCCGAGATGGCCTCGCGCGCGGTCAACGCGCTGTTCGAAGCCTATCTGAGCCAGCGCCGGCAGATCTATGACCGCCCGCGGCTGCCCTTCCTGACGGGCGAGCTGTCGCGTTTCTCCGACCAGTTGCGCCGGGTCGAGGGCGAGATCCAGGGGGTCAAGAGCCGCTTCGGCGTCATCGACATCCGCCAGGAAGTACTGCTTTCGGTCAACCAGATCGATTCGATCGTCGCCCGCCGGCGCCAGACCCAGGAACGGCGCGAAGGCTTGAAGTCCGAAGTGGCCGAGGCCAATGCCAAGCTGGCCAAGACGCCGCCCACCGTGTTCGATTTCGCCGAGACCACCAACCAGTCGCAGAACGACGACGACCGCAACGTGCTGCTGCGCCTGCAGCTGCAGCGTGACAAGCTGATCCAGCATTACCAGCCCGACTATCCGCCGCTGAAGGATGTCGAGCGCCAGATCGAGGTGGTGCGCCGCTCGCTGAAATCGCAGGACAAGCCGCAGTTCAGTGCCCGGCGCGAGGTGCGCAACCCGGCACTGCCCTTCCTGATCAACCACGTGACGCAGCTCGAGATCGAGGCCAGCGCCATCCAGCGCCAGCTGGACGAACTCGAGCGCCAGCAGAAGGATGCCGAGCAGCGGGTCGCCGTGCTGCGCGACGCCGAGGCGCAGCTGAACGATCTGGAGCGCACCCGCGGCATCATCGAGCAGATCCACAAGGATTATGCGATGCGCACCGAAGCCGCGCGCATCGACGAAAGCCAGGCCCGCACCGACGATGCCAGCGTGCGCGTCACGCAATGGGCCAGCGAGCCCGTGGTGGGCGATACCATGGTGCCCTCGTTCATCGTCGCCGGGATCCTCGGCGGCATCCTGTTCGGCGCCGCGGTCGGCGTCGCCGCCGCCTGGATCCGCCAGGTCTTCATCCTGCCGGGCGAGGCCGAACGCGGCCTGGCCCTGCCGGTGCTGGCGAGCCTGTCCGACGCCTCCAGCCGCCAGGTGCAGGAGGAAATGATGCTGCTCGCCGCCCGGCTGGCCGAGCTCAGCATCGACGGCCGCCCGGTCAAGCGGCTGCAGCTGCTGGCCGACAGCGAGGCGGCCGACATCGTTTCGACCGTGCGCACCCTGGCCGTCGAACTGGCGCAGGGCCATGGCCGCAACGTCGTCGTCGTCGACCTGATCGGCGATGGGCGCGGCGTGCTGTCCGAACTGGGTGCCAGTCCCGGCGGAGGCGCCGCCCGCCACGACGACGGTGTCGAGATCATCGGCACCGACGTCGAGGGCCTCTCGGTCGCCATCGGCTCGTCCGACACCGTCATCGCCTCGCTGCGCACCTCGCTGCCGCGCATCCGCGCCTTCCTCAACCGGCGGACCGACGAGGCCGACATGGTGCTGGTTGCCGCCCCGCCGATGCGCCACAGCCATCTCGGCCAGCGCCTGGCCGGGCTGGTCGATGCCAGCATCCTGGTCGTGCGCGCCGAACAGACCCGCGCGCTGGCTGCCATTCGCCTGCGCGATGCCATATTGGAGGCCGGCGGCGACCTGCTCGGCATGATTTTCACCGGCCGGCGCTTCCATGTGCCGAGGGCGATTTACCGATGGATCTGAAATTCCCCCTCCGGCTCGTTGG
Source organism: Pseudomonadota bacterium (assembly GCA_023433835.1). Taxonomy (GTDB): domain Bacteria; phylum Pseudomonadota; class Alphaproteobacteria; order Ferrovibrionales; family Ferrovibrionaceae; genus JAFKFH01. Next base: position 3,427 of record JAEYTW010000177.1, on the reverse strand, counting down.
CCTTGCGGCGGCGCTGCTGCTGGTTGCCGCCTGCGAGTCCAACAACTTCACCCTGAAGCCGGTACCGACCCCGGTGCCGCAGTCCCAGGCGCAGCCGCAGGGCTTCGCCGGCTGGACCGATCAGGTGCCGGCCTATCGCGTCGGCCCGGGCGATCGGGTGCAGATCCGCTATCTCGATACGCCCGAACTCGACGAGGAGGCGCTGGTCGCGCCCGACGGCACCGTCTCGCTGCGCCCCGCGCCCCAGGTGATGGCGGCGGGCTATACGCTGCCCGAGCTGTCCAACCAGGTCGCGATCCAGTCGCGCAACTGGCTGAAGGATCCCAAGGTGTCGGTGGCGCTGAAGGAATCGGCGTCCGGCCGCATCTATGTCGGCGGCCAGGTGGCGCGCGCCGGCACCTTCGCGGTCAATGGCCGCATCGGCATCGTCGAATCGATCCTGCTTGCCGGCGGCTTTGCCGACGATGCCCGCATCGGCGAGATCGTGCTGATCCGGCGCAGCCCGGAAAACCGCCCGATGCTGCGCACCGTCAACGTGAAGGAATTCCTGCAGACCGGCTCCACGGCCAACGACGTGCCGCTGGTGGCCGGCGATATCGTGTTCGTGCCGCGCTCGACCATCGGCGAGGTCAATCTGTGGATCGAGCAGTTCATCAACCGCGTCCTGCCGTTCCAGCGCAGCGCCAACTTCACCTACTCGATCTATCGCCAGCAGAACCCGGTCGTCACTCCATGACGGCCGCGGCGGTGGCGCAGGACTGGTTTCTCGGCGTCGAGATCGCCAATCTCGACACCATCGGGGCTGCCGCGGTCATCGCCGCGCGCGACCCGGCCCTGCCCTTCGCCTACGTGGTGACGCCCAACGCGCAGCATATGGTGATCCTCGATCGCGGCAGCGACCCGGCCTTCACCCAAGCCTATGACGGGGCCTGGCTGCGGCTCTGCGACAGCCAGATCATGCGGCTGCTGGGGCGCACGCTGCTCGGCCGCGACCTGCCGCATGCCGCGGGCTCCGACGTCACCGCGCGGCTGTTCTCGGCCCATGTCAAGCCGGACGACGCGATCACCGTGATCGGCGGCGACGACGAACTGGCGGCGCGGCTGCGCCAGCGCTACGGCCTGACCCGGCTGCATCTGCACCAGCCGCCGATGGGCTTCATCAAGAACCCGGCCGCGGTCGCGGCCTGCATCGATTTCGTGCTCGATCATCCGGCGCGCTACGTCTTCTTCGCCGTCGGCGCGCCGCGCTCCGAACTGCTGGCCCATCGCATCGCCAAGCAGGGCGGGGCGACCGGCGTGGGCCTGTGCATCGGCTCGTCCCTGCATTTCATCACCGGTCTGGTGCCGCGCGCGCCACGGTGGATGCGCCGCTTCGCGCTCGAATGGCTCTATCGCCTCGCCCGCGATCCGCGCAATCACGCCCGGCGCGTCTTCGTCGAATCACTGCCGCTGGTCGGCATGGCCCTGCGGGCGCGGTTCACCGCTCCGGACCGGCGCCACCTGCCCCGCCGCCGCCCGGCCTGAGCCATGGGGACGGTCACGCTCCGGCGCGGCCGGGTCCTGGGGTTGGGATCCCAGACCCTGCCGTTCGCCCCGCCGCAATCGCGCGGCCTGACTTTCCTGGCATTGCTGCTGACCCTGCCCTTCTTCGGCCAGGTCTTCCATTACGTGGTCGACCTGCCGCCGACCTACTACTTGTCCAAGGCCTGGCCGATCGTGACGCTGCCGCTCGCGATCTACGCGCTGGTCACGGTGCGGCTGCCCTGGGCCTGGCTGTTCGGGGCGCTGATCGCCTACGTGCTCGGGCTGACCCCGTTGCTGTCGATGATCTATCTCGGCAACGGCCTGCTCGACGCGCTGGTGACCACGGCGAAATCGCTGCCTTTCCTTTATTACTTTGCCGCCGCCGGCCTCCTCGCCTTGCTGCGGCCTTCGCAGTGGCAGGTCCGCCGGGCGATCGTCGTGCTGGGCCTCGGCACCTTCATGCTGATGGGTTTCCTGTGGCTCGTCGTGCCGGCCAGCGCCTATCGCATCGATGCAGCAGAGTCCAAGCTGTTCCTCTACGAGACCGAACGCGGCTATCGCATCTTCATGCCGATGTTCTTCGGCATCCTGACGATGTTCTACCTCGCCCGCCGGCTGATCATGCGCCGCGACCTGCTGGCCGGCCTCGGCGTGCTGATCGGCTTCGCGCTGCTGATCCTGATCTTCAAGCAGCGCACGGTGATCCTGGCCGTGGCGCTGACCATCGGCTGGATCATGTTCCGCTGCAGCCGGGGCTGGGTGCGTGCCTTCCTGCTCGCCACCGGCGTCACCGCGGCCATCGCGGTCGGCATCCTGGTGTTCGGGCCGCTGCTGGCACGGCTGGAATCCGCGCTGGGCGCGTCGCTGTCGATCCGCCAGGCCTCGATCGGGCTGGCGCTCGACTACATCCAGGGCCATCCGCTGGTGCTGATGTTCGGCGCCGGCTCGATCACCCGGCTCAGCCAGAATACGCTGAGCGCGCTGCTCGGCTATGCGCATTTCTATCTCGCCGACATCGGCTGGCTCGGCATCATCTTCGAATACGGCCTGGTCGGTGCCGGGCTGATCCTGGCCGTCTACATCGCCACCCTGCGCCAGGCCGCCGTCACGCCGGCGCGCGACGAACCGTTAGTGCAGGCGATGGGCGACTACGTGATCTATCAGCTCCTCACCTCGGCCGTGCAGTCGCTGGTCTTCACCCCCGGCGAGGTCGCGCTGCTGATGGCGCTGCTGGTCTATTGGCCACGGGCCGCCAAGCCTAACGATTGACGTTTAACGTCAGACGATAAATAATGGACCGGTGATCAAGAGCTTCCGCGACAAAAGCAGCGAGGCGCTATATCGGGGCGATACCGTCAAGCGGTTCGCCAGCATTGCCAGGGTTGCCTTGCGCAAGCTCGACATGATCGACGCGGCAACGGTGTTGGATGATCTGCGATCACCGCCGGGCAATCGCCTGGAAGCATTGAAAGGTGATCGGGTCGGCCAGTATTCGATCCGGATCAACGATCAATGGCGCATCTGCTTCCGATGGGAGGAGGGCGCCGCAGTGGATGTGGAGATCGTCGACTATCACCGCTCATGATACCCGAGGAGCGTGACATGCGGGTAAAAACCCATCCTGGCGAAATATTGCGCGAAGAATTCCTGATGCCGCTGGGCCTCTCGGCGAATGCCCTGGCGATGGCCTTACGCGTTCCGGCCACCCGGATCAGCGAGATTCTGCACGAGCGCCGCAGCGTGACCGCGGATACCGCGCTGCGGCTGGCCCGGTATTTTGGCACTTCGGCCGAATTCTGGCTGAACCTCCAGCAGGCCCACGACCTGTCCGTAGTTGCCCGCGATCACGGCAGGGAAATCGAGCGTGACGTCACCCCCAGGGCAGCCTGAAGCGGGGCAGGCC
>JAEYTW010000812.1 GCA_023433835.1 Pseudomonadota bacterium | reverse complement strand
GCCGGCGCGCGCCGCTCCAACGGGGCGGCGGCGACCGGCCTGACCCTGGCCGAGCTCGCCGCGCCGGCCGACATGGTGTCGGTGGCGCTGTCCAAGGGGCTGGGCTGCCCGGTCGGCAGCGTCATCGCCGGCACCAGGGCCGACATGGCCAGGGGCGTGCGGGCGCGGCGCATGTTCGGCGGCGCGCTGCGCCAGTCGGGCATTCTCGCCGCCGCCGGCCTTCATGCGCTCGACCATCACCTCGACCGCCTGGCCGACGACCATGCCCACGCCAGGGTGATCGCTGACGGCCTGACCGGCGTGCCCGGCGTCATCCTCGATCCCGCCACCGTGCAGACCAATATCGTCGTCTTCCATCTGGCCGAAGGCGCGCCCGATGCCGCGACGCTGGTGGCCCAGGCCCGGGCGGAAGGCGTGCTGATCGCGGCCTTCGCGCCGCGCACCATCCGCGTCGCCACCCATCTCGACGTCGACCGCGATCAGTGCCGGCGGGCGGCCGAGGTGCTCGCGGCGGCGGTCAGAGCGGGGTGACGCCGGCGCCGACGAGCCTGAGGTCGCCGGCCTCGGCCAGCACCATGATCGCGTCGACCGCCGTCCCCCCGCGGGTCAGCGGCACGCCGAGGCGGCGCCATTCGTAGATATGCTCGGTCGTCAGGTTCTTCTGGGCGACGACGGTCAGCACGGGCTGGCGCGTGGCCACGATCCGCCCCAGGAAAGCTGAAAAATTGGCGCGGATCGCGACCGACGATTCGCTGGCCAGCTTGCCGGTGACGTCGACCCCGAGCCGGGCGACATGGTGGGTGCCGAACACGCGGTAGCGGAAATCCGCGCCACCGTCGATCACGTCCAGCATGTTGAGCCAGCCCAGCCAGGGTTTGAGGTCGAGCACGTCGATGTCGGCGCGGTCGGGAATGTCGCCGCCGCGCCGGCGCCCCTCCCAATAGCGCACGAAACCGCCGAGATAGGGCGACAGATGGCCGTAATCCCCCGGGGTCAGGGTGATCGGGCCGTCCCGGACCGCGTCGAGGGGGGATGCCCCGGCGATGTCAGCCTCCTGGCGTTGCTGCACGGTGCAGGCTGGCACGGATCGCCCGATCGGAAAAGCCCGGCTGAATCCAATCCACAGGTCCGGCGTGGTTATTGCATTTCACCCCGTGGCCGTCGCACTCTGTCGGCAATAAACGGGGGCATTCACGATGACGGGTTCGATTCTGCGGTCGGCGCTCGACCGCCTGTATCTTTTGTCCGGCTGGCTGGCCGGCGCCATCCTGGTGGCGATGTTTCTGCTCATGATGGTCATGTCGGCCGGCCGCCAGGTCGGGCTGAACGTCCCCGCCGGCGACGACTTTGTCGCCTGGTGCATGGCGGCCTCCGCCTTCCTGGGCCTCGCCCATACCTTCAAGTGCGGCGAGATGATCAGGGTGGGCCTGCTGATCGACCATCTGCGCGGCCGGATGCGACGCGGCTTCGAACTGGGTTCGCTTGCCATTGCGCTCGGCTTTGTCGGCTTCTTCGCCTGGCACGCCGTCGCGATGACCTGGTATTCCTGGCGGTTCAACGACATGGCGCAGGGTGTGCTGGCAATACCGTTGTGGATACCGCAGACCGCTTATTCCGGCGGCCTGGTCATCCTGACGATCGCCCTGCTGGATGAGTTCCTCAACGTCGTGACGGGAGGCGAGCCGCGGTACCGCAAGCCGCCGCCGGCCACGGCCAAGGAGGTCGCCGAGAGTGCGGCCCAGACGGTGAGCTGACCCATGGGCCTTGTCGAGATTTCCCTGATTCTTCTCGCCGTCCTGATGGGCCTGCTGGCGGGCGGCGTCTGGATCGCGATCGCCCTGCTGGCCTGCGGCTGGGCCGGTATGCAATTCGTCGGCGGTGGCATCCCTGCCGGGTCGGTTCTCGCGACCACGGTGTGGGGCGGATCGGCCTCGTGGACGCTGGCCGCTCTCCCGCTTTTCATCTGGATGGGGGAAATCCTGTTCAGGACGCGGCTGTCCGAGGAAATGTTCAAGGGCCTGGCGCCCTGGCTGAACTGGTTGCCCGGGCGCCTGATGCATGTGAACGTTTTGGCATGCGGCTTGTTCGGGGCGGTTTCCGGGTCTTCGGCCGCGACCTGCGCGACGGTAGCCAAGATCGCCCTTCCGGAGTTGGCCAAGCGCGGCTACGACCGGGATCTCAGCCTGGGCTCGCTGGCCGGGGCAGGCACGCTCGGCATCCTGATCCCGCCGTCGATCACGATGGTCGTATACGCCGTCGCGGCGAACGTCTCCATCATCCAGATTTTCCTGGCGGGTTTCCTGCCGGGCATCATGGTGATGGTGCTTTATTGCGGCTATATCGCCGTCTGGTCGCTGTTGAATCCGGACAAGGTGCCGCCGGCGGATCCGCGCCGCTCATTTACCGAGAAGCTTCGCGAATCGCTGAACCTGCTGCCGTGCCTGTCGCTGATCGCGCTCGTTTTCCTCTCGTTGGTGCTCGGTTGGGCGACGGCGACGGAATGCGCGGCCTGGGGCGTCATGGGATCGTTGGCCATCGCGTGGTGGCAGAAATCGCTGACCTGGGAATCGTTCTGGGCCAGCGTGATGGGCGCGACCCGGGTAACCTGCATGATCATGCTGATCCTGGCAGGTGCTGCATTCATGTCGATATCGATGGGATATACCGGTATCCCGGCGGCACTGGCGGCTTGGGTCGAGTCCCTGCATCTCGGTCCTTTCGGTCTGATCGCGGCGCTGACCGTCATGTACATCCTGCTCGGCATGGTGATCGATGGCATCTCGATGATCGTGCTGACCACGACCGTCGTTCTGCCGATGATCAAGCAGGCGGGCTTCGATCTGGTCTGGTTCGGGATATTCCTGGTGCTCGTGGTCGAGATGGCCCAGGTCTCGCCGCCGGTCGGCTTCAATCTTTTCGTGCTGCAGAGCATGTCGGGCCGCGATTCCAACGCTGTGGCCAAGGCGGCGCTTCCGTTCTTTTTTCTGCTGGTCGTGGCGGTCGCGATCATCACCGTGTTTCCGCGCGTCGCGACCTTGCTGCCCCAGCTCGCTTTCGGCTGACCAGTACGTGACAAGGTTTCAATGGAGGGAGAGGATTCGATGATGATGCGACTGACCAAGACGCTGGTGGCCGGCGTCGCCCTGGGGCTGCTGGCCGCCGGGCCGGCGCTGGCCCAGGCCAAATGGAACCTGCCGGCCGCCTACCCGGCCGACAATTTCCATTCCGAGAATCTCGTGCAGTTCGCCAAGGACGTCGAGGCGGCGACCGGCGGCAAGCTCGCCATCACCGTCCACGCCAACGCCTCGCTGTTCAAGGCGCCCGAGATCAAGCGGGCCGTGATGACCGGCCAGGCCCAGATGGGCGAAGTGCTGATGTCGATCCACGAGAACGAGGATCCGCTGTTCGGCGTCGACGTCGTGCCGTTCCTGGCGACGAGCTTTCCGGATTCGGTCAAGCTGTGGAAGGCCGCCAAACCCGAGATCGCCAAGAAGCTCGAGGCGCAGGGCCTGCTGGTCCTGTTCTCGGTGCCCTGGCCGCCGCAGGGCATCTATTCCAAGAAGGAACTGAAGTCGACCGCCGACATGAAGGGCCTGAAGTGGCGTGCCTACAACGTCGGCACCGCGCGCATCGGCGAGGCGGTCGGCGCCCAGGCGGTCACCGTGCAGGCCGCCGAACTGGCCCAGGCGCTGGCCACCGGCGTCGTCGATTCCTTCGCCTCGTCGGGCGCCACCGGCTACGACATCAAGGTCTGGGAATCGCTGAAGTACTTCTACGACACCCAGGCCTGGTTGCCGCGCAACATCACCTTCGTCAACAAGGCGGCGTTCGAGGCGCTCGACAAGCCGACGCAGGAGGGTGTGCTGAAGGCCGCCGCCGAGGCCGAGGCCCGCGGCCTGAAGATCGCCGAGGAGAAGTCGGCCTGGTACCTGACCCAGTTCAAGGAGAAGGGCATGGTCGTCGGCCCGCCCTCGCCGGAACTGGAGGCGGGCTTCAAGAAGATCGGCGAAGGCCTGACCGCCGACTGGGTCAAGAAGGCCGGCGCGCCGGGCCAGGCCGTGATCGACGCCTACAAGAAGATGTGATCGGTGCGCGGCGCGCGGGTTCGTCCCGCG
>JAEYTW010000694.1 GCA_023433835.1 Pseudomonadota bacterium | reverse complement strand
ATGCCACGCTGGTCGTCATCGGCGCGGGGCCGGAACGCTGGGCGGCGCTGGGCCATGCGCTGGCGCCGGCCGGCATCGCCGCGACGTGGCTCGATGCCGACGACATGATGGAGGCGGTGCTGCGCGCCCGGGTGGCGGCGCGGCCGGACAGCGTCATCCTGATCTTTGCCGGCGGCACCGCGGCGCCCGAACTGCTGCTGGCGACCCACCTGGCAGGCGATCCGGCCTTCGCCCGCGCCCGCTTCATCCTGGCGATGCCGCGCGCCCTGGCATCGACGCTGGGCCATGCCACGCGGGTCGGCATCTTCGCCACGATGACCCTGCCGGTGCAGCGCGGCACGCTGTGGCGCACCATCGCGGCGGCGCTGGGTCGGGCCGAGCTCGACCAGCGCACCGCCGGGGGCGAGATCGTTCATGCACCGCCGCCCGTCGAAGAGGCGCGCGAGGCCGGGGTGCTGATCCTGGTGGCCGAGGACAACGCGACCAACCAGCTGGTGATCTCACGCCTGCTGGACCGCCGCGGCTATGCCCACGAGATGGCGTCCGACGGGCGCCAGGCGCTGGCGATGTGGGGGCAGGGCCGCTACGGCCTGCTGCTGACCGACTTCCACATGCCCGAGATGGATGGCTTCGAGCTGACCCGCGCCATCCGCGCGGCCGAGGCCGGGGGCGGGCAGCGCCTGCCGATCGTCGCGCTGACCGCCGACGCGCTGCCGGGGACGCGCACGCTGTGCCTGGAAACCGGCATGGACGATTACCTGACCAAGCCGATCGACCAGAAAGCGCTGGTCGAGGTGCTGCGCCGCTTCCTGCCGGGGGCCGAGGCCATGCGCCGCTCGCCCGCCGCGGCAAGCCAGGCGCCGCCCAGGCCGGCCGAGCCCGAGATCGACCCCGAGATTTTCGAGCTTCAGCGTTTCCGCGAAACCTTCGGCACGCTCGATGCGGAATCGCTCGGCTTCCTGCGGCAGTTCCTGGCCTCGGTGCCGGGCACGCTCGCAAGCCTCGACGCGGCCCTGCAGGGCGGCGACGCGGCCGAGGCGCGCCATGTCGCCCATGCGCTGAAAGGTTCGGCCCGCTCGATCGGGGCCGCGCGGCTCGGCCAGATCGCCGCCGACGTGCAGGACATGCTCGATGCCGGCGATGCCGACAGCGCCGAAATGCTCGCCAGCGTGCTGGCCCCCACCTACGATGAACTGGCCGATGCCCTGGCGCCGCTGATGTCGGCGCATGGCGTCGCACCCATGGCTTGAACGAGGGTTGACGATGAGTGAGGTCGATTACGGCGCCACCCGGGTGCTGGTCGTCGAAGACGAGGAATTCACCCGCAAGATCATCCGTACGCTGCTGCACCAGCTGGGCGTGCGGCATTTCCATGAGGCGGCCGACGGCAAGGCCGGGCTGCTCGAGGTGCTGCGGGTGCGGCCCCAGCTGGTGCTGTGCGACATCCACATGAAGCCCGTCAACGGCCTGCAATTCCTCAAATCGCTACGCGAGGCCAAGATCCCGGCGATCGCCCGCACCCCGGTCGTGTTCCTCACCTCCGATTCCCAGACCGACACGGTGATGCTGGCCAAGGAACAGGCGGTCGACGGCTATCTGGTCAAGCCGGTCTCGCTGGCCCAGCTCAAGCGCAAGATCGACAGCGTGCTGGGGCCCAAGCCGATCCTGCCGGCCGATCCGTCGTGAACTACCGCCACCTGTTCCATGCCGGCAATTTCGCCGACGTGCTGAAGCACGGCGCGCTGGCCCTGCTGATCGAAGCCCTGAAGGCCAAGGACAAGCCGTTCGCGGTGTTCGACACCCATGCCGGCCGCGGCGCCTACGACCTGATGTCGGACGAGGCCCAGCGCAACCCGGAATTCCGCGGCGGCATCGCCAAGGTGCTGGCCGCCGACGGCGCCAGGCTCAAGGCGCTCGGACCCTATCTCGATCTCGTGCGGCGCCTGAATGACGGTCAGCCGGCCTTGCGCCACTATCCCGGCTCGCCGCTGATCGCCCAGGGGCTGATGCGGGCGGACGACCGGCTGATCCTGGTCGAGAAGCACCCCGAGGAATTCGCCGCGCTGCGCCGCGCGATGGGGCGCGATGCCCGCGTCCATCTCCACGAGGGTGATGGCTACGAGCGGATCGAGGCCTTGCTGCCGCCCGCCGAACGGCGCGGCCTGGTACTGATCGACCCGCCGTTCGAGATCCGCGACGAATTCGACCATTTCGTCCGCGCCCTGGTGCGCAGCCACCGCCGCTTCCCCGCGGGCGTGTTCATGGGCTGGTATCCGATCAAGGCGCCGGCGGCGATCGCGGCCTTCCACGGGGCGCTGAAGGAAGCGGGCCTGCGCCGCCTCGTGGCGCTCGAGGTGATGATCCAGGCGCCGCGCGATCCCGCGCGGCTGAACGGCAACGGCCTCGTCATCGTCAACCCGCCGTTCGCGGCGCGGGCCGATCTCGAAGCCTTGCCCCGCCTGCTGGCCCCGATCGTCGGGACGGGGCAGGGGGCCGTTGGCAAGTTTACCGAACTGGTCGGGGAATAGACCCCGTCAATGCACGCGCCGCGGGCTTTCGCTCCGCGGTTCGGGCATCTGCGCCACCGGCCCGGCCTGGTGGTGCAACAGCCGCCAGCGCCCGCCTTCGCGGCGGAAGATGTTGGTCGCGGCCATCACCGCGTCGCCGATGCGCTCGTAGCACAGGACATAGCCGGCATCGCCGTGGGCGAAGGCCTTCGCGCCGGCGATGGTGACCCCGATCGCCGACTGCCCCTCGAAGATGCGCCGCCAGCTTTCGGCGATCTCGTCGCGGTCGGTCAGCGGCGGCCAGCCCGGATGGGTGCAGCTGGCCAGGGGGCCGGCTGTCCAGACATCGAGCATCGCGGCGAGATCGGCGCCGGCGAAGGCACGGTAGAAGGCTTCGTTGGCGGCGAGCAGCGCGGCACGGTCGGGCATCGCGCCAGTCTACGGGGAAACCCGGGCCAACGGAACCCGCAGACTATTGGGCATTGGTACAATTCCCGTTGCGCGGGCAGGGGGGATTACGCCATGCTTGCAGCCATGGCACTTTTCGGCGGTAAACGCGCGTCGTCGCATCATTTCGAGATCATGACCCAGCGCGAAGGCCGCTGGACGCTCGATTCGACCGTCGGCAACGAACTCGACGCGCTGGGGCGGGAACCGACGACGCGGGAAGTCCAGAAGGTCGAGGAGAATGCGGTCAGCCGGGCCAGGAGCCTGTTGGCCACCGGTGATTTCCAGGCGGTCAAGGTGGTCTGCGAAACCACCGGCGTCTTCGGCCACAAGAGCACCAAGGACGTCTTCTCCCAGGTCTCGACGGTCAAGCGCGGCGAGCGGCTGCTGCCGCAGGCCTACAAGGGCGACATCCCGCTTTGCGCCACGCCCGACGACCTGACCCGCCGGCCTGCCTGCCGGGTGATCGGCACGGTCTATCGCGATTTTCTCAACAAATACGGCCTGATCGGGATCGAGCTCGTCCATTTCTTCCCCCATTTCCGCCGGCTGGAGGAACAGTCGATGCTGCTGCAGGCGGGCCTGCGCAGCATCGCCGAGCGTCAGGCGCAGGGCACCGACCGCCCGGTCAAGGAGCGGATGGGCCAGTTGCAGGACCTGACGTCGAAGGCGCTTGCCCGCGCCCGCGAGGCGATGGCCGAGCGCCGCCTGCCGCCGTTCGAGGATGCCGATCTCGACGGGCTCCTGGCCCGCCTGGCCCAGCGCTACGAGGGCGAGAACGTGCGCTATTTCGCCGTCGTCGTCATGGCGCGCGAGCTGATGGGCGCGCCGAGCCAGCTGGCCCGCCTCGACCTTGCGCTACGCGCGCTGCCCCAGGCCCACGAGATCGATGCGGTCGGGCTGCTCGACGAGATCGTCGCCGGCTGCCTCGACATGCCCGGCATCGTCATGGAACTGGTCGGCCACCAGCCGTCGCTGGCCGAGGCGGTCGTGGTGCTGTCCGAACTCGGCAACGGCGCGTTCTGGCCGGCCCGCGGCGGCAATGCGATGGGCGGCCAGGTCGCCTCGCACATCCGCGAGGGGCGGCTGATCTGGGCCAAGCAATCGATCTGGGACCGCATCCTGCGCGAGGTCGCCTCGACCAACCAGCTGATCAAGGCGGAACCGAAGCGGGAATGGTCGGAAACCCAGCGGATGATCGACGTGCTGGGCACCGCGGCGCCGGACGCCTATCGCGAGAAGATCCTGGCCCAGCTGTCGTCGCGGCTGGAGCGCCTGCGCCAGCGCGACGGCTAGCTAGGCTGGCATCTCCGCGCCGGTGGTGTCGGCGCCGGTCAGGTTGGCTTCATCCATGCGGGCCTCGCGCAGCACGGCATCGCGCAGGGAAGCCTGGCTCAGATCGGCGTCCGTCAGGTTGGCGCCGGTCAAGTTGGCACGCGTCAGATCGGCCCCGGCCAGCTTGGCGGCGACCAGATTGGCCGGCCACAGCCGGCCGGTGGGCTGGCCGTCCGGGCCGCGCAGCGGTACCGGGCTCAGGGACGAGCCGGCCAGCTTGGCGCCGGCGAGATTGGCGCGGCTCAAGTTCGCGCCGTCGAGATAGGCGCGGGTCATGTTGGCCTTGGCGAGATTGGCGCCGGCCAGATCGGTCATCACCATGGTGACGCCGCTCAGATCGGCGCCCGCCAGGTTGGCGCCGCGCAGGTTGGCGGCACCGAGGTTGAAGCCTGTCAGGTCGTAGTCGCTCAGGTCGGCGCCGGGCAGTTCGGCCCGCGCGCCCTCGCGGCCGTCCGAGCGGATCCAGCGGGTATGGGCGCGCAGCGCCTCGCGGATATCGGCGGCCAGCATTTCCTGGCCCTTGACCGTCTTGGCCGCCTCGACCACCGCGTCGCGCAGGTCGACCTCGTCCAGCGCCACGCCTTCCAGGTTGGCATTGCGAAAGGTGGCGCGATAGACCAGCGCCCGGCTCAGCTTGGCGCCCTTCAGGTTGCAATTGTCGAGATTGGCGTTCGACAGGTCGCAGCGTTCGAGCTGGGCGCCGGTCAGGTTGGCGCCGCTCAGATCGGCGCCGGCGAAGTTCACCCCGCCCATCTTGGCGTTGGTGCAGTCGGCATTGTTCAGCTTGGCCTTGGCGAGGTCGGCGCCGCGCATGTTGCGCCGGGCCTGGGCCGCGTCGGACTGGTTGGTGGCAAACCCAAGGCCCTTGCCCTGATTGTCGGCCAGCAGGCCGCCGCCGCGCATGTCGGCACCGCGCAATACCGCGCCGACCAGCTTGGTGCCGCGCAACGAGGCGCCGCGCATGTCGGCCTTGGCCAGTTGGGCGTGGCTGAGGTCGGCGCGATCGAGGTTGATGGCGAACAGATCGGCATCGTCGAACTTGGCGCCGACGAGGATCGCGTTGCTGAGATTGGCGCCGGCGAGATTGGCCTGGCGCAGATCGGCCCCGCTGAGATCGATGCCCTGCAGGTCGGCCAGGGGCAGGTTCAGCCGTGCGCCGCCGCGGCCCTTGAGCCACAGGGCGTGCTTACCCAACAGCGTCTGCAACTCGTGCGGCGCGACCAAGGTTCTCCTTCCCCCCGCCGGGACGGCGCCATCCCGCGGGCACCACGTCGGGCGAACATACTGCCGGCGCGCGGTTCAGCATAGGGGCATGGCGGTCGCCCGTGCCAGAAATGTCATAGCCGGGCGTCACTTATTACGTGTAAGGTCGCGAGGTAGCGGGTTTTGAGATGAGTTGGCAGCGACTTAACCTCGATCGTCTGGCAAAGGTGCTGGCCCTGGCGTCGTCGGACCGCGACGGCGAAGCGTTGTCCGCCCTGCGCCGGGCCGAACGCATGCTGACCGAGGTGGGATTGGGCATGGTCGACCTGGCCGAGACCATCCGCCGCTTCGATCCCGCGGCGCCCCCGCCCGCACCTCAGCCCAAGGCCGCCGCGCCCGAACCGCCCCGCCCCGATGTCGAGCAGCTCACCCGGCGACTCGAAGCGCTGCATGAGCAGCTGAACGAAGCCGCGGCCGCCGCCGCGCACAATGCCGGCGAGGCCGACCGCTGGCGCGACATCTGCTGGGATGCCGCCCGCTATATCTGCTCGCTCGAGGTCGAACTGGCCCGGCTGCGCGCGGCGGCCGGCGAAGCCCCGCGGGCGCCGAGCGATCTTGAGATCGCCGGGATGAACGGCCGGTACTGAGGCCTTTTGGGGGCATGGCCGGGCATCGACCCGGCCAGCAGCATCCGCCCGAAGGCAAGTGACCAATAATCTTCGCACGGACGGGCGGGCGCTGACCGCCGGGTCAAGCCCGGCGGTGACTGCGAAATAATCGGTAGAGCCGTCAGATCGGGTAATGCCCGGCTGCGGTCTCGATGGTGATCCAGCGCAGTTCGGTGAATTCGTTGATCGCGGCCTTCGAGCCGAAGCGGCCGTAGCCCGACGCCTTCATGCCGCCGAACGGCATCTGCGCCTCGTCGTGCACGGTCGGGCCATTGATGTGGCAGATGCCCGATTCGATGCGCCTGGCGACGTCGAGCGCCCGGGTGATGTCGCGGCCGAACACCGCGGCCGACAGGCCGTATTCGGTATCGTTGGCCACCCGCACCGCCTCGTCCACGCCCGAGACGCGGACGATGCAGACCACGGGCCCGAAGGACTCGTCATTGTAGATCTTCATCGCCGGGGTGACGTGGTCGAGCACCATGGCCGGCATGATCGTGCCGGAAGCCTGGCCGCCGGCCAGCAGCCGCGCGCCCTTGGCCACCGCATCCTTGACCAGCGCGTCGATGCGCTCGACCGCCTCGCGCCCGACGACCGAGCCCAGCGCCACATTGCCCTCGCGCGGGTCGCCGGCCTGCAGCGACTGGGCCTTGGCGGCGAATCGGCGGACGAAGTCGTCGGCGACGGCATCGTCGACGACCAGTCTTTCGGTCGACATGCAGATCTGGCCCTGGTTCATGAAGGCGCCGAAGGCCGCGGCCTTGACCGCCTCGTCGAGGTCGGCATCGTCGAGCACCACCAGCGGCGCCTTGCCGCCGAGCTCGAGCAGCACGGGCTTCAGGTGACGGGCCGCGGTCTCGGCGATGATGCGGCCGACCCGGGTCGAGCCGGTGAAGTTGATGCGGCGCACCGCCGGATGGGCGATCAGCGCGTCGACGATCCGCGGCGCATCGGCCGGGGCGTTGGTGACGACGTTGACGACGCCGGGCGGCAGGCCGGCATCGCGCAGCGCCTCGCCGATCAGGCGATGGGTCGCCGGGCAGATCTCGGATGCCTTCAGGATCACCGTATTGCCGCAGGCCAGCGGCATGGCCAGCGCGCGCACGCCCAGGATGACCGGCGCGTTCCACGGCGCGATGCCGAGCACGACGCCGACCGGCTGGCGCAGCGCCATCGAGATCGTGCCGGGCTTGTCGGACGGGATCACCTCGCCGGTGATCTGGGTGGTCATCGCCGCGGCCTCGCGCAGCATGCCGGCGGCGAGATGGGTGTTGAACCCGGCCCAGCCCGCGGTCGAGCCGGTCTCGGCCATCATCCGCTGGATGAAGCCGTCGGCATGGGCGGCGAGCTTGTCGGCGGCGGCCAGCAGCAGGGCGCGGCGGGCATTCGGGCCCAGGGCCGACCAGGCGGGGAAGGCCGCGGCGGCGGCATCGGCCGCGGCGATGGCGTCACCGACGGTCGCGGCCGCGGCGCGGGTCGCGACCTTGCCGTCGATCGGATTCAGGCGGTCGTAGGTCGCCCCCTCGGTCGCGGGAACGTCCTGGTTGTTCAGAAGCAGGCTGGTCTCGAACATGGTTCTCCAAATCTCCGTCAGGAAGGGGTGGCGCCGAGATAGGCGTGCTGGACGGCGGGATCGTCGCGCAGCGAGGCGGCATCGGCCGACCCGCCGAGCCGGCCGTTGGCGAGGAGGTAGCCGCGATCGGCCAGAGCGAGGCTGGCGCGCGCATTCTGCTCGACCAGCAGGATGCCGGTGCCGGCGGCACGGATTCGCCCCAGCGCGGCGAACAATTCCTTTGCCATGAGCGGCGACAGGCCCAGCGAGGGTTCGTCGAGCAGCAGGATTTCCGGGGCCGACATCAGCGCCCGGCCGATCGCCACCATCTGCTGCTCGCCGCCCGACATCGTGCGGGCGGTCTGCGACAGGCGTTCGGCCAGCCGCGGGAACAGCGCCAGCACGCGGTCGCGATTGGCGTTCTCCTGCGCGCGAGCCCGGCGGGCATGGGCGCCGAGCATCAGGTTCTCGGCCACCGTCAGCTCGCCGAAGATGCCGCGGCCTTCGGGCACCAGCGCCAGCCCGGCCTCGACGACCTGGTGGGCGGGCAGGGCGCCGAGGTCGCGGCCGGACAAGGTGAGCGTCGCGCCGGGCAGGCGCGGCACGATGCCGGCGATCGCCTTCAGCAGCGACGATTTGCCGGCGCCGTTGGCGCCGAGGATGACGACGATCTCGCCGGCCCGCATCGACAGGCTGGCAGCATCGAGCGCGCGGTGCTGGCCGTAGGCGACCGACAGGCCCCGTACCTCAAGCATCGTCGCCCCCGAGATAGGCGCGGACCACGTCCGGGTCGGCCAGTACGCCGGCCGGCGGCCCCTCGGCGATGCGCGCGCCGGCATTCATCACGACGCAGCGGTCGCACAGCGAGCGGATGGCATCCATTACATGCTCGACCATCACGATCGTCGTGCCCTCGGCGCGCAAGCCGCGGATCAGCGCGATGCCCGCCTGCAGCTCGGACGGGTTGAGGCCGGCGAGCCATTCGTCGAGCAGCAGGATCTGCGGCGACAGCGCCAGGCCGCGCGCCAGTTCCAGCCGCTTCTGGTCGATATAGGTCAGCGCGTCGGCCGGGGCGGCGCCACGGCCGCCGAGGCCGACGCGGTCGAGCAAGGCGTCGGCGCGTCTTGCCGCAGGCCGGCCCCACAGCGTCGGCGGGCGGAAGGCCAGGCCGGCCATCACGTTCTCGGCGCAGGTCATCGAGCCGAGCACGCGGACGAGCTGAAAGGTGCGGGCGAGGCCCAGCCGCGCGATGCGGTCGGGTTTCAGGCCGGCGATCGGCCGGCCGGCCAGGGTGATCGTGCCGGCATCGGGCCTCAAGGCACCCGAGATCAGGTTGAGCGCGGTGGTCTTGCCCGAGCCGTTGGGGCCCAGCAGCCCGACGATCTCGCCCTGGTCGACGGCGAAGGACAGCCCGTCGACCGCGACCAGTCCGCCGAAACGCCGGGTCAGGCCGGAGATTTCCAGCAGCCGGTTCATCGTGCGGCCCTCCGCCCGATCAGGCCGGCGACGCCGTTCGGTACCAGGTAGACGATCACCAGGAACACCAGGCCCAGGATGATCGAGAAATGGTTGGGGAAGCGCGCGATCAGGAATTCGAACAGCAGGGTCAGCGGGATGACACCGAGCAGCGGGCCGTACAGCCTGCCCGCGCCGCCAAGAAGCGCCATGATCAGTACCTGGAACGACACCATCGGGTTGAAGGCGATCGCCGGGTCGATATAGGTCCAGCGCGGCGCCATGACCGCGCCGGCGAGCGTCATGAACACCGCCGACAGGGCGAACAGCGCGACCTTGACGATGGTGATGTCGATGCCGACATGGCGGGCCACCGTCTCGTCGTCGCCGATGATGCGCAAGGCGAAGCCGAGCCGCGAGCGGCCGACCAGCCATCCGACCAGGAACACGGCGACGGCCAGCGCCAGCATCTGCCAGTAGATCTGGCCCTGGTCGACGTCGACGAAGACATAGCGGCCCAGCGCCCGGGTGACGTTGACCTCGTACCAGGTGACGAGTTGGCGGATCAGCTCGGCCAGGCCGAATGTGAAGACGACGAAATGGACGCCCGAAAGACGCAAGGTGGAAAGGCCGACGGCCAGGGCGACGGCCGTGCCGACCAGGGCCGCGACCACGAGGACCAGCGGCCAGGGCAGCACCTCGCCCAGCACCGCGACCGTATAGGCGCCGATGCCGAAGAAGGCGACGGTGGCCAGCGAGACGTAGCGCGTGGGCCCGGAGAACATCGCCCAGGCGGTGGCGAGCACCGTGTAGTTCAGGAGGCTCAGGGCCAGCGAGAGGTAGTAGCCGTCGGCATAGAGCGGCACGGTGGCCAGCGCCGCCACGATCAGCGCGGCGGGAATGAGCGGCAGGTAGGTCATCGCGCGGCCTTGCCGAACAGCCCGGCCGGACGCCAGAGCAGGATGCCGAGGAACAGGGTGAAGGTGGCGGCAAGCGTCAGCCCGGGATCGACGAAGCGCGAGACCAGCGTCTCGGCCAGGCCGAGCAGCAGCCCGGCGACGAGGCAGCCCAGGAGGTTGCCGACCCCGCCCATGATGACCACGATCAGCGCCTTCATGGTGAAGATGACGCCGGAGGACGCGGTGAAGGTCTGGTACATCGAGATGACGACACCGCCGCAGGCGGCAAGCGCGCCGCCGAG
>JAEYTW010000687.1 GCA_023433835.1 Pseudomonadota bacterium | reverse complement strand
GCCCCGGAGCACGTCCGGGGCGACGCTCGTCGTTTCAAGCGCCAAGCGTCGCCCCGGCGAAGGCCGGGGCCCAGGGAAGGCGCGGTTCCGCTTGCGACAACTACGCCGTCGCGCGTTCCTTCAGGTCCAGTTGCTTGACCATCTCCGCACGCATCAGGAATTTCTGCGGCTTGCCGGTCACCGTCATCGGGAATTCGTCGACGACGCTGATGTAGCGCGGGATCTTCTGGTGGGCGATCTGGCCGCGGCAGAAATCCTTCAGTTCCTCCGGCTCGAGCCTCTCGCCCGGCTTGACCATGACCCAGGCGCAGAGCTCCTCGCCGTACTTGTCGTCGGGCACGCCGAAGACCTGCACGGCCTGTACCTTCGGGTGCCGGAACAGATATTCCTCGATCTCGCGGGGATAGAGGTTCTCGCCGCCGCGGATCACCATGTCCTTCACCCGGCCGACGATGTTGCAATAGCCTTCCTCGTCGATCGTGGCGAGGTCGCCGGTATGCATCCAGCCGCCTTCGTCGATCGAATCGCGGGTCTTCTCGGGCTCGTCCCAATAGCCGCGCATCACCGAATAGCCGCGGGTCAGCAATTCGCCGCGCTCGCCTGGCCGTGCCGTCTTGCCGCGATCGTCGACGATCTTGACCTCGACATGCGGGTGGATGCGGCCGACGGTGGAGACGCGGCGCTCGAGCGGATCGTCGGTGGTCGACTGGAACGACACCGGGCTGGTCTCGGTCATGCCGTAGGCGATCGTCACCTCGCGCATGCCCATGTCGGCCACCACGCGCTTCATCACCTCGATCGGGCAGGGCGCGCCGGCCATGATGCCGGTGCGTAGCGAGGAGAGGTCGTATTTGCGGAAGTCGGGGTGGTCGAGCTCGGCGATGAACATGGTCGGCACGCCGTGCAGCGCGGTGCAGCGTTCGGCCGCCACGGTCTCCAGCACTTCGCGGGGGTCGAAGCCCTCGCCGGGGAAGACCATGCAGGCGCCGTGCGTGACGCAGGCGAGGTTTGCCAGCACCATGCCGAAGCAGTGATAGAGCGGCACGGGAATGCACAGGCGGTCGCGCTCGGTGAACCTCATCCGCTCGCCGATGAACCAGCCGTTGTTGACGACGTTGCGATGGGTCAGCGTCGCGCCCTTCGGCGCGCCGGTCGTGCCCGAGGTGAACTGGATGTTGATCGCATCGTCCGGGTCGAGGTCCGGGGTGATCTTGGCGAGCCTGGCGCGCTGGGCCGGGCCCGCGAGCCTGGTGACGTCGCCATAGTTCAGCATGCCCGGCGTCTTTTCCGCGCCCATGCGGATCAGCATGCGCAGATGCGGCAGCCGCTGCGCCTGCAGCCGGCCGGGCTCGGCCTGGGCCAGCTCGGGCGCCAGCGTCTGCATCATGCCGATATAGTCCGAGGTCTTGAACGACGGCGCGATGATCAGGGCCTTGGCCGCGACCTTGTTCAGCGCGTAGTCGACCTCGGCCAGGCGATAGGCCGGGTTGATGTTGACCAGCACCAGGCCGGCGCGGGCGGTGGCGAACTGCGTCACCACCCATTCGTAGCGGTTGGGCGACCAGATGCCGATGCGGTCGCCGGGCTCCAGCCCCAGGGCCAGCAGGCCGGCGGCGAGATCGTCGACGGCGCGGGCAAGGTCGTAATAGGTCCACCGGATATTCTGGTGGCGCACGACCAGCGCGTCGCGGGCGCCGTGGCGGCCGACCGTATCCTGCAGCATCTGCGGAATCGTCACGGTCAGCAGGGGTTCGTCCTGCGGCCCCTGGACATGGGCCTTGGTCAGCCGTTCCATGGCTTCCCTCCCGAGGAAATTTCGATTTGTTGGGACCCTAGCGCGGGTTCACATATTGCGCCAGTCCTCGAGCTGTTCGAAGGCGTGGGCCGCCTGGTAGATCAGGGCCTCGCGCCAATGCTTGGCGATCAGCATCATGCCGATCGGCAAGCCTTCCGACAGGCCGCAGGGCACGGTCATCGCCGGGTGGCCGGTGATGTCGAACGGCGCGGTATTGCCGATCATCTCGAAGGCGCGCTGCAGCACCTCGGCCAGCGGCGCGCCGGGGGCGGGGATGCGCTGGGCCTTGATCGGCATCGTCGGCATCACCAGGATGTCGCAGGACTCGAGGGCGGCGTCGTAGGCCAGGCGCAGCTGGCGGGCCAGGTTCTGCGCCTTGGCGTAGTAATGGCCGCGATAATGCTTCTGGAAATATTCCCCGGCGAACATCGAGATCTTCAGGCTGTCGGACAGCTCGTCCGAGCGCGAGCGCCAGGCCGAATGGGCATCGAGCAGGCTCGTGACGTAGAGCCCCTTCCAGTTGGTGCCGAAACCGTTGCCCTTCATCATCAGGTCGGTCAGGCCTTCCAGCGCGATCGGCGTCCAGATGGCGATGCCCTGGGCGTGCATCGGCACGGAGATCTCGACCACCTCGGCGCCGAGTTCGCGGAAGCGGTTGGCGGCGGCGCGCACCTTGGCATCGACGTCGGCTTCCGAATTGGCCAGCCCGAAGCCTTCGCGCACCACGCCGATCTTGAGGCCGCGCACGCCGCGGCCCAGCGCCGAGGTGTACTTGTCGACGCGCGGGGCATATTGCCGGGGGTCCAGCCCGTCCTCGCCGGCGATGACCTCGAGCAGCAGGGCATTGCCGGCGACGTCGGCGGTGATCGGCCCGGCGTGGTCGATGGTGATCTCGATCGGCATGATGCCGGTATAGGGCACCAGGCCGTGGGTCGGCTTCATGCCGTAGGCGCCGCAGAACGAGGCGGGCATGCGGATCGAGCCGCCCTGGTCGCCGCCGATCGCCATCTCGACCTCGCCGGCGCCCACCAGCGCGCCGCAGCCCGAGGAGGACCCGCCGGCGATGTAGCCCATCTTCCAGGGGTTGTGGACGGGGCCGGTGGCGTTGGTATGGCTGCCGCCGGACAGGCAGAAATATTCGCAATGGGCCTTGCCGACGATGGTGCCGCCGGCATCGAGGATACGGGTGACCACGGTGGCGTCGACGTCGGGCACGTAGCCTTCGAGCGTCGAGGCACCGTTCATCATCGGCACGCCGGCCAGGCAGACATTGTCCTTCAGCACCACCCGGCGCCCGGCCAGCGGCCCGCGCGGCGCCCCGCGCACCTCCGACTTGACGTACCAGGCGTTCATCGGGTTCTCGGCCGCCGCCGGACGATAGCCCGGGGTGCGGGGGTAATCGACCGGCGGCAGGAAGTCGGGCAGGGCGTCGACGACGTCGTAGGCCTGGAACGTGCCTTCCATCAGCGTGAGGAATTCGCGCAGGCGGTCGTCGGACATCGACATGCCGAAATCCTCGACGATGTCGCGCAGCTGGCTTTCGGTCGCACGCTTGACGGTCATGTAGGGAACCCTGGGATTGGCCAAAGGCTGAGGCTGGATGCCGGGCTGGCGGGCCGCCGGCTGATGCGTGGCGATCGGCGCCGATCCGGCCTGCGCCATCAGCGGCGCGGGCGCCGGACGCATGCGGGCTGGGCCGGGCATTGCTGCCGCGGCGAAGGCGGGCATCGCCAC
>JAEYTW010000678.1 GCA_023433835.1 Pseudomonadota bacterium | reverse complement strand
CGCCCGACATGACGATCTACAAGGAAGAGATCTACGGCCCCGTCCTGTCGGTCGTCCGCGCGCCGGACTTCGACGCCGCCGCCCGCCTGCCGACCGAGCATGAGTTCGGCAACGGCGTCGCCATCTTCACCCGCGACGGCGACGCCGCCCGCGACTTCGTCAACAAGGTCCAGGTCGGCATGGTCGGCGTCAACGTGCCGATCCCGGCGCCGCTCGCCTTCCACACCTTCGGCGGCTGGAAGAATTCAGCCTTCGGCGACACCAACCAGCACGGACCCGAAGGCATCCGCTTCTTCACCAAGATCAAGACCGTCACCTCGCGCTGGCCAACCGGCATCCGCGCCGGCGCCGAGTTCAACATCCCGACCTTGAAGTAACGTCCTCGCTGGTCACCGCGTGTCGGAGACGTCGCGGAGGGAGTGAATCGAAGATCCGGAATCCGGGGGAAGCGCGATGCGGCAGCGGCGCCCTTGCCCCGGGTTCTGGCTTCGAGCCTGAAAACGGCACGAGGGACCGCCGGCAGCAGCCGGGCAGGGGAAGGCTTATCTGCGACCGAGAGCGATCAGGCGCGGGCGAAGTCGGTCGCGACGGCCGAGATCTGCTCGGCCAGCAGGCGGGCGATCTGGGCACGCTTGGTCGGGCTGGACAGGCTCTTCTCGTCGGTCGGGTTCGACAGGAAGCCGGTCTCGATCAGCACCGAAGGGACCGAGCCCGAGCGCAGCACGGCGAAATTCGCCGAGCGCATCGGGTTTTCCAGCAGTGGCAGGTCGCTGCCGGCCACGCCGTGCACGATCCGCTTCTTGGCGGTCAGCGAGGCATTGTGCGAATGCCGCCGCGCCAGGTCGATCAGGATCGCCGCGGTATCCTTGTCCGTGTCGCGCAGATCGACGCCGTAGACCACGTCGACCCGGTTCTCGCGGGTGGCGAGCGCGCTGGCGAAGGCGTCCGAGGCGCGCTCGGACAGCGTATAGGCCGACAGGCCGCGGGCAGAGGTGTTCGGCGCCGAGTCGGCATGGACCGAAACGAAGAGATCGGCATCGTTCATCTGGGCGATGCGCACCCGGTCGCCCAGCGGCAGGAATTCGTCGCGACTGCGCGTCAGCATCACGCGCAGGTTCGGGCGCTGCGATTTCAGGTAAGCCTGCATGCCCCGGCAGATCGCCAGGACGACATCCTTTTCCTGCGTGCCGAGCCGCCCGATCGCCCCGGGATCGCGGCCGCCATGGCCGGGATCGAGCACGATCAGCGGGCTGGACGGCGCCCGGGCGGTCGCCTTACCAGCCGTTTGTGCGGCGGCCAACCCCGGCATGCTGCCGTAGGACAGCATGCCAAGTGCCAGGGAAATGAGGGTGCGGCGGTTCATCGCCCCTCAAATCTGCCCCAATCTGGAAAAAATTCAAGAGGCGATAGCTTAAACTTAACCGCCGTTGTTCAAGTGGCGTACGAAGAACGCGGTGGTTTCGCGGATCGCTTCCTGCTGGGCCGGGCCCTTGAAGGCATGGCCCTGGCCGCGGAAGATGTGCATGTCGTAGTCGGCGCCAATGTCGTCCATGTAGCGGGCGAGCTGGTAGGCGCGGGCAACCGGGACCACGCGGTCCTTGTCGCCGTGCAGGATCAGGGTCGGCGGCATTTCGCGCACGCCGCGGCGCATTTCGGTGTTCGGCATCGCGCCGACCACGTTGACCACGGCGGCCAGGCGACCGTCCGAACCGGCCAGATCCATCACGTGGAACCCGCCCAGCGACAGGCCGAAGGCGCCGACGCGGGTCTGGTCGACATACGGCAGGGCCTGGACGTAGGAGATGGCGTCGCGGATCACCTGGTTGCGCTGCTCCTGCAGCTGCGGCGACGCCTTGCGGGCGTATTCGGTGATGCCGTCGAAATAATGCACGACGAAGGTCGAGATGCCCTTGTCGGCCAGCGCGCGGGCCTGGGGATAGTACAGCGTGCCGTCGCCGAGACCGCTGGCGCCGTGCAGCATGACCACCGCCGGCGACTGGTTGCCGTCGAGGCCGCCGTAGGAATTCTTGGCGCGCACCACGTCGACCCGGACCAGGCGGCCGCGGCTCATGAAGTGGTTGACCCGATACATGTCGCCGTAGGTCTCGGTCGCCCGGGCGAACTTACGGGCGAAGTAAGCCTGGTTGCGGTTGTCGGCGCGCTTGTTGCTTTTCAGCGTGCGCATCGCGACCTGCGTGCCCGCCGCCTGCTTGGAGGCGGTGGACTTGCTCGACTTCGACTGGGATTTCTTGGTCGGCTTGGCCGGGGCCTTCTTGGGGCCGGCCTGGGCGGTCTTCTTTTTTGCAGAAGCCGCGGAACTCTTCTGCTGCGTCGTGGTTTTCGACGTATTCGATTTCTGCGTCGCTTCGGCGAAAGCCTGCGACAGCGGCGAAACGATCATGGCGGTGATCGCGAGAGCGGCGGCGGTCCGAAGCCAGACCGACAGGCGCGGCGTCTTGCAGCGACGCATGTCTCCCCCTTCCCTGTTTAAACCCCGTTGCACAAGACCGCGCCGGCTAAAAAGCCATGAACCTCGCGGTTGTCAGCGCTGTTGCGGATCAGTCCTTCGCGGACTTTGATCCTGCTAGCGCTCGTGGTCTTGTGTAACAGGGCCACTACCGGTCGACGCCTTGCAGCGTCGGGGAAGCTTCGTAGCAAATCCGGAAAGGCTTGTCTCGGAAAAACTGTAACAAGTTGTTAGCCTTCGTGAACGACAAGTGAACGCCTTGCACGTGCGTACCGCAGGACGAGAAACCGCCGAAAAGCTATGATCGCGAACCGCGATTGAGGGATCGAGCGCCGATGATCGAGTTCCTGTTGCAGACCTTTGCGACGCTGTTCGTCGTGCTCGATGCGCCCGGCGTGGGCATCGTCTTTCTCGGCCTGACCCGCAATTCCCCGCCCGACCACGCCCGCCGCATGGCCCGCCGCGGCGCGGTGATCGGCGGCATCGTGCTGATGGGCTTCGCCCTGGCCGGCGAGCCGCTGATGCGCGCGCTGGGGATTTCCATGTCGGCCTTCCGCATCGCCGGCGGCATCCTCCTGTTCCTGCTGGCCGTCGAGATGATGCTGGGCAAGCGTTCGCCGATCCGCGGCCCCTCGCCCTCCGAGGAGGCCGAGGCCGAAACCCGCGAGGATATCTCGGTCTTTCCGCTGGCCATCCCGCTGATCGCCGGGCCGGGCGCCATGACCTCGGTGATGCTGCTGACGGCCCAGGCCGGCCCGTCGCTGGCCTTGCGGATCGGCGTCTTCGCCATGCTGGTCCTGGTGCTGGCCCTGACCTACCTGTTCATGGTCGGCGCGCAACGCATGGTGAAGCTGCTGGGCATGACCGGCACCAACGTGGTCGAACGGGTCCTGGCGATCATCCTGGCGGCGCTGGCCGTCCAGTTCGTCGTCGACGGCGCCCGCCAGGCCTTCGCCATCCAGGCCTAGCGTGCAGGACTGACCTGCAGGATCATGGTCTAGCAACCGCCCTGCGAACCTGCTAGGAAACCCGCATGCAAAAGCCGGTTCGCATTGCCCCGTCGATCCTGTCGGCGGATTTCGCCAAGCTCGGCGCCGAAGTCGCCGACCTCGACGCAGCCCACGCCGACTATATTCATATCGACGTGATGGACGGCCATTTCGTGCCCAACCTGACCATCGGCCCGCTGGTGGTCAAGGCGCTGCGGCCGCACACGAAGAAGATCTTCGACGTCCATCTGATGATCTCGCCGGTCGATGCCTACGTCCCGGCCTTCGCCGAGGCCGGCGCCGACATCATCACGATCCACCCGGAAGCCGGGCCGCACGCCCACCGCACGCTGCAACTGATCAAGTCGCTCGGCAAGAAGGCCGGCCTGTCGCTCAACCCGGGCACCCCGATCGAGGCGGCGCTGACCCTGCTCGACGAGGTCGACCTGGTGCTGGTGATGAGCGTCAATCCCGGCTTCGGCGGGCAGAGCTTCATCCGCAGCCAGCTCGACAAGATCCGCCGCCTGCGCGCCGCCATCGATGCCACGGGGCGCGACATCGACCTGCAGGTCGACGGCGGCATCAATGTCGAGACGGCCAAGGAAGCGATCGCCGCCGGCGCCGACGTGCTGGTCGCCGGCACCGCGACCTTCACCGGCGGGCCGCAGGCCTATGCCGGCAATATCCGCCGCTTGCGCGGTCTCTGAGCGATCGTGGCCGGCCAGGGTTCGCTGAAGACCCGGCTGCTCGCCCGGCTCTACGCCAGCCGGCTCTATGACATCTGGCTGAACGGCCCGACGCCCAAGGGGCTCGACGTCGCCCCGGCCGAACCCTGGCGCGGCGACCCCGCCGCGGCCGACCGGCTGTTCCACGGCCGCTGGCGCCTGGGTGGCGAGGAAATCGTGACCCGCGACCTGCCCTGGACCGGCGCGCAAGGCGGGCCGGCCTGGACCGAGGCGCTGCACGATTTCGACTGGCTGCGCCATTTCACCGCCCATGGCGGCGACGCGGCGCGGCGCCACGCGCGCGCGCTGGTCGCCGGCTGGCTCGGCCACTACCCGCGCTGGCAGGCACTGACCTGGCGGCCCGACATCCTGGCCCGCCGGCTGATCGCCTGGTTCCATGCCTGGCGCTTCCTCGTCGAGGGCGCCGAGGCGACCTTCACCCGGTCGTTCCACGCCGCCCTGCTGCGCCAGGCCCGGCATTTGAGCAACACGATCGACCAGGCGCCGCCCGGCGCGGCACGGATCGATGCCGCGGCGGCCCTGGTCTATGCCTGCCTCTGCCTCGACGACCGGGCGGGCCTGATGCCGAAGGCGGTCGCCCGGCTCGATGCCGAGATCATCAGCCAGATCCTGCCCGATGGCGGCCATGTCTCGCGCTGCCCGACCACGCTGCTCAACGTCCTCGCCCGGCTGGTCGGCCTCAAGGCCGCGCTGATCGGCGCCAACCAGACGCCGCCGCGCGGGGTGATCGAGGCGATCGACCGCATCGCGCCGGCCCTGCGCATGCTGCGCCACGGCGACGGCGCGTTCGGCCTGTTCCACGGCGGCACGGAGGGCGACGAGCGGCTGGCCGACGCCGTGCTGTCGCGCGCCGAGGCGCATGGCAAGCCGCTGGCCGAGGCGCCCTATTCCGGCTTCGAACGCGCGACGGCCAAGACGGCCGTGCTGCTGGTCGACGTCGGCCCGCCGCCCGACCCGGCCACCACCGGCGGCCGGCCGCATGCCGGGCTGCTCGCCTGCGAATTCTCCTCGGGCAAGGACCGGCTGTTCGTCAATTGCGGCGAAACCCAGCGTACCGACGGCGTCTGGGCCGGGGCGCTGGCCGCCACCGCGGCCCATACCACCCTGGTGCTCGACGACCATCACGCCCTCGATACGGCCAGGCCCGAGACCTGGCCCGAGCGGCCGCGGGTGGAGCGCCAGGAAACCGAGGGCGCGACCTGGATCGCCGCCGAGCATGACGGATATCGCAGCCGCTACGGCCTGAGCCATCGCCGCCGCCTGTTCCTCAACCATGACGGCTGCGACCTGCGCGGCGAGGACAGCCTGATCGGCAATGCCATGGCCGGCGCGGCCGACCGCGACGTCAACCTGCGCTTCCATCTCCATCCCGCCGTTTCCGCGTCCGTGACCCAGGGCGGCGACGAAGTGCTGTTGCGCACGCCATCGGGGGCCGGCTGGCGCTTCCGTGCCTCCGGCCGCCATCTCGGCCTCGAGGACTCGATCTATTTCGGCGACGGGATCGAGCCGCGCCGCACCTTGCAGATCCTGGTGTCCGACCGTATCGGGCCGGAAGGCGCCGTGGTCAAATGGGCGCTGACGCGCATGCGGCAGGACGGGGCCGACTGATGGCCCGCGTGCTGTTCGTGGTCAACGAGGCGCAATTCTTCACTACCCACCGCATGCCGATCGCGCTCGCCCTGATCGCCCAGGGCCATCGGGTCGAAGTCGCCGCGCCGCCGGACGACAAGCCGGTGGCCAGGATCCGCGCCGCCGGCATCAGCTTCCATCCGATCCCGCTGGGCCGCGGCAGCCGCAATCCGCTGGGCGAGCTCAGGCTGATCCTGGCCATTGCCGCCGTGCTGCGTACGACACGGCCCGACCTTGCCCATTTCGTGTCGATGAAGCCGGTGATCTGGGGCGGCATGCTGGCGCGCATGATGGGCATCAGGGCCGCCGTCTTCGCCGTCACGGGCCTGGGCTACATGTTCATCCGCGAGGGGCTGGCCGTCGCCCTGCAGCGCACGATCCTCGCGGCGCTCTATCGTTTCGCGCTGGGCCACGCCAACAGCCGCACCATCTTCCAGAACGACGACGACCGCGATACCTTCCTGACCCGCCGCATGGTCGATCCGGCCAAGGTGGTGATGATCCGCGGCTGCGGCGTCGCGCTCGACCAGTTCCGCGCCACGCCCGAGCCGGCCGAAGCCGACGTCGTCATGTTCCCGGCCCGGCTGATCGGCGACAAGGGCGTGCGCGAATTCGTCACCGCCGTCCAGCGGTTGAAGCCGCGCTATCCCCAGGTGCGCTTCGTGCTGGTCGGGCGCACCGACCCGCAGAACCCGACCGCCCTGTCCGAGGCCGAGATTGCGCAGATGGTCGCCGCCGGCCAGCTGGAATGGTGGGGCTTTTCCGCCGACATGCCGGCGACCTTGGCCCAGGCCACGATCATCGTGCTGCCTTCCTACCGCGAGGGCCTGCCGCGCGGGCTGATCGAGGCGGCCGCCTGCCAGCGCGCCATCGTCACGACGGACGTGCCGGGCTGCCGCGACGTGGTGCGCCACGAGGTCAACGGCCTGCTGGTTCCCGTCCGGGACGGCGAGGCGACGGCAGCCGCGATCGCCCGGCTGCTCGACGCGCCCGCTTTGCGCCATCGCCTGGCGGCGGCCGGGCGCACGATCGCCGAGACGGAATTCTCGGTCGAAGGCTTCGTCGAACAGAGCCTCGCCGCCTATCGCGCCGTCGGCTTCAATCCCTGACCAGGCCCTTGATCCGGCGATAGCGGCTCAGGGCATAGGAATCGGTGGCACCAGACACGAAGTCGGTGACTGCCATCAGCCAGCGATAGCGCGGCGCATCGGCCGCCGGCAGGTCGGGCAACAACCGCACCAGCGCCTCGGCCCGCGGCGACAGCCTGGTTCCCGGCCCGGCCGCCTCCCGCTCGGCCAGCGCCGCGCAATGGACCTGCAGCAGGGTCTCGATGATCTCGGCCCCGCCGATCTCGATCTCGTAGCGCTCGCGGGTCTGGAAGATGCGCTCGCGCGTCAACTGCTCGATCTTCTGCAAGGTCGCGGCGTGGCTGGTCTGCGACAACAGGTCGCCCATCGCCACGCCCCCGGTGATCTCGGGCTCGCGCGCCAGGAAGACTTCCGCCGCCTCGTCGATCAGCGCGCCGATCGCCTTGGCCCGCAGATAGGTGACGGCGCGCTGCGGCTCGTCGATTTCCTTGTAGCGCGGGGTCGGCCCGCCGACGAGGCCGAGCAGCAGTTCCTCGGCCTCCTGGAAGTTGAGGCGGCCCAGGCGGAAGCCGTCCTCGATGTCGACGACGCGGTAGCAGATGTCGTCGGCGGCCTCCAGCAGATAGGCCAGCGGATGACGGCACCAGCCGCCCGGCCCGCGGGGCATCAGCCCGGCCTCGCCGGCCACGTCGGCGAACAGATCGGCCTCGGCGGTGAAATAGCCGAACTTGCCCTTGGGCCGGCTGGCCGGATCGGCCGAGCCGCGCGGGTATTTGGCGAAGCTCGCCAAGGTCGCGCAGGTGAGCCGCAGGCCGCCGGCATCGTGCCAGGATTGCAGGCGGGAAACGACGCGGAAGCCCTGCGCGTTGCCTTCGAAGTTCAGCAGGTCGAGGCGCTCGGCCTCGGTCAGGCCTTCGAGATAGGCACTGCCGCCGGTAGCGAACCAGTGGCGCATCGTATTCTCGCCGAAATGGCCGAACGGCGGGTTGCCGATGTCGTGGGCCAGGCAGGCGGCGGCCACGATATGGCCGAACTCGGCCGCCTCGATGTCGGGCAGCCTGTGGCGGTCGACGATGGTGCGGCCGATGGCGGCCCCGAGCGAGCGGCCGACCGACGAGACCTCGAGGCTATGGGTCAGCCGGGTGCGGACGTAATCGTTGTCGGGCAGCGAATGGACCTGGGTCTTGTCCTGCAGCCGGCGGAAGGCCGAGGAGAACACCACCCGGTCCCAATCCTTCTGGAACGGGCTGCGTTCGGGCGTGACCGCCTCGGCCCCGACATGGCCGAGACGGCGCGCGGAGAGAAGCCGGCGCCAATCCATCATGGCCGGCACTGTAGCCCCGCCCTTCGTTGACAATCAACCGGATAGCCGAAAGGATCGCGGACGGCCAGCAAGGGAGGAGCCAGCGGTGTCAAAAGGTTTGCGCAAGGGCCTGACGACCTATGGCGACGAAGGTTTCTCGCTGTTCCTGCGCAAGGCCTTCATCAAGGCGATGGGCTATTCCGACGATGCGCTGGACCGCCCGATCGTCGGCATCGCCAACACCTACAGCGACTACAATCCCTGCCATGGCAACGTGCCGGCCCTGATCGAGGCGGCCAAGCGCGGGGTGATGCATGCCGGCGGCATGCCGATGGTGTTCCCGACCATCTCGATCCACGAAAGCTTCGCCCACCCGACCTCGATGTACCTGCGCAACCTGATGGCGATGGATACCGAGGAGATGATCCGCGCCCAGCCGATGGATGCCGTGCTGCTGATCGGCGGTTGCGACAAGACCCTGCCGGCCCAGATGATGGCGGCGGCCTCGGCCGACCTGCCGGCGGTGCTGCTGCCGACCGGGCCGATGGTCGTCGGCCATCACAAGGGCGAGGTGCTCGGCGCCTGCACCGATTGCCGCCGGCTGTGGGCGGCCTATCGCGCCGGCCAGATGGACCAGGCCGAGATCGAGACGGTATCGGGAAGGCTCGCCCCGTCGGTCGGCACCTGCATGGTGATGGGCACGGCCTCGACCATGGCCTGCCTGACCGAGGCGATGGGCTTGAGCCTGCCGATGACCGCGGCCGCCCCGGCCGTGCATGCCGAGCGCGTGCGGCTGGCCGAGGCCAGCGGCCGGCGCGCCGCCGAGATGGCGATCGCCGGCGGGCCGCTGCCTTCCGAGCTGATCACCGAGACGTCCTTGCGCAACGCGATGGTGGTGATGCAGGCGCTGGGCGGGTCGACCAACGGCCTCGTCCATCTCGCCGCCGTCGCCCGCCATGCCGGGCTGAAGGTCGATCTCGACACCTTCGACCGCATCGGGCGCGACACCCCGGTGCTGGTCGACCTGAAGCCTTCGGGCGATCACTACATGGAGCATTTCCATCATGCCGGCGGCCTGCCGCAGCTGATGCGGGAACTGGCCGACCTGATGGACCTGACCGCCCCGACGGTCGCCGGCGGCACGCTGGCCGATATCGTGGCGCGGGCCGAGGACGTGCCGGGGCAGGACGTGATCCGGCCGCGGGCGAACCCGCTGAAGGCGCAGGGCGCGATGGCGGTGCTGCGCGGCAATCTCAGTCCGCGCGGCGCGGTCATCAAGCAGTCGGCCGCCTCGCCCGCCCTGATGAAGCATACCGGCCGCGCCGTCGTCTTCACCTCGCTGGCCGACATGGCGATGCGGATCGACGATCCCGATCTCGACGTCACCGCTGACGACGTGCTGGTACTGCGCCAGGCCGGCCCCCGCGGCGCGCCGGGCATGCCCGAGGCCGGCTACCTGCCGATCCCGAAGAAGCTGGCGCGCCAAGGCGTCAAGGATATGGTGCGGATCTCGGATGCGCGGATGAGCGGCACGGCGTTCGGCACGGTGGTGCTGCATGCCGCGCCGGAGG
The DNA here is from genome assembly GCA_023433835.1 of Pseudomonadota bacterium. Lineage (GTDB taxonomy): Bacteria > Pseudomonadota > Alphaproteobacteria > Ferrovibrionales > Ferrovibrionaceae > JAFKFH01. The sequence goes on along the minus strand of JAEYTW010000678.1, from coordinate 296 downwards.
CGGCGGCGGGCGGGCCGATCGCCCTGGTCCGGGACGGCGACCCGATCGAGCTGGACGTGGCCGGGCGGCGCCTGCATCTCGCCGTGGACGAGGCCGAGCTGGCCCGGCGGCGGGCCGCCTGGACGGCACCTGAGCCCGCGATGGGCTCAGGCTACCAGAAGCTCTATGTCGACCATGTGCTCCAGGCCGACCGCGGGGCCGACCTGGACTTCCTGGTGGGCTGCCGGGGCGCCGCGGTGCCGCGTGAGAGCCACTGACGGCAACGCGGCACCCTCGAGCCTCACTCGGCCGAGAAG
>JAEYTW010000639.1 GCA_023433835.1 Pseudomonadota bacterium | reverse complement strand
CCGCCCCCCCCCCCCCCCGGGCGCACGGTCAGGTCGTTTCGGCCGAATGGCCTGCGGCGGCCGCGTCGATGTGGATCGGCGGGCTGGCTGCAAGGCCGGCGAGGATCTCGACGGCCTGATCGAAATTGAACTTCGGATCCTTCAGATAAGCGGCCAGGCGCAACGCCAGTGGCACCGGTACGGCCAGGTGGGTCGGCGCCGTGGCATCGCCCGCCTCGCTCCCGGTCATCGTCAGATTTCCGCCTGCAGCATCGCCTTCAGCGCATCGCGCGCCGAGGCGATCGCCGGCGGCACGACCTCGTCGTCGCCGACGCGTGTCGCTTCCGGGCTGTTGCCGGGCCGGAAGGTCACGTCGACCTGCTCGCCGGGCCCGCTGAAGCCCGGCGACCCCTGCGGGTCGGTGATCGGGGTGTAGATCTGGACCTTGACGACGATGCCCGCGTCCCCGGCCGCTTGCTGGGTCGCGGACAGGAGGGTGGTGGCCGCGGCGGCTACCGCCGAAGTCCAGCCGGTTGACTTCGTGGTCGTCTTCGTCGCGCCGAAGGCTTCATAGCGGTAGACGGCTTCGATCGAGCCAGCCGCGATCGTGGCGCCCATCAGGGTGCTTGCCATAGTGATGATCCTTCTGTTGATTTTAGGAAATTATGCCTGTGCTAGGGTGGTGACGGTGCCGCTGCTGCCGCGATATTTTAGGGCGCCGTTCTCGACATACGTGACGCCGCCGCCGATCGGGTTGGTCGACGGCACCGCCGAGCAGTTCGCGATGAACAGCACCTTGCCCCCGCCTCCATATGAGCCGGTGTTGGCGAACAGCGTGATCGCGCCGTTGGCCTTCGGGTTGAAAGCTATGCTCGGATTGCTGTCAGAACCTTCCGTGGTGATGATGCACTCCGTCCCGGTAGCGCTTCCAAATAATTTGATGACGTTCACGCTGCTGGCTACGTGGCCAATTTTCAGCTGCGGATAGTTCGAGCCGGCCGCTGTATAGAACGTATATTCGCCCGAACCCTTGGCGAAGAAATCGCCGCCGACGTTGGTGTCCGAGCCCTCGAAGATAAAGGCTGGGTAACCTGTCGTGACCTGGCCGCGCGCGCGCGTGTAGTTCGCTGCGCTCGCTACTTGGCCAATCTGAAATTGCCTAGCGCTGCCGTTTGTAAAGAAGTTGAAGATACCGGTGCCCTTGGTTATAGCGTTCCACCCGATGTCGGTGTCAGAGCCGCTGGTGCTGAACGACGGGTAGCTCGACGCGACCGCGCCGGTGGTCACGAGAGCATTGACCACAGACGATGCACCGCTGACCAGAAATTGCGTCGCGTTGTTGACGACACAGGTGACAAGGCCAGTACCCTTGCCCCACAGACCCAGGTTGACATTGGTGTCGGAGCCGTCCGCCTTGAGCGTAGCCGCAGCAGCCGTTGCACCGCCGGCGGCCTGCGGATAGTTTACTGCGCCAGTCACACGAGCGATCGCAAACTGCGTCGATCCGCCATTGTCAGCCTGGAAGAACTGGGCGCCCGAGCCTTTGCTGATGAAGAGGTTCCCAATGTTCGTGTCGCTGCCACGTGCGCGCCATATCGGCAGATTGCCGGTGCTGTTCCCACTCACCTCGGGATAGTTCACGGCGCTGGTGATGCCGGCGACGCGAAACTGCTCGGCGCCGTTGCACCAAACGCGCAGTCCGCTGCTCCCCTTACCGTAGAGATTGAGCCAGATGTCCGCGTCTGATCCTGCCAAAGATATCGCGGGGATTGAAGTGCCGCCCGCCGTGCCGCCTTCCAGCAGCAGGTAGTTTATCGACGACGCAGTCGCGCCGATGCGGACCTGCTCGCCGCCGCTGACCCAGAAGCGATGGCCACTCGTGCCCTTGGAGTAGTGATTGGCGAAGATGTGCGTATCGGAGCCCGCGACATAAAAGCCCGCAGTGGTGTTGATGCCGGTCGAGCCACCATTCACCTCGCCATAGTTTACTGCGCTCGCGTTGTTTCCGACGCGGAACTGCCGACCGCCGCCGGTGGTAAGGAAGATCGACCCGCCACCCTTCGACAGTATCTGCGAGGAAACATCTGTATCCGCGCCTGCTGCAGCGGTGGTCGTGGCTCCGGTGGTCGCCGCGCCGGAAACCGTGAGGTAGTTCACGGCGTTGGCGGTGTCGAGAACACGAGCTTGGACGTTGGACGTGCTGCCGGTGACGAGGTTCAGCACGCCGCTACCCTTGCCGCCGATGTTTCCGTTGACGTTGGTATCGCTACCGGCAAAGAAAATGAGCGGTGCATTTGCGGTCGCGGCACCCTGAAGCTGCACCCTATTCACGGTGTCGGCGACGTGCGAGATGCGGACTTGAATATTGCCGCTCGTATTTGTTGCCAGGTTTACATCGCCGCTGCCCTTCGAGAAGGTGGTCGCCGAAACGTTCGTGTCGTTCCCGGCGGCGGACTTCAGCAGGTCCCCGCCGGTGGTACTGCCCGTGATCTGCCAGTAGTTGACTGCGCCGGCCGTTGGCGTAATCGCGACTTGGCGATCGGAGGTGTTGGTGAACCAGTAATGCGAACCGGCACCTTTGGTGCCATGCGCGGAGAATATGTTGGCGTCTGTCCCCAGATAGTCGTGCGACACGGCGGCCGTGGTGGCGCCGCCTGACACGCGACTATAGTTCACCGCACTAGAGATAGTCCGGATCTGAAGGCTCTCCGCACCTGACGCGCCGCCCAGGTAGACCGTACCGCTCGCCGTCAAGGTACCGGAGAACACATTGTTGCCGCTGAGCAGCGGCACGGTCGCGCCGTTGGTCCCGGTGTCCCGGATTGCCGCGGTCCCGAGGCCCAGCGTCGTCCGCTGCTCGGCTGCATCCGCATCGTCGAGCAGGGCCCTGCCGGCGGCGGTCAGATCGGTCAGCGCCGCCGTAGAGGCCGAGGAGAAATAGGCGAGCTTGTTGGTCGCGGGGGGCAGCGCGCCCAGCGCCGAGAGCGTCGCGTTGCCTGTATTGAACGAGGCGACCATGTTGCCGACCAGGTTCGGCAGGCCGGTCACATAGGCGTAGGGCGCGAAATCCGCTGCGGTGAAGGTGACGCCGTTGATCGTCTGGGGCCATGTATAGGTCGTCATCAGGTGAGCTCCTCGAGCTGCATGCGCGCCTGGTAGAGCGGGCCGCCGACGCCGTAGGTGCCGGCGATCACCGAGATCGGGTTGGTGTCGACGAGCGTGGCGTAGAAGGCGCGGCGGAACAGGATGGCCGGCTGGTCCTGGGCGTCGTAGACCACCAGCATGTCGCCGGCCTTGGCGATCTGGCGGTCGATCTCGAAGGCGACACCCAGCGCGTCGGCTTCGGTCATCCAGTTGAAACCCACCTCCATCTGCCGGTATTTCGGCCGGGCCAGCACGATCTTGCGGCCGCCCAGCGTGCGCCGGCTCTCCGACGGATCGACGGTACGCAGGCTCGCTTCGGAATGGGAATAGAACGGGCGCCAGGCCTGGCCGGCCAGGAAGCGGCCGACCTGGACGTAACCGGCCGGGTTGTCCTCGTCCGCTATGTAGACGAAGACGTAGCGGCCGAAATAGACGTCGTCGGCCTCGTGAAACGAGATGGTGCCGCCGGGATAGTCATGGGTATCGATGCCGTCCCAGGGGAAGGCGCCCCAGGGCAGCGAGCCCCAGACCACCGTCGGCGTCCACGCCATGCGCTCGCCGCTGTCGTAGAGGCGGTTGGCCGGCGCGTCGTCCGGGTCGTCGGTGACGACGTAGCGCACGCGGCCCGCCGCGCTGATGTTGTGGTTCAGCAGGGCGAACATCGAGAACGGCTGCGGCGGGGTCGAGCCGCAGTCGATCCGCCACTGCGTCGAGGCCGGATCGGTGTCGGTCGAGCGGGCGACCGCCTGCACATCCTGCGTCTGCAGGTTGGCGAGCGGCAGGCTGGCGGCCCAGGAGCCGCCGCCGTAGGTGCCGGCGTCGGTCGGTTTGCGATAGAGGAAGGCGATCGTGCTCACTTCCATACCTCCAGGCGGATGCGATCGGACCGGGCGTCGCGCTCGGTCTTCATGATCAGGAAATTGCCCCCGCCCGAGAGGCCGTAGCGGGAATGGGTGACGGCGACCGTCTCGCCGACGTCGACCGATGGCCGGTACTTGATGGTGATGGCGAAGGCGCGGTGCGGCGGGCTGTGCAGGGCCAGCCGCCGCGCGGCTTCCGCCGCGGCGTCCGCGGCATCGTCGAGCAACGTGTCGTAACGCTCCTCGCGGGCGAGCAGGGCTGCGGTCGCGACGGCCGGATCGGCCGCAGTCTGCGTGCGATAGTCGAGCCGCAGCGCTTCGCGCTCGGTGTCGGATACGGCACCGGCGATATCCTGCTCGGCATGCGGTCGCCAGAACCGGCGATACCCGATGATCTGCGATTTCAGCCGCCGCTCGACGTCCAGCGGTTGGATTTCCTCGATGTCGCGCTGGTGGATCTGATGCTCGGCCTCGAGGGCAGGGCCCGCGAAGCGGCCGAGCACGATATGGCGTTCCTCATCGAAGCCGTACCAGGCGCCGACACTGTTGGTGATCTGATCCAGCAGGTTGTTGGCCTGCAATTCACCTGTGCCGTCGTACCAATGGCCGACAACCTGTGGGCACCGGCTATTGAGGTCGGCCACCGTGTTCGCGGCGAAGTCGGCGGGGCCGAGCGTCGTGTCGCTGTCGACGACGTACTCTATCAGATCGCCGGTTCGCGCCAGCCACTCGACCACCGAAACCCCGGTGATCGAGCCGCTGAAGCCGGAGCCCGTGAAGTCGATCGCGGTGCTGGCCGATGCCGCCTCGAACGGCAGCGTGATGCGGCCGGTAGAGTTGCGCAGTCCACCGATGGGCGTGCCGTCGATTCGCGGCTGCAGGCTGCCGGCGGATATCGTCAGCATCGCGCGAAGCACGTACCAGCGGCCTGCTGTCGTTGCCGCCGTCTGGCCAACCCCCGCGGTAAAGGACGGGGTGACGAGGCTTGAACCGCGCACCGGCCCCAGTGCATCGAGGGTCAGCGGGCCCACCGGAGTCGCGGCCAGGCGGATCAGGCTCAGGGCGTCACAGGTCACATGGCTGAGGCCGGCCGTGGGCGCCGCAATCAGCGATGCCCAATCCGGGTAGTCCGGCCCGGCGCTGGCGAAGGCCAGGCCGCGGTCGCGCGCGGTGAGCACGCCGCCGGCGGGACCGGCGCCATAGGCATACACCTGATAGGCCGCACTGACCAGGACCGGCTCGAACACCCGGGCGAGGCCGAGCAGCCGCGGCTTGCGCCTGTCGGCATAGGCCGCCGGTCCTTCCGCACCGCCTGTGCCGGCAAACTTCGCCGGCTGGCAAGGCACCTCGAACAGGACGCGGATGTCGCGCAGCTTGATGGTGAAGTCGCGCTCGCCGGTCGTCACCTGTTCGGCGGTGCCGTTCAGCACCACCGTGAAATCGGCCAGCCCCGGATGCTCGGCGGCGGCATAGCTGATTTCGATCCGCCGGCCACCCCAGTCATAGTTGGCCAGCCCGTCCAGCGCGCCGTCGTCATTGGCCAGCACGCAGTCGCCGAAGACGATCTCCGACTGGCCGCCGGCCGCAGCGCCGGCATAGATCGAGCGCGTGACGCTCAGCGGCCCGTCGATACGTCGCTGCCAGTACACATTCGGCGGGCTGTCGCCGGGTTCGGTGGTGAACCCGGCATCGCTGAAATAGAGAGTGACGATGCCGGCCCCGGCCTCGTCGTAGGGTTCGGCCTTCAATAACCAGGGCATGACCTCACCCCGCCTTCGAAATCGGACGGGCACCTGCCGGGGCCTGGTTGCCGCGCAGGGCAGGGCGCAGGCCGTTGATCGCATCGACCACGTCGTCAAGGGATGATTCGCCGCCTTGCGCCAGCTGGGCCAGCAACTGGCCGAGCAGTCCGATCATCTGTTCCCCCTGTCGTTTCTGGTCGCGCAATTCTTCGAGCACGCCGCCGTCGTCGTTGGCAGCGCGGTGGCCGACAAGCGCGCGCTGCATCGTCTGATTGAGCACTGCGGTGCCGCGCGGCAGGTTCGGTATCAGTATCTCGCCACGATGGACGACCGCGGGCCCCCCCTGATGCGACCAGGTCCCGACGCCGTAGGACGGCGCACCGCCCATCAGGCTGACCATGGTGGCGTTATTCATCAGGATCCGGGTCAACCAGTAAGCGGCGTTTGAGAAGAATGGCTGGATACCCGAGTCCCAAAGCGCCTGGCGGTGCTGGGTATTGGAGATGATGATCTGGGCCACGTCGTACTGGCGCAGATAGATCATCCCCAGCAGGCTGACCGCGCTGTTCAGCGCCGTGACGCCGTTCTGCGTCCAGGCGTTGATGCTTTGGGCCACGACCTCCGTGCCCAGTGCGGCCGTTGCCGTCGTGCTCGCATGCATTCGGGTGGCATCCAATGTGCCGTACTGCGTCGACAGCTGCGAGATCACGGTGCCGGAATACTGGTTGCCCACCTGGACCGCGGCGGTCTGCGCCATCTCCAGCTTGGCCAGCGCATCCTGCTGTTCCTTCGCGGTACGGCCGGTGGACTGGATCGCGTCCTTCGTGGCCTTCGACAGATCCTGCAGCTGATCCAGCAACGCGACCTGCTCCTGTGTTGGCGCGGTCAGGTTCTCGTCGAGCTTCTCGATGGCCAGCCTGACGATCTCGTCCTGGTTAATTTCGCCAGGCAGGTTGGTCGCGGTCCGCTTCAGGTACTCGACATCGGCCTGATAGCCTTCGGTCGAGGCATTGAAGGCGAGCGATGCGGTGCGGAAGCGTTCCATGTAGGTCTGGATGCCGCTCATCGCCGTGGTGTCGCCGGCACGTGCCTTGGCCAGTTGCTCTTCCAGTTGCCGCCGCGCCTCCGCGTAGGCGCTGGCCGGCGTGGTCGCGTTGTTGTCGACGCTCAGCTGGTCGCGATAGGCGGCCAGTTGCGTCCGCAGCTGATCGACCTGTTGCGCGGCCTGGATTTGGGCCTGAGCCAGCCGTTGGTGCGCCTCGGCTGCTCGCTGGGCCGCGACGGCGCTGTCCTCGAGTTTCTGGATCTCCAGGATGCGCGCCCGATCCGCCTCGCCCTGCGCGTCGCGCAGCTCCGCCGCCTGGGCGATCTGGCGGGCGATGTCGGCCGACAGGTACTCGGCCTGCTTGGCCAGCGGCGACCCGGTCAGCACGCCGGCGAGGGCGTTGGCGGTGCGCTGCAGATAACCTTCCTCGCGCTGGCGAGCGGCTATGGCCTGCTGGTAGGCCTGTACCTGTCGCTCGATGGTATGAACCTCGTCCAGGCGCTCGACCTGGGCTTCGTTCATGCCGTTGTTCTGCGCGTCCCACATCTCCTGACGCTGTTTGGTCAGGAGCTGGTCGCGGGCATAGTCCGCCGCGGATTTTGTGCCGAGGACGACCTGGGCTGCACCCAACCGGTCGCTGAGGCCTTCGTCGATGCGTTTCCTGCTTTCAGTCTGATTGCGCTCGAGAACGGCCTTCTCGAGCGACTGCGCGGCAGCCGTCCATTTCTTGAGTTCGTCTATTTCAGCCTGCGGCAGGCCTGAGGTGTCGAGGTCGCTGAGTTCCTGGCGATGTCGTCTCGCCATCGCATCCAGTTCCTGCTTGTCGCGAAGATCCGGGTCATAGGCGCCCGCGGCGGCACCATACCGACTGGCTACGCCTTCGAGGCGACGAACCCGTTGTTCCCCGAGATTTCTCTCGAACATCTCACGTTGCTGCTTCTGCACCGCGTCGATTTCCGCCTGGGAGACGCCGGCAGCGGTCCAGTCGGCTGCTTTCTGCTTCTGCTGCTCGAGCATCTGGTAGCGGGCCACGACTTCTGATCCGCCTGGCCGCAAGCCGGCCTGGGTCAGCGTGAAGTCCTCGCGAACTTTCTCGCCCAGTCGTTCGGTCGTCGCCCTGATGCCGGCATTGATCAGGTCTGTGGCCTGCTTCGACGTATAGCCCAGCGCTTCCAGCGCCGGCTTCATCGCCTCGATGTTGGCCTTTGCCTGGGCCATCTGAGCCGCAAAGCCGGTCAGCGGCTTTTCGACCGACGCAAGCGAGATGGTTCCTCCCCGCTCGTCGCCCGGGGTCATCTTTATGTTGGCGGGAATCAGGCCAATCGCGGAAAGGGCGGCATCCCGCTGCGTCTGCGTCGCATCGGCGACCAGCGGGCTGTCCTCGCCGAAATATTTCTTGGCGTCGTCGATATATTGCAGCGCGCCGGTCTTGAACGACTTGGCCGCATCCCGCGCCGCGATTTCGAACTCGACCGTCTGCCGGGCCAGAGTGTCAAGACCCGCGGCGGCAAGCCTGGCGTTGTCGTTGAACTTCGTGGCGTATTCCAGCGCCTTGGTGATGTCTTCTACCTCGCCGACCTTGAGCTGACCGCCGGCCATCCGGTCCAGCACCTTCTGGACATTGACGTCCTGGGACGTGAACAAGGTGCTCGGGCCACCCGTGGTCGCGGCAGCCTGCTTCTCCTTGACCCAGTCTTCATACGCCTTGTCCCAGAGCTCTTTGGTGAGCTCCTTGCCTTCCTTGTCGCGGTAGGACGTCACCGTACCGGTGTCTCGGTCGTAGGTGGATGTCTGGGTGTACCCCTTCTCGCGTTCGAACAGGTAGGCCGAGGTATCGACGGCCACGCTGCGCGGATTGTGCATGAACGCCAGCCTGATCCATTCTTCCGGCGATTTGGCGAGGTCGAGGTTGGACGTGTTGCCGAACCCGCCGAGGCGGGGGTTGGTGATACTGGGAGAGAAGAAATTCTTGTCGATGGTCAGGCTGAACTTGTCGACCATCTGATTGGCCATCTTGGCCGTCGTCGCCCGCATCTTGATGGCCGCTTCGGTATCGCCGCCATCCAGCGTCGTCGTCGGCCCGTTGGGATCGAACCGGTTATTGTCGACACCGGCGAAGAAGGCGTTGCCCACGGGGTGTTTTTCATCGGCGAACATGCCGCCGAGCAACTGGCTGCCGAGAGCGACGAATGGTGCAAACATCTGGGCGCCTGGAATGAACATCATTGCCGTCGCCGCCAGGTTGCCGATACCGCCCAGCGTGTTTCCGGAGCGGAAATTCATGAATGAGTTGATGCCGTATCCGACCGCGCTCAGGGCATTGCCGGCGGTGAAGGCGCCGGTATTGCCCGCGGCAACCTGGGCAGCCTCCGCTGCATTGGCCGACATGTTGCCAGGATTGATCTTGGCAAATGGGCTGGTGAACAACGGGGTACCGAGGAAACCCTGAACCGATTTGCCGAGGTCGCCCGACAGCAGGCCGCCAAGATCGCCGATACCGGTAAAACCGTTCTGGCCGAACAGGTTCGTCGCCGGGTTCACTCCGCCCGAGCCGGCGCCCGCGGCGTTGGCGCCGGCGCCGGCGGCCAGACCGCCAGCGGTGCCGATCCCGAACAATTGCGGCACGGCGCCGACGATCGAGGCCATCACCGGCTGGATGACGGGCTTCAGGATCATGTCGATGCTGAGGCGCTTGAGCGTCGAGCGCCCCCATTCCTGAAACTTTTCCCAGAAGCCCTTGCCGCCCTTAGAACCGGCGTCGTAGATCGCCTCGGCGATCTCCTGGCTGAGATCCCCGGCCTTCTTCTTGATCTCGGCGGCAGACTTCTCGGCCTCCTCTCGCGCCTTGGATGCGGCCACCGCCTTGTCGGGCGCGTCCATCAACGCTTCGCGGGCCTTGCGATAATCCTGGCTCAACTGCTCGACCGACTTCCCTTCGAGGTCGTATCCTCGCTCGACCTTGGCCTGCAGGTCGGCTGTGAAGGCCAGGACTTCGTTGTTCAGTTCGCGCTCGCGCCGATACGCCTTCAAGGCATCCCCGCCCTTGGCGGTGGCGGCCGCCTCGGCGCGCATGTCACCAATGCGCCCAATCGTGGCGTCGCCGAGCTTCTTGATGTTTTTCTCGGCTTCCTCCCGTGCCAGATCGCCCCGGACCAGCAATTCGGGGATGAGATCCTGTGCCTCGGCATACTCTTTGACGGTAATCGTACCATCAGCCATCAGCTTACGAAGCTTCTCCATCCCCGCATAAAAAGGCGCCACGGCCTTCTCGGCATCGGTGAAGGCGGACGTACTGCCGATGACGGCTTGCCGGAACGGCGCCAACACGTCGGTATCGCCCCAGCTTCTTGACAAGGACGGATTCACCGATACCGGATTGTCGCCTACGGTCTGGCCTGCCTTGGCCATCGCCGCGGCCAACAGAGCCTGCTGTTCGACGAGTTTGCCGGAGGCGTCGATGACCGAATTGAGTTTTCCCTGGTAGGTGTCGAGTTGCCGGCTTGCGTCCCCGGTTGCCGACGAGGCGCTCGTCGTGGCGGCGGTAATGCCGCGGGTCGCCTGTGTGGCCTTGTCGTCGGCTTCCTTCCGCTTACCCTGCGCGCCGGTGAGCTTGTCAACCGCCTCACCGGCGTTGCGAACCGCCTTGGCGAATGCCTCTGTTGCGTTGGTCGATGCCGTGATGATTGAAATATCCGTGACCTGCTGGGCTGCAGCCATGTCAGATCCTCATGAATGAAGTCCTAGAGGGCCACGGCCGCTCAGTCTTCCCGACTGGCGGCCGCGGTATTCAGATAGGCGACGTCCAGCGCCTTGATCACGTCGACTTCCCAGGGCGCCGGGCGGCGTCCTGTCAGTCGGGACCAGGCGAGGATGTCCGGATAGGAAATCGCGGCAGTGCCGAAACCGCCGCTGCCGCGGGCATTGCTGAGTTCATGGAACCAGCCCCACAGGTACAAGCCGGCCGGCGGCAGGGCGGGACCCGACAGGTTCTTGTCGAGTTCCCGCCGGCGCGATTCCGTCTTGGCGCGCGCCAGCAGGCCTTCGAGATGCTCCTGTTCCGTGCGGCCGTCCTTGTCGCGCCGCGCCAGCTTGAAGCGATGCTCCGCCGCTGCGATCAGCTGGTCGCGGAGCTCGCGGTAAAAGCCTCGTCACCGGCGAAGTAGGTCGCGAGCTGGTTGAAGATGCGCGGCTTGCGCGGATCGGCGAGGATGGCGATGCAGTTCTCGGTCGTGAACGGATAATCCTCGCCGTTGATCCGGCAGGGCGTCCAGTCGACCACCCGTTCGGCGAAATAGGCGCAGTTGCGGCGGCGCTCCTCCTCCGGCTCGCGACGGGGTTCGTGCCACTTCTTGCCGTTGACGCGCGCCTGTTCCTTCTGGCGCTCCTGGTCCAGCCGTTCGCGGGCGATGCGGTTCGACTGCTCGATCGTCCTGGGATGGCCCGGGCCCGCCAGCGTCCAGACCCAGGTAGTCGGGGTGCCGGTCACCGGATGGACCATGGTGAGCTCGGCGGTGTCGGCGGTGTCGAAGACATCGATGTCGAAGGCGACGGTCATGGCAGGGTTCCCTCAGAAGGAAGAAATTCAAGGACGCAAAGAAGCAGCGACGCGCCCCCTTGGGGAGCGCGCCGTGGTCGTCGTGGTCGATCAGGCCGCGTTCGAGACCTGGATCTTGATCATCGTCGGGTCATAGGCACCGCCGCGGGTGTCGATGCCGACGAGATCCTCGGGGATGGCGAGCTGCTGGGTGCGCGCGCCACCCTGGCGGCTCAGGGCCGACTTGTCGACGCCGCCGAAGGTGAAGTTCGGAACGTAGATCGAGATGAAGGACTGCGGATTGTCCTCGTTGCCGACGGCCAGTACGTGCAGCGACAGCTGGTCCTCGTCGAGGAACTGTGCCACGCGGCCGAGGTCGGAGCGCAGCGCGGTCAGGCTGCCGCCGATCGACATCTGGCCGTCGAACACGTCCGGCGAATACTTCGACGCGGCGACGACCGGGGCATTCAGGCCGAGATTGACGGTCAGTTCGAAGGCGGTCATGTCGACCAGGTCGCTCGAGCCGAGGCGGACGGTCGCATCGGCCACCGACAGCGGCGCCTCGGTCGGCTCGGCCGGGCCGGCGAAATGCGGGGCGCCCGCGCCGCTCTTGCTTTCGAACTGGCCGGTGCCGGTCCAACTCGGGTCGAACAGCACCTGGCCGTCAGGCTGCATCGAGAACTTCATCGCGCCGAACACCGCATCGGTGAACAGTTCCGAGCCGTCGATGTCGACCTCGTTCTCCTCGATGGTGAAGTAACGGCGGACCAGCGTGCCGGGCGCCGGGTTGATCAGCACGCGGCCCGGGCGCACGAAGCCCCAGGTCGAGACCGGGCCGGCGACGGCGGCCAGGGTCTCGGCGAAGGTGATCGAGGTCGCGGTCAGCGCGGTGACGCGCAGGTTGCGGCCCTGGTCGGCCGCATCGAGGCCGGCGGTGTTGCGCAGCACGTCGCCGACGCGATAGCCGGCGGTGATGACGGAGCCGCCCGAGAACGTCACGGTGTTGCCGGTGGCCGACAGCGTCGCCGACGACATCGCAGCCGTCGCGTTGGTGACGGCAAGGTCGGCCGCGCTCCAGGTGCCGCGGACGACCGCCGCCATCACGTCATCGAACGCGCCGATCATCAGTTCGCTCGAATAGGCGCCCGACGTCTTCTGCGAGCCGTGGCGGCCGCGGACGCGCATGCCGTCGCGCCGCACCAGGTTGGAGGCGGAGACCGCCTTGGTCACCTTGCCCGGCGTGCCGCCCACGATCGGCAGGATCGCGGCGCCCGACCCGGAAGCCTGGCTGCCCAGGCCGGACTGCAGTTTGTAGGCGACATAGCCGTTCGACTGGCTCTGATAGGCCATTTCTGAATTTCCTCATGGTGGCGAAAGGGAGGTTGCCCGCCGGGCCGGACGGCCAGGCTCGTTGCGGTTGAAGATCGGACCGACGGGACGGTCCGGTCTCCAGGGCATGACAAATTCGCCCCGCGCGCAGCGGTCTGCGGACGGGGGAAGCAGCCGGCCGCCCGCGCGATCGTCCGATCGGGCGAGTGGGCCGGTTATCCGTTCAGATCATGTAAGGGCTGCAATGGCGTCAGGTCCGCAGCGTCGCCGGCGGCAACGCGGAGTCTTCAACCATGGTTTTAAGTACCAAAGCAGGTCGGAGCTGTCAATGGCCATATGGTTGTTTGTAATTATAAATTCGGCACGTGCGGTGCGGACGCAGGATTATTTTCTTGGGGCGCCGCCGCGGGGGCCGGGACAGAAAGAGCGATAGGGCTCGGCCTCGGAGAGGACACGCGCAAAGGACGGGCGGGCTTTCAGCCGGTCGAGGTAATCCGCGGCACGGGGGAAGTCCGGTCGCAGGGGCGAAACGAGGTCCGCGTAATGCAGGGCCGGCGCGGCGGCGCAATCGGCCAGGGTGAAGCCGTCGCCAGCAGCCCAATGGCGTCCGGCCATCTCGCGGTCGATCATGCCATAGGCCGCTCGCAGACGGAGATGGGCTTCGGCCACGCCGATCGGATCGTCCTCGCCATCGGCTCCTGCACATGCAGATCGTGGAAGCGGTCCTTGGCTCGCGCCTCCAGCGCCGGCACCGGGCCACTGTCGCCCAGGTCGACCAGCCGTGCGGGTCGGCCTGTTACAGGGTGATAAGCCCGTTCCGGCAGTACGAGGCGGACGGATGCGAATACCGGATCAGCGACCTGGGCAGGACCTATAGTTAGTAAATCAGCTAACTATTTCGTCCCAACGAAACGAGGCAAGGCAATAGCTCGTTTCTTGTCTAAGTATCAGGTGCCCGAGCGGATCAGCGCGGTCTGCGCGGCCAGCAGGCGCTCGAACTCGGCCAGCGGCAGCGGCTTGGCGATCGCATAGCCCTGCAGGTAGTCGCAGCCGTGGCTGCGCAGCCAGTCGACCTGCAACTGCGTCTCCACGCCCTCGGCCACCGAATTCAGCGACATGCGCTGGGCCAGGCTGATGATGGTCGCGGCGATCACCGGGTCGCGCTCGATGTCGTTGACGAAGCTGCGGTCGATCTTCAGGGCCGAGATCGGCAGGCTGCGCAGATAGGCGAGGCTCGAATAACCCGTGCCGAAATCGTCGACCGAGATCGACAGGCCCAGCGCGCGCAGCATGTTGAGGATGCCGATATCGCGCTCGACCCGCTTCATCAGCACGGTTTCGGTGATCTCGATCTCGATATCGCCGGCCGAGACGCCGTGGCTGCGCAGGATGCGGTCGACCTGCTCGGGGAACTTGTCGTCCTCGAGCTGGCGGGCCGAGACGTTGACCGAGAGGTTCAGGCGCAGGCCGCGTTCTTGCCAGCGGGTCTGGATGCGGCAGGCCTCTTCCAGCACCCAATAGCCGATCGGCACGATCACGCCGGTTTCCTCGGCGACGGGGATGAACTCCATCGGCGGCACGTAGCCTTCCGCGGTGCGCCAGCGGATCAGCGCCTCGGCGCCGACGATGCGCATCGAACGGGCTTCGACCTTGGGCTGCAGGAACAGCTCGAACTCGCCGCGGTCGAGCGCCTTGCGCAAGCTGCCCTCGACCTTGAGCCGCACCGCGACGCGTTCGGTCATTTCCTTGGAGAAGAACATCCAGCGTCCGGCGCCGATCGCCTTGGCCGCATACATCGCCGTGTCCGACTGGCGGAACAGGGTCAGCGGGTCGGTGGCGTCGGACGGATAGAGCGAGATGCCGATCGACGCGCCGACATGCAGGCGATGCTCGCCGATGGCAAAGGGCGGGGCCAGAGCCTGCAGGATGCGGGTGGCGACCGGCACCACCTCGTTCGGGCCGCCGACCTGTTCGGCGATGATCAGGAATTCGTCGCCGCCCAGGCGGCCCACGGTATCGCCCTTGCGGATCACCGACTGCAGCCGCTCGCCGACCTTCATCAGCAGTTCGTCGCCCATGCCGTGGCCGAGCGAATCGTTGACATGCTTGAAGCGGTCGAGGTCGAGGAACAGGATCGCGACGCCGGTGCCGTTGCGCATGGCGAGGCTGATCGAATGTTCCAGCGTCTCCATGATCAGTGCGCGATTGGGCAGGCCGGTCAGGATGTCGCGGGTGGCGAGCCGGCGCAGCTCGACCTGGCTTTTGGCCAGCCGCTCGAGCAGGTTCGTCACGGTCTGGGCCAGTTGGCCCAGTTCGTCGCGCCGGTGATTGGCCGGTTCGACGACGGTGGTCTTTTCGGGCGCGTCGAGGTCGACCGCGCGGATCGCGCGGCCGAGGCTCGACAACGGTCTGGTCAGGAAGCCGTGGAAGACGACCGCCAGGGCCAGCGCGATCAGCACGGCGCGCGCCACGCCGCCCAACAGCAATGTCGTTGCCAGGTTGAAGAAATCGCGGGCGAGCAGGTTCGTGTTCATCCGCACGCCGAACGAGCCGATCTGGCGCCGCGCGTGCTGCACGGATGCGGTCTCCGGCGGATAGACTTCGCGAACCTGGGCGTCGATATCCTTGAAGAAGACGTTGGCGACCCAGGTCTGCGCCGGGGTCAGCGGTTCAGGCGTGCGCGAGGCGGCGGCGAGATACCCGCCGCGGTCATCCTTGATCCAGGCTTCCTGCACGCTCTCGATGGCCAGCAGGCTGCGCAGGATATCGTTGGCAAGGCCCGCGTTGAGCGACCACACGGCATTGGCGACGCCGCCGCCGGCCAGGTTGAGGATCTGTTCCTTCAGCGCGCGGAGCTTGTTTTGCTCCGCCTTCAGCGCAATGCCCAGTTCCACGACGCCGAGCAGCAGGCCGATGAACAAGGCAACCAGCAAGGCACGCCATGCCTGGCGTACGGCAAGCGAATCCAAATATCGCGCCGGCCCTTGCTCCACTACGTCGGGGCTCCCTGTCAGCCTGAACCAGTCTTCAGCTTAGTGGCGGGCGACGGCGATGCAAGCACCAGTTGGTACAACCGTCGATTTGTCGCGGCTGGTCAATCCTAGCTCATCGGTGCAAGGCACAGTGCCAGGCTGAGCGTTACCGCGAAGGAACCGCGCACATCCCAGCCGTGGCGCCGCACGAACCACCAGTTCGTGCCGGCCAGCATGAGGAACAGGGCCACCGGCGCGGCGATGGACGCGATGGCCGGCGCCGGCTGCACGACACCGAGAAGTTTCGCCAGCACGATCTCGCCCAGCGGCGACCATGCCGCCCATAGCGCCATGGCCGGCCCGCCAAGCGGCCCGAGCGTGATGAACCCCAAGGCGAGCGCCAGGGCGACCAGCACCGCGGTGCCGCCCAGCGGCAGCAAGGCGGTCAGCGGAAAGGTGCGGGTCAGCGTGATGCCGATGATCAGGGCCAGCGACGCGAACGCCAGGATCTTCGGATGGCCGCGCAGCCAGCGGTCGACGCGGCGATAGAGCGCGTTGAACCTTACCGGCAATGGCAGGCGCGGTGCCGGTTCAGATATCTGCCTATGGTCGCGCCGCCGCGCCATATGGGCTATCTCTCCTTCGAATCGGAACGTCCGCGAGGGACAATGCCAGCCCGCCTGCGCAAGTCAATCTGTCGCCTGCTGTTGTCGCTGGTGCTGTCGTCCGCCGCATGGGGCCTGCCGGCGCTGGCCCAGCCGGTGCGCGATTCCCGGATCCTGGGGCTGGACCTGCCGGTGCCGGCGCTGGCCGCCGATGATCCGATGCTGGCTTCCGCGCTGGGCGGGCTCGCGCAGTCGGCCAAGCTTGCCTGCACCGCGACCGAGGAGTTCGTCTGGCTCCTGCCGCGCGACGGCGCGCCGGCCCAGGCCGCGGTCATCAGGACCATGGTGTCGGGGGTGGCGACACGGGCGGGTTTCCGTCTCTCCGAAGTGCTGAAAAACCAGGGCCAGGCCCTGCCGGCCGGAATTACCGCTTTCCTGCAGGAGCATCCGCGGCGCCGGCCGGGATTATGGCTGTGGGTCGAGACGCCGGAAACCCTGTCGCTCGGCCTGTGCGCCACCGAACCGAGCCTGAGGTTCCGCGACTGGACCATCCTCGGCCTCGCGCTGATCCTGGCGAGCCTTCCCTGGGCCGGGCGCGGCTGGCGCCCCGGCCAGGCGGCGGGTACGGGCGAGGCCGTCGCCTCGCTCGCGCTACCCGGCCTTGCCCTCCTGCTGCTGACGCTCGCCGTCGTCCTGTTCTGACCCTGCCCGCGGCAGGCAGAGCGTGACGGTGGTGCCGGCGCCCAGCGTGCTGGCGATGATCAGGCTGCCGCCCTGCATCTGGGCAAGGTCCTGGGAGATGGCGAGGCCAAGGCCGGTGCCGCCGCTGCCCGCGATGTCGCTGCGCTCGGCCTGGCCGCTTTCGAACGGGCGGCCGAGGCGGCCGAGCAGTTCGGGCCGGATGCCCGGCCCGTTATCGGCGATGGCGATCTCGACCAGCCGTCCCTTGACCGCCCAGGTGATGGTCACCGTGCCGCCGTTGCCGGTGAACTTGACGGCGTTGCCCAGCACGTTGATCAGGATCTGGCGCAGCGCCAGCGCGTCGGCCTGGACCCTGGCGCCGATCGGGCCCCGGCCCGGCCCGAGAGTGATGCCCCGGCCACGCGCCAGCGGATCGAGCAGGGCCAGGACATCGGCGACACTGTCGGCCACGCCGACGGGGCCGAGCTGCAGTTCGCGCTTGCCGGCCTCGATGCGCGACATCTCCAGGATGTTGGTGATCAAGGCCAGCAGGTGCGAGCCCGAGCCATGGATGGTCCGCGCGTAGTCGCGATAGCGGTCGTTGCCCAGCGGCCCGAACATTTCCTGCGTCATGATCTCGGAAAAGCCGAGGATCGCGTTCAACGGCGTGCGCAGTTCGTGGCTCATGTTGGCGAGGAAGATCGACTTGGCGCGGTGCGCCACCTCGGCGCGCGCCAATGTGGCCGCCAGCACCGCCTGCTCGCGCTCGAAGGCGGTGACGTCGACGAACAGCATCACGACGCCACCCTCCGAGGTCGGGTCGATGGCGAGATCGAAGCGGCGGTCGGTCGCCCGATGCCTGAGCATGACCCGCCGCGCGACCGGCAGCGGCAGGGCGATGTCGCTGTTCCAATCCTGGGGCGTCTCGAACAGCGCCGCGAGGTCGGAAAGCACTTCGGCCATCGGCGGCTGGCGCCGCACGTCGCCCGAATAGGGCGCGAACAGCTGGCGCGCCGGCAGGTTGGACGCGATCAGCCTGCCTTCGTCGTCGAACAGGAGGCAGGCTTCGGGCAGGCTGGCCAGCGCATCGCGCAGCCTCGCCTGATAGCGGCGCAGCGCGGTGACGTCGCGCCCGACGCCGCGATAGCCCAGGAAGCGCCCCGCGGCATCGAAACGCGGCAGGGCCGAGATCTGGATGCGGCGGCGGCCGTTCGGGGTGGTGCGGACATATTCGATGTCGCGGAACGGCTGACGGGCGGCGACCGCGCCATGGAAGGCGCGGGTGGCGTCGTTGTCGGCCCGGCTGCCCAGGCCGATGCCGTCGCGCCCCAGATACCATTCCGCCTTGCGGCCCAGCGAGGCTTCGATCCCGGGCGATATCCAGGTGATGCGATGATCGGCGTCGGTTTCCCAGAACCAGTCGGCGGCCGAGGCCGCGAAATCCTTCAGCCGCTCGACGCTGGCCCGGCGCAAGGCGATCAGCACGCCGGCAAAGCAGGCGGCGGCAAGCAGCAGCGCGCCGCTGCACATCAGACCGATCCACATCAGTTCGGCGCGGTAGGCCGCATCGTAGGCCGGGGTCGAGCGCGCTTCGAGCGTCAGCTTGCGGCCATAGATGCCGATGGGCCGCGTCAGGCTGAAGACCGGGGCGGGATTGTCGCCGGCGCTGCGGTAGAGCGGCGCGTCGTGCGTGCTGTCCTTCAACGTCAGGATCAGGCCGCGCCCGGCGATGCGGTCGAGACCCGACAGCGCCTGGGCCAGATCGATCTCGGTAAAAACCACGCCGGCGATCACGCCCGACGGCGCGGCCCAGGGCAGCGCCATCATCGCCACCAGCCCCTCGGCGCCGAGCCGGGGCAGCGGCGGCGACAGGGTCGCGGCATTGCCGGCGGCGGCACGCTCGATCACGTCCCGGCGCACCGCATCGGCGGCCAGGTCGATCCCGATGGCGGCGGCCCCCGACCCTGACCGGTCGATCGCGGTATGCTCGACGACGACCATCGCCACCGCGTTGCCCGGGTCGGGCCGGATGGTGAAGCCGGCCCTGCCGGCAAGCTCGATGTCCTCGATCGCGGCGGCGCGTTCGGCCGGCGTGATGCGCCGGGCCTGACCGATCGCGCGTGTGCCGGGCTCGAACTGTGGCAGGTCCAGCGCCAGCACGTAGCCGGCCCATTCCTCCGGCGTCACCGTGGTCGAGGAGAGAATGAAGGCGCGCAGACCGTTCAGCGTCTGCGCTTCGGCGGCCAGCCGCGTCTCGATCACATGCGCGGCATCGACCATCGCCGCCTGAAACGCCGCCTCATGGCCCAGCCGGCGGTCGTCGACACCCTGAAACCACATCGACGCCACCAGCCCGACCAGCGCCGCCGCGGCAATGGCCGCGCCGATGCGGGTCGCGGCCGGCAAGGGCGGCAGCCGCATCGTCGTCAGCCTTCCGTCATGCGCGCGATCATGGCGTCACACTGCGGTGGATGCCTATTTCAGGCAAGGGTTTGCAATCCCGGCCAATACGCGATGACGTGAATGGGCGGTAAGGTCCCGTCATGAACGACAGCGATGATTTCGCCGGCAAGGCGGTACTGATCACGGGCGCCACTTCCGGCATCGGCCGTGCCACGGCGCTCGCCTTCGCCGCGCGCGGTGCCCGGGTAATGATCGTGGGCCGCGATGTGGCCCGCGGCGAGGCGGTCGCCGCCGCCTGCGGTGCGCAGGCGCGGTTTCATCAGGCGGATCTGACCCGGCCGGCCGAGATCGCATCGGCGGTCGCAAGCGCGGTCGACGCCTTCGGGGCCCTCGACATCGCCTTCAACAATGCCGGCTTCCAGGAACCGCGCGCCGATCTGGCCATCCAGCCGGACGCGATGTTCGACCGGGTGTTCGACGTCAATGTCCGGGCCCTGTTTCTGGCGATGAAGGCGGAGGTTTCGGCGATGCTGGCCCACGGGGGCGGGGTGATCGTCAACAATGCGTCGGTATCGGGATTGCGCAATCCCAATCCCGGCCTGTCGCTCTACGCCGCCTCGAAGGCCGCGGCGATCTCGCTGACCCGATCGGCGGCAATGGAGTATGCGCCGCGCGGTATCCGGATCAACGCCGTCTCGCCCGGGCGGGTCGAGACCCCGATGATGCTGGCCTCCGGCATCGCCGACATGTCGGTGGTCGCGGCCGGCCTGCCGATCCGGCGCCTCGGTACGCCCGAAGAAGTGGCCGAGGCGGTTCTGTGGCTGTCGTCACCGCAATCGAGCTTCGTGGTCGGTCACAATCTTTGTGCCGACGGCGGCTTCATGAGCGCCTGATTTGCCCTGATTTTTGTTGCAGACGGTCACAATCCGGCCCCCCCTGATTTCAGCCCTCCTAGGTGATCTGGACCAGGAAACGCAGGATCGCCTCGGCTGCCGTCGAGGTCAGGCACAGATGCAGCAGCCTATAGAGGTCGCGGTCGCGGTGGTTGTAGCGAAAGCAGGCTTCGCCGAGATGGACGTGGAACTGTTCGACCGGTATTGAGCCGGGCGCGCGCAGCCAGCGTTTGACATAGGACCAGAAACCGTCGATCGCATCGATCTGGTCGCGCCCGCCGGCATGGCCGGGCGGCCGGCGCAAGACCGCTTCGCCGCCGCGCAATGACAGCGTGGCATAGGCCTGCCAGTCGCCGTCGGCCGCATCGATTGCCAGCGGCACGACCGTCATGTGGCGCGCCGTGCCGGTCAGGCCGAACAGGACAAAACCGTCGGTCGCGGCGCCGGGCCGCGGCGGCGGCAACCCCTCGGCATGCAGGCAGGCCGCCCGCGCCAGGCGATAGAACCGCTCGGTCGCCGGTGCCGAGGCCAGCGGCCGGAATCGCAACCGGTAGGCCGGCACGCCCAGCACGAAATAATCGAGCAGGCGCTCCTTGGTTTCCTCTGGCAGATGCACGGCATCCCAGGCCGCAAGCCAGGCATAGCGCCGGCCGCAGGCCCGGCATTTGCGGCGGCCGTCGCCGAGGCGCCAGGCGGCGCCATGGCCGCAGGCGGGACAGGTCGTGGTGGTCATCCGGTCCGTCGTGATTGGGTGGGCCGATGCTGTAACGCGGCGGAAACTCGCCAAACCTTCGACACATTTCAGCCCCGATCGGACGACCTAGCTTGCCCCGGGATCCGCCGGCCTCAGCGCTTGGCGTGGCAGATTATCGTCGGCATTGGGGCAGCATCATGATCGGCAGGGCGGGTCCTCCAGCGAAACGGATCAATCGTCAGTACGGAGGTCTCATGACCCAGCGCTTCGTCAGGCGGGCAAGGCTGCTCGCCGCTTCATCCCTCATTGCCGCGCCCGCGCTGCTGGCTGCCGGCGCCGCCGCGGCGCAAGGCAAGGAAGGGCCGATCCAGGTTGGCATCGGCGGTTACTTCTACGGCTATTTCGCGGGCGTCAGCCAGGACGACGCCGCGGCCACGGCGACCCAGCCGGCCGAGCCGGGCTACGGCACGCGCAACTATGGCGTGTTCCGCAAGTCTCGCATCCAGTTCAACGGCCTCTCCAACCTCGACAACGGCCTCAAGGTCGGCTTCAAGGTGCAGTTGCGCGGCGAAGCCAACGCCTCCGACCAGATCGACCAGTCCTCGCTGTTCTTCGACAGCCAGTTCGGCCGGTTCGAACTGGGCAAGGAGCGCGGCGCGGCCTTCTCGATGCATTATGCCGCGCCCGAAATCCAGCAATCCGCCGGTGATCCCTGGAACCTGAACTTCGGCGACTTCAACGGCCTGGCCGGTCCGGCCGGCAACCTGCTGAACGGTCCGGGCGGGCCGCATTCGAGCTATATCGAACTCGGCCGCTCGGAAAAGATCGCCTATTACACCCCGCGCTTTGCCGGCTTCCAGGCGGGCATCTCGTTCGCCCCCGACGGCTGCTGGGTCGGCGGCGGCTTCTCCTCGGCGGGCTCGGCGGCCACTCAGGGGTCGGCGGCCTATTCCGGCTCGGGCGCCTGCACGGCCAGCATCTACGACGGCATGACGCAGAAGTACAATGTCGGCCAGCAATCCGACGTGGTCGGCGTCGGTCTGAACTACGTCAACAAGTTCGGGCCCGTCGATCTCGCCGTCTCGCTCGGCTACATGGGGGCCGACGTCGAAGGCGCGCCGGGCGTCAATACCTCGGCCTATCGCAACGAGCAGGCCTGGAACGCCGGCCTCAACGTCGGCTTCGCCGGGTTCACGCTGGGCGGCGCCTTCGCCCAGGACAACAACGGCACCAATCGCGCACCGCTCGCCGGCACCTATGCCGGCAAGGATGCGCAGTACTGGAACGTCGGGCTGGTCTACGCCTGGGACCGCTGGCGCGTCGGCGTCTCCTACCTGAACTCGCAGATCAAGGCGGTCGACGCCAGCGGGGCCGATCTCGGCAAGGACAAGTGGTACGGCGTCGAACTCGGCGGCGGCTACACGCTCGGGCCGGGCATCGCTCTGACCGGCGGTGCCGAGTACCAGAAGTACAATACTTTCCAGAGCCCGTCCTCGCCGACATACGCCGCTTCGAAGAACGAGGGCTGGGTCTACCAGGTGGGCACGACGCTCCGCTTCTGACGCCGGCCGTTCCTCTCGAACAACTCCAGCGGGGGGCGGAGCGTGGGCCACCCCCCGTTCTTTTTGCGTCAGCCGATCGTCATCAGGCTGGCATTGCCGCCGGCCGCGGCGGTGTTGATGCTCAGCGACCGTTCGACCATCAGCCGCTCCAGCCCGATGCCCTGCGTCAGTTCGGCCTCGGTGACGACCGGCAGGATGATGCCCGGCCGTTCGGCGACCTGCCGGCGCAACGCGGCCAGGCGGTCCGCATCGCCGGCAAACAGCACCGCGTCGATCCCGGCATCCGTCACCGCGCCGCGCCCCATCTCCTTGCGCAAGGCCTCGGGCAATGCCGCGACGACGGCATCGCCGGCGGACCCGGCGGGCAGCACCGGCCTGCCGCCGGTCGCCAGCGCCGCGGCCAGGGCGGTCAGGATGCGGCGATTGCCCTCGGCCGCGATCAGCACCCGGCCGCGCGAGACCAGCGAATAGAGATTGCGTTCGCCGGTCGGGCTGTGTGTTTTACACATCTC
>JAEYTW010000590.1 GCA_023433835.1 Pseudomonadota bacterium | reverse complement strand
GCAATTGTCCGATCAGGTCAGACAAGGAACCAGATGCCGGCCGCGCCGGCCGCGGCCATCGGCCAGCACACCGCCGGGCGGATCAGATGCCGCAGGAACCGGTGGCCGGGCTCCCAGCCGAAGCCGTGGAACAGGCAGGCGGCGCCGCCGACCAGCAGGAAGGCCAGCGCGATGCGCGTCGGCCAGTCGGCGCCGTCGCCCAGCACCTGCGGATGGCTGCCGAGCAGCGCGATGCCGACGGCCACCAGCAACAGCGAGACGACCGCCGGCAGACTGGGCAGATGCTGCCGTTGCGGCGGCCGTTCGTCGGTCACGGCGCCTCGGCCGCCTTCAGGGCCTGGCGCAGCGCGTCCGACCCCATGCCGTCGACATTGCCGGCCAGGATATCGCGCGGCATCACCGGCTTGCCGTAATAGGTATCGTTCCAGCGGTCGCGCGGCTGCAGTACCGCGCCTTCGATCGAGATGCCCGCGGCCAGGCCCTTGGCCCGGCTGAAGCTGACGATGTCGGCCCCGACGTTCGAGGTGGTCGCGGCCTCGAGACCCTTGCCGATGGTGCCGAAGGCGACGGTGGCGTCGGCCCCGACCTTGAAGCGGTTCTTCAGCACCGCGTCCAGTCCCTTTTCGGTGCGGATGACCAGCATGATCTCGGAAATCTCGCCGCCGGCCTGCAGGCCGAACGAGCCGCCGCCCATCAGGTAGAACACCGGGGCCGACCACTGGCCGCCCTGCGGGTCGCGGGCCAAGAGGACGCCGCCGCCGCCCTCGCCGCCGATCAGGAAGCTGGCCTTGATGTATTCGGGGAAGATGATCACGCCGCGGGCCGTCGCCAGCATCTTGCGCAGGTCGGACATGTCGGACTGGGCCGCGAAGGCATCGACCGAGACCTTGGCGCGGTCGACCAGCACCTGCTCCTCGCCGGCCCGGGCCGCCGGCGCGGCGGCGACCAGCATCAGGGCCACGGCCAGTGCGATGAAACCACGAATCATGGGGCACCTCCTGTTTGCAGGCGTAATATAGGGGGCCCACCATGACGACAATGGGGCAACGGCGTTTACCACCATCGGCGGCGTCCGGGGGCGTGGCGTAATGCCGCTGCCTGGGCTAGACCAGACAGCCTTAACTTTCCGTTCAAAATCCCGATCAGGTCACAAGCCATGAGCCGTTTCTGGAGCCCCGTCGTCAGCACCCTGACCCCCTATGTGCCGGGCGAGCAGCCCAAGCTGTCGAACCTGATCAAGCTCAATACCAACGAGAACCCCTACGCTCCCTCGCCCCGGGTGCTCGAGGCCCTGCGGGCCGAGGCGGCCGAATCACTGCGCCTCTATCCCGACCCGAACGCCGACCGGCTGAAGAAGACCCTGGCGCAGTATCATGGCGTCAGCCCGGCCGAGGTGTTCGTCGGCAACGGCTCCGACGAGGTGCTGGCCCATGTCTTCCTCGGCCTGCTGAAGCAGGACGCACCGCTGCTGTTTCCCGACATCAGCTACTCGTTCTATCCGGTCTATTGCGGCCTCTACGAAATCGAATACCGCCAGATCCCGCTGAACGACGCGATGGAGATCGACGTCGACGCCTATGACGCGCCCTGCGGCGGCATCATCTTCCCCAACCCGAACGCACCCACCGGCCGCCTGCTGCCGCTTGCCGCCATCGAACGCCTGCTGACCCGGCATGCCGACCGCGTGGCCGTGGTCGACGAGGCCTATGTCGCCTTCGGCGGCGAGAGCGCCATTCCGCTCGTCGCCCGCTACCCGAACCTGCTGGTGGTGCAGACCCTGTCGAAGTCGCGCTCGCTCGCCGGCCTGCGCGTCGGCTTCGCCATCGGCCAGGCCGAGCTGATCGAGGCGCTGGAGCGGGTCAAGAACAGCTTCAATTCCTATCCTTTGGACCGCTTCGCCATGGCCGGCGCGGTCGCCGCCTTCGAGGACGAGGGTTATTTCCAGGAAACCCGCCAGGCGGTGATCCGCAGCCGCGAGCAGCTGACGGACGACCTGCGGGGCCTCGGCTTCGACGTGCTGCCCTCGGCCGCCAATTTCGTCTTCGCCACCCATCCGCAACAGGACGCGGCCAAGCTGGCGGCGGGCTTGCGCGAGCGCGGCATCATCGTCCGCCATTTCCGCCAGCCGCGCATCGAGCAGTACCTGCGCATCACCGTCGGCACGCCGGCGGAATGCGCCGCGCTGATCGAGGCGCTGGGCGAGCTGACGAGGGGGTAAGGCGACAAACCCCGCTAAGGTTGTATAAATAATTGACAATTCTCTTTAAGCATGCTGCCATCACGCCTCATGCTGGAAGGGGACTGACCGATGTCGACGACCATCACCTTCAAGGGCATCCCGGAGGGACGGACCTGCGAGATGCAGCCCTACATAGAACAGGGCATGGCGTTCAGTAACGACAAGCGGGGCCAATGGTCGGCCCCGATCGGCTATGCCGGTTATGTCGGCACCGGCTATCCGAGCAGCCAGATCAGCGTCGAGTACCACGAACTGCAGGCCTTCGATGTCGTGTCGATCGCCTTCTGCGACGCCGGTTCGACAACGGATCCCGTCTCGTTCACCGGCACCCTGGCCGACAGCAGCACGGTCACCGAGACGTTTTCGGTGGGGGGCTTCACCACCTTCACACCGCAGAACCTCACCAATCTCGTCAGGCTGACATTCGTCGTGGGCCAGGTCGGCTTCAAGGATTTCGTGTTCAACCTGTCCGGCAGCTGAGCCGACGCGATCAGGCTGGAACATAGGTCAGCCTGATCACGTCCTCGCCCATCGGCTCGCTGGCCACGAGGCGCAGCGGCGGGCGGGGACCGGCGAAGAACGGCGTGCCGCCGCCCAGCACGACGGGGTGGAGGTAGAGGCGATATTCGTCGATCAGGCCGAGGCCGGTCAGGCCGTGCGCCAGGTCCGGCCCACCGACCTGGATCTCGCCTTCGGCCTGCGCCTTGAGCCGGCGTATCGCCGCCTCGACGTCATCGCCGATCAGGGTGGCGTTGGGGCCGACCGACGTGAGCGAGCGCGACACCACCCATTTCGGATGGCGCCGCCACGCCACCGCGAATTCGCGCTCCGCCGCGTCCCACTCGGGGTGGTCGTCGTCCCAGTAGCGCATGATCTCGTACAGGCGGCGGCCGTACAGGCTGCCCGCCTGGCCGCCCACCTGGTCGATGAAGTGGCGGAAAAGCCCCGGCCCCGGCGCGAACGCCGTGTGGTCGACATAGCCGTCCAGAGACTGGTTCATCCCGAAGACCAGCTTCGCCATGATGCGATCCTCCGCGCCGACGCTTTCAGGATAACCTGACCGAGGCGGCGACTTCATCCCGCTCGGCCCTTTCCTGCCGGCGGCCCAGCCAGTAGCTCAAGCCCAGCCACAGGGCCGATACCGGCACGGCGATCCAGGCGATGCCGGTCAGGGTGAAGCCGATGGCCAACAGCCCGGCATAGGCCCAGCTGCCGACCTGGTCGCCGCCGCGATAGACCACGGTGTCGATGAAGTTCTTGGCCTTGTAGCGGTCCTCGCGCGGGACCGCGGTGAACAGGACCTCGCGCGTCGGGCGGGCCAAAGCGAAGTTCGCGACGCGGCGGCCGACCTGGACGGCGACGAAGACGGCCACGGCCGGCATCGCGGCCAGGGCGGCGAAGCCGGCGATGCTGACCAGCGGCAAGATGCACAGCGTGAGCGCCACGCCGAGCCAGCCCATGATCCGCCCGGTCAGGAACAGCTGGATGACCAGGGTGAAGATGTTCACCCAGAAATCGATGTCGGCGAAGAAGGCGGTGCGCGCCGCCCGGTCGGCGAAGTTCGCCTCGGCGATCTGGGCCTGCTGGAAATAGAGCACGGTCGAGGTGATCGAATAGAGCAGGATGAAGCAGGCGATGCCGAACAGATAGGGCGAGCGGAAGGTGTGGGTCATGCCGGCGAAGATGCCGCCGCCGACGGCCCGGTGGGGATCGTCGCCCTGCACCGGCCGCTGGAAGGCATCCGAGAGGCGCGACAGGCGGCGGGTGGCAAACACCGCCACCTCGAGCAGGACGATCGACGCAAGCAGCAGCCAGGTCTGGCCGACATGCTCGACGAACCCCGAGGTCAGCGCCGAGCCGCCGATGCCGCCGACCGTGGCGCCGGCGGCGAGGAAGCCGAACAGCCGCTTGCCCTGTTCGCCGTCGAACACGTCGACGATGAACGACCAGAACACCGAGACGACGAACAGGTTGAAGACCGAGACCCAGATGAAGAAGGCCCGACCGATCCAGACATGCTGCCCGGGCGTGGCGATGGCCAGCAGGCCCATGAAGACCAGCAGGTTCAGCATGAAGAAGCGGTAGGCGACGGCGATGAACCGTTCGCGCGGCCAGCGGCGCACGGCCGCCGCGAACAGCGGGTTCACGGCCAGCATCGCCACCAGCGTGCCGGTGAACAGCCAGGGCAGGTTGCGCACCCCGCCGGCGACGCCAAGTTCGTCGCGGATCGGGCGCAGCACGTAATAGGCCAGGAACAGCGCGAAGACGTAAAGCCACGACCACGCTAGCGCCCGCCCCTCGCCCGGCCGGATGTCGATGACGCGCCGGACCAGGCGCGCCGCGGCCTCAGAGGCCATCGATGTACTGCTCCATCCGCCGGCGGAGCGCGGCATCGGGCAGGCGCCCCTGCGCCGCCTTCAGGTTGTCGTCGACATACCTGGCCTGGGCCATGCCGGGCACCGCGCAGGTCACGGCCTCGTGGGAGACGATGTATTTGAGGAAGACCTGGGCCCAGGTGGTGCAGTCGATCTCGGCCGCCCAGTCGGGCAAGGGCTTGCCCTCGGTCGCCTTGAACAGCCGGCCGCGGCCGAACGGCAGGTTGACGAACACCGCCGCGCCACGATCCCTGGCCAGCGGGATGATGCGATCGGCCGAGCCACGGTCGTCCAGCGCGTAGTCGATCTGGATCGAGTCGAGCGCCTCCTGGCGCATCATCGCCTCGAAGTCGGCGTACTGACGGTCGAACGACGTCGTCGCCCCGACATAGCGGATGCGGCCGGCGGCCTTGAGGTCGCGCAAGGTGGCGAGTTGGTTGGCAGTATCGCGCAGGTTGTGGACGGCGATCAGGTCGATCCTGTCGGTCTGCAGGTTGCGGAAGGCCTGCTCGATCTGCGCGCGGCCGGCCTCCTTCGTATCGGCGCCGACCTTGGTCGCCAGGAACAGTTTCGGGCGCAAGCCGAGATCGGCGACCAGCCGGCCCATGATCGCCTCGGCACTGCCGTAGGAGGGGGCGGTGTCGATCACCGTGCCGCCCAGGGCGGAGAACCGCGCGAAGGTCTCGCGCAGCGGCACCATGTCGGCATCGGTCCTGGCCTCTTCATAGCGGCGGGCGGTGCCCAAGCCGACGATCGGCAGCTTCTCGCCGCTGGACGGGATCGGCCTGGTGATCAGCGTGAGCGCCTGGGCCGGCGCCGGACCGGTCAAGGCCAGGGTGGCGGCGCCGGCCAGCAGGCCACGTCGGGTAATCTGCATGACATCCTCCCTTTGCGAGGGATTATCATGACAGTTTCATGACGATGACAACGCTATTTGCGTTACCGGCCGGCAACAAGACTGCGTGATCGTCAGGCGCCGACGCTGATGCCGTGGCTGGCCGCCCAGTCGAGCAGGCGGTCGCGGATCGAATGCTCGTGGCTGTCGAGGATCTCGGTCATGAAGCGCTGGATCTGGCCGGCATCGAGGCTGCGCAGCATTTCCTTGACCGGGCCGACGGACCCCGCCTGCATCGAGAAACCGTCGAGGCCGATGCCGATCAGGGCCATCGCCTCCAGCGGCTTGCCGCCCATCTCGCCGCACAGGGTCACCGGCTTGCCGGCGGCACGGCATTCGTCGACGACGGCCTTGAGGAATTTCAGGAAACCCGGCGCCAGGCGATCGTAGCGGTCCATCACCTTGGGGTTGCCGCGGTCGACGGCGAACAGGAACTGCATCAGGTCGTTCGATCCGATCGAGACGAAATCGACCCGCGGCAGCAGCGCGCCGAGCTGGTAGGCCAGCGCCGGCACCTCGAGCATCGTGCCGACACGCAGCTCGGAAGGCACCTCGCGGTTGTGCTTCCTGATCCAGACGATCTCGGAATCGAGCATCGCCCGGGCGCGGATGAATTCCTCCACCTCGGAGATCATCGGGAACATGATGTCGAGGCGTCGCCCGCCGGCGGCCATCAGGAGCGCGCGCAGCTGGCTGCGCAACAGCACCGGGCGGTCCAGCCCCATGCGGATCGCCCGCCAGCCCAGCGCGGGATTTTCTTCCTCGGGGTGCGGCATGTAGGGCAGCCGCTTGTCGCCGCCGATATCGAGCGTGCGGAAGACGACCGGCCGGCCCTTGGCGCTGTCGAGGATCGAGGCATAGATGCCCGCCTGCGCATCGATGCGCGGCAGGGACGAGCGCACCATGAAATGCAGCTCGGTGCGATAGAGGCCGATGCCGTCGGCCCCGGTCTCGTCGAGATGGTCGAGGTCGGCCAGCAGGCCGGCATTCATGTAGAGCCGGACCTTGCGCCCGTCGCGGGTGACGGCGGGATCGTCCTTCTGGCTGGCGTACTTGGCCAGGCGGGCGGCGCGCACCGCCATGTTCTGGCGGAAGGCCGACTGGACGTCCTCGCGCGGCCGGATGAACAATTGCCCGCGATCGGCATCGACGATGACCTGGTCGCCCAGCTCGACGGCGGCGATCGCCCCCTCGGCCGAGCCGACCACCGGCAGGTTGAGCGCGCGGGCGACGATCGCCACGTGGCTCATCGTCGAGCCTTCCTCGAGCACCAGGGCCTGCAGCCGCGAGCGGTCGTAGTCCAGCAGTTCGGCCGGGCCCATCGAGCGCGCGAACAGGACCGCGTTGTCGGGCATCTTGCGCACATGCTCGTTCGGGTCGCGGCCCGAGAGATGCAAGAGCAGCCGGTTCGCCAGGTCCTCCAGATCGGCCAACCGTTCCCGGATATAGGGATCGGTGATCTGGTTCATGCGGTTGCGCATGTCGGTCTGGACGCGCTGCACCGCCGCCTCGGCGGTCAGGCCGCTTTCCACGGCCTCGTGCAGCTTGGCGTTCCAGCCCTTGTCGTAGGCGAACATCTTGTAGGTTTCGAGGATGTCGCGGCTTTCGCCGGTGATGCCGTCGCCGTCGAGCATCAGGTCGATCGAATCGCGCATCGACAGGATCGCGCGCTCGAGCCGCTCGAGCTCGTGGCCGGTATCCTCGGCCACGGTGCGCGTCACCTCGATGCGCGGCTCGTGCAGATGGGCGACGCCGATCGCCAGGCCTTCCGACAGCGCCCGGCCCTCGATGCGGGTGGGCAGCAGGCTGGAGCGGCGGACGCGGGCCAGGTCTTCCGGCGCCAGGATGCCGGACTGGCTGACCAGTTCGGCCAGCACCATGGCGATGGTCTCGAGGACCTCGACCTCTTCCTCGGCATACTGGCGGCGGGTGCGGTTCTGCACGGCCAGCACGCCGATCGACTTGCCGCCGCGCAGGATCGGCACGCCGAGCAGCGAGTGATAGATCTCTTCGCCGGTTTCCGGGCGATAGGCGAAATGGGGATGGGACTGGGCGTCGGCCAGCGCCAGCGGCCGGGCGTTCATGGCGATGTCGCCGACGAGGCCTTCGCCGACGTTCAGCCGGGTGCGGTGGACCGCCGAGGGGTTCAGGCCCTCGGTCGCATAGAGCTCGAGGATCTCGCCCGGCCGCATCAGATAGACCGAGCACACCTCCGACACCATGTTGGAGGCGATGACGCGCACGACCTCGTGCAGCCGGGCGTCTGGACTGCCCGGGCCTGCGAGATGTTCGCGAAGACGCTTGAGAAGGAGACGCGGCCCCGCCGCCGCCGGCCGTTTCATGGCGCGGCCGGCGCCGTCAGGGC
>JAEYTW010000568.1 GCA_023433835.1 Pseudomonadota bacterium | reverse complement strand
GTGCTCGACGCCGCGACCGACCTGGTCGGCTACCTGACCTATCTCGACATGGTGCCGGCCCGGCCCGGCCAGCGCCGCCACGCCTCCGACAACCGCGAGGAACTGGCCCGCGCGCGCCAGGCCCTCGATCTCGCCGCCGAAGGGCGGCGGGTGGCCGTCGTCTCGTCCGGCGATCCCGGCATCTTCGCGATGGCCGCGGCGGTGATGGAAGCGCTCGAGCTCGAACCGGCGCGCTGGCCCGGCGTGACGGTCGGGGTCCGCCCCGGCCTGTCGGCGATGCAGGCCGCCGCCGCCCGGCTCGGCGCGCCGCTCGGCCACGACTTCGCGGTGATCTCGCTCTCCGACAACCTGAAGCCGGCCGAGATCGTCACCCGCCGGCTCGAAGCCGCGGCGGACGCCGATTTTGTCATCGCGCTCTATAATCCGGCCGGCAAGATCCGCCGCGATGGCCTGGCCCGCGCGCACGCCACCTTGCTCGCCCGCCGCCCGCCGGAGACGGTGGTGATCCAGGCCCGCGACGTCGGCCGGCCGGCCGAACGGATCACCGTGACCACGCTCGGCGCCCTCGACCTCGACAGCGTCGACATGCGCACGCTGCTGCTGATCGGTTCGTCGCAGACCCGCGCCTTCGACGCCCTCGGCCGCCAGTTCGTCTATACCCCGCGCAGCCATCCCGGCCTATGATCGGCCGATGAGCGACGAGCCTGTCCGCGATCCCGAAACCGGCCGCGTGCTGCGCTATGGCTGGACCACCGGGGCCTGCGCGACGGCGGCCTCGAAGGCGGCTTACCGAGCCTTGCTGACCGGTGCCTTCCCCGATCCGGTGACGATCACCCTGCCGCAGGGGCAGACGCCGTCGTTCGCGCTGGCGCGGATGGTGGCGGGCGACGGCTGGGCCGAGGCCGGCATCGTCAAGGATGCCGGCGACGATCCCGATGTCACCCACCAGGCGCTGATCGTCGCGCGGGTCAGCCACGGGGCGCCCGGATCGGGCGTCACCTTCCGCGCCGGCATCGGCGTCGGCACGGTGACGATGCCGGGCCTGCCGCTGCCGCCCGGCGAGCCGGCGATCAACCCCGCCCCGCGGGCGATGATGCGCGCGGCCATCGCCGGGATCGCGGCCGAGCATGGCGGATCGGGCGATGTGGTCATCGAGATATCAGTGCCGAACGGCGCCGCCCTGGCGGCGAGGACGTGGAACGGCCGCCTCGGCATCGTCGGCGGGCTGTCGATCCTCGGCACCACCGGCATCGTCGTGCCGTACTCCTGCTCGGCCTGGATCCATTCGATCCATCGCGGCATCGACGTCGCCCGTGCCAACAACTATCGGCATGTCGCCGGCTGCGTCGGCAACACGTCGGAGAAGCTGGTGCAGGCGCGTTACGGCCTGCCGGAAACCGCCTTGCTCGACATGGGCGATTTCGTCGGCGGCATGCTGAAATACCTGCGCCGCCACCCGGTGCCGCATCTGACCATCGCCGGCGGCTTCGCCAAGCTGTCCAAGCTCGCCGCCGGCCATCTCGACCTGCATTCCGGCCGCTCGCAGGTCGATCGCGCCAGCCTCGCCGGCATGCTGGCCGAACTGGGCGCAGACGACGAGATGGTCACGCGGGCGACCGGCGCCAACACCGCGCTGGAAATTCTCAACCTGGCGCAGGCCGCCGGCTTGCCGCTGGCCGATCGTGTCGCCCAGGCCGCCCGTGACGTGGCCGTGGCCGAATTGCGCGATGCAGCCGTCGAGGTCGAGCTGCTGCTGTCCGACCGGCAGGGCAACCTGGTCGGCCGGGCCGCGACCTCAGGGTTTCAGGTGCCGGGCGTGGCCTGAGGCGTAGAGGGCGCTGGTCCGGCGCAATTCGCCGTCGAGCACCTTGCCCACCATCACCAGGGCGGTGCGTTCGATACCGGCTGCCCTGGTCCTTTCGGCGATATCGGCGAGCGTGCCGGTGATCACCTGTTCGTCGGGCCAGCTGGCGCGGGCGACGACCGCGGCCGGGCAATCGGCGCCGTAAAGCGGCGCCAGCGTCGCCACGATCCGCGGCAGCGCCTTGACCGATAGATGCAAGGCGAGCGTCGCGCGCGATTGCGCCAGCACGGCCAGGTCTTCATGCGGCGGCATGGCCGAGGCCCGGGTCGCCACCCGGGTCAGGACCACGGTCTGCGCGATTTCGGGCAGGGTCAGCTCGATACCCAGCGTCGCGGCCGCCGCGGCGAAGGCCGGCACGCCCGGCACGATCCGGTAGGGAATGTCGAGGCCGCGCAGACAGGCCATCTGCTCGCCGATCGCGCCGTAGAGCGAGGGATCGCCGGAATGGACGCGCGCGACGTCGTGGCCCGCCCGATGCGCCGCCGCGATCTCGGCGATGATCGCAGCGAGATCGAGGCTGGCGGTATCGATCACGCGGGCATCCGCCGGCGCATGGGCGACGACCGCCGCCGGTACCAGCGATCCGGCATAGAGGCAGACCGGGCAGCGCGCGATCAGGTCGCGGGCCTTGATGGTCAGCAGGTCGGGATCGCCGGGGCCGGCGCCGATGAACCAGACGGTCATGCCGGCGGCTTCTCGATCGCCCATTGCACCACCGGCATGGCGGGGCGCCAGCCGGTGAAGCCGCCGAGGGTTTCGGTGCGGCTGACGCCGAGCCGGGTGAGCTCGCCGCCGCGCGCGGCGAATTCGGCCAGCAGCACCGCCTCGCTTTCAAGCGTCACGGTATTGGCGACCAGCCGCCCGCCGGGTTTCAGCGCGCGCCAGCACAGGTCGATGATGCCGGGCGCGGTCAGCCCGCCGCCGATGAAGACCGCGTCGGGACGTTCCAGGCCGTCCAGCGCCGCGGGCACCGTGCCCTCGATCACCTGCAGCCGGGGTACGCCGAGATGCTCGGCATTGACCCGCGCCCGCGCGGCGCGCGACGGGTTGCGCTCGATGCCGATCGCCTGCGCGGTGGGGCAGGCGCGCAGCCATTCGATGGCGATCGAGCCGGAGCCCGTGCCGATATCCCACAGCAACTGGCCCGGCCGCGGCGACAATCGGGCCAGGGTGGGCGCGCGGATGTCGCGCTTGGTGATCTGGCCGTCATGGTCGAAGGCGTCGTCGGGCAGGCCCGGCACCCGGGCCAGGATCAGCGCGTCGGGTTCGGCGCGCAGGTCGATCGCCAGCAGGTTGAGATCGGCGAAGGTGCGGTCGGCCGGCCAGTCGGCCACGACGGCCGTATGAATGTTTTCCTGCATTCCGCCCAGATGCTCCATCACGTGGACGATCGAGCGGGCGAAGCCGCGGGTCGCCAGCAGCGAGGCGACCTGATGCGGCGTGGCGCGATCGGCCGACAGCAGGATGACGCGCACGCCGTCGAACAGTTCGGGGATCAGCCCCGACAGCG
>JAEYTW010000544.1 GCA_023433835.1 Pseudomonadota bacterium | reverse complement strand
GCTCAAACCAGCAACCATCTGAAACGAGGAATCAATCGGGGGTCAGTTCTTGCTGACGCAAAGGGGGCAGTTCCGAATGTCGCTGGACAAAAGCCCAAGGGCGGTCGGGTCGTGCTCCATGTCAAAGCGCTGCACGGCAATCCGTTCGACGGCCATACCCTCGGCCCGATGGTCGCCGAGATGGAAAAAACTCACCGGTATTGCCGCCGTGCGCGTCCACGTCGAGAAGGGCTATCGCGGCCACAATCATCCGAACCAGTTCAAAGTCTGGATTACCGGCCAGGTCCGACGGGTCACGCCCACCATCAAGCGCGAGATGAAACGAAGGGCTGCCGTCGAGCCGGTCATCGGGCACCTCAAGGCCGATCACCGCATGGACCGAAATCACCTCAAGGGCCGCAGCGGCGATGCCATCAACGCCTTGATGGCCGCCGTCGGCTACAACTTCTCACTCCTCCTCAGGTGGTTCGCCGCCTTTTTGCGTGCCTTCTTCAACGCGCTTCTCTCAGCAGAGCCGGGACCGGCCTGCCACCCTGCCGCGGCAGCGTGAACATACGAGATCGGGGAGAAGCCCGGCGCCGCCGCTTATCTGAACGAGCGGACAAAGGCTCATTCTTCACGGCCGACTCGATCAGCTGATTATTCGTTTACTATCGACTTATCAGCCCCGCGCTCAATCGTCGTCGAGCGGCCGATCATCGCCCGTCTCCAGGCCCTGCTTGACCCGGGCGAGCAGCCCGACCATCTGGTTGATCTCGCTCGACGACAGGTAGCGGAGCGCCTTGGCGCTGGCCTTGCTGGCCGCCAACATGATGTCGTCGCGCAAGGCGTTGGCCTTGGGCGTCAGGAAGATATGGGTGACGCGACGGTCCTCCTTCGACCGCTGGCGGCGCACCAGGCCCAGCCGCTCCATCTGGTTCAGCCCGGCCACGACCGACGGCCCGACCAGGCGCACGCGGCGCGCCAGCTCGTTCTGGGCCAGCCCGTCTTCCTGGTAGAGGGCCCACAGGTAGGACCACATGCTGACCGATACCCCGTGCGAAGCGATGGCATCCTTGACCTCGCCCCGGAACATCCGGTGCAGGTCGCGCATGATGAAGCCGATATTCCACTTGCCGATGA
Source organism: Pseudomonadota bacterium (assembly GCA_023433835.1). Taxonomy (GTDB): domain Bacteria; phylum Pseudomonadota; class Alphaproteobacteria; order Ferrovibrionales; family Ferrovibrionaceae; genus JAFKFH01. Next base: position 2,257 of record JAEYTW010000544.1, on the reverse strand, counting down.
ACAGGTCGCGCTTCAGCTCCTCCGGCCAAGCCGCGCGTTCGAGGTCGCCGATCTCGTCGCTCACCTCGGGCAGTGGAATGGACGCCGGCGGCTCGGCCGGCGGCGGCGCGGCGATCTTCTTACGGCCCGGTCTAGGCACTGCAACCCCTCCACTCTTCCGGTGCGGCGCAAGGCGCGCCATACCGGCCATTCGATAGATATTGATCCAAGCCGTTGTAGCCAAAAAACGGGGCGGCAGCCACGACATTGCGCGCGCATTATTAGATTGATAGAAATCGAATGAATTAGTATCGTCCGCCGGACCACCCAGGTTTTACGCGCAAAGAAGGAGGGCCCCGATGGCGGCCACAGCATCAGTTGCAGCCTCGCCGGACATGCCCCCGGCCCTGCCGGCGCCGCGGGATGTCGATGTCGGCGGCGTGCGTACCCGCTATTACGACGTCGGTGAGGGGCCGGAGACCATCGTCTTCGTCTATGGCGGCAATTTCGGTGGGGCGGATTCGGCCTCGTCGGCCTATGCCTGGAATCTGAATGTCGCGGCGCTGGCGCGCAATCACCGGGTCATCGCCTTCGACAAGCTGGGCCAGGGCTATACCGACCCGCCGCTGCGCGACGAGGACTATACAATGGGCGCGGTAGTGCGCCATGTCGGCGACCTGATAGAGACGCTGGCCTTGGCCCCCGTCCATATCGTCGGGCACTCCCGCGGCGGCTTCGCCGCGACGCGGCTGACCCTGGAGCGGCCGCAGCTGATCCGCACCGTGACGATCGTGTCCTCGGGCACGCTCAGCCCCGGCGTCGGCACGAACGAGGTGGTGCTGGCCGCCCCCCCTCACCCGCCCTTCACGCGCGAGTCCGCCCGCTGGGTCTACGAGAACTACTGCTTCAAGCCCGAGACGGTGACCGACGACTGGATAGACGTCGTGCTCGACGTGCTGCGCCAGCCGGGCTATCTCGCCGGGGTAAAGAAAATGGTCGACGAGCAACTCGGCCTGCGCCTCTTCCTGCCCGACCTCGCGCGGCTGAAGCGTGAAACCCTGACCTGGATCGCCGAGGGCCGGCTGCAGCGGCCGGTGCAGGTGGTGTGGGGCTACAACGACCGCACCGTTGTGGTCGACCGCGGGCTGGAACTGTTCAACATGATCGCCGCGCACGAGCGCCGGGTCAGCCTGAATCTGTTCAACGAGTCAGGCCATTTCCCATATCGCGAACATGCCGCGCGCTTCAACGCGCTGCTCGACCGTTTCGTCGATCTCTACAAGGCCTGAGACCATGCCCCTGCTCCACCCACGTCAATTCGACGCCGCCGGCACCTCGACCCGCGCCCTGACCGGCGGGCCGGAACGCCAGCCCGCCATCCTGTTCCTGCAATCGGCCGTGCCCGGCATCAGCCCCTATTGCGGCGGCGCCCATGTCTGGGGCGACACCCCCGCCCGATTCGCCGCCCGCTATCGCGTCGCAGCCCTCGACGGCCTCGGCGCGGGCGGCACCGCGCTTGGTGACGGTGTCCCCACGATCGAGGCGATGGGCCGCCACGTCGTCGCCAGCATCGAGGCCCTGAAGACCGGCCCGGCCCATCTCGTCGCCCATGACGTTTCGGGCATGGTGGCACTGTGGCTGGCGATGGAGCGCCCCGCTTTGCTCGCCTCGATCACCGTGGTCGCCTCGGCCTGGGCGGCCCCGTCGGGCGACGGCGTCGAGAACTACGCGCTGCGCCATCCGCCGGCGCCATTGTGGAGCCGCGAATCGCAAGAGTGGACCTTCGACCGGCTGTCCTACAGCCACCACCACATCGATGCCGCGCTGCTCGATGCCGCCACCGCGGCGGCCGAGGGGGATGGCCATCGAACGGCAGTGGCGGCAATGGCCGGCGACGGCTATGCCCGCACGTTCCTCGGCAGCGCCTCGCGCACCAAATCCCTGTTCTTCCGCGCGGCGCGGGAGAATGGCCTGGCCGTGCCGACCCAGGTGGTGTGGGGCCATCGCGACCCGCTCTGCTCGGTCGATTACGGGATGTGGCTGTTCCGCATCGTCGCCGGCCGCCAGCGCGCGACGCAGTTCCATGTGATCAACCGCGCGGGCTCCTTCCCCTTCCGCGAGCAGCCCAACGAATTCCAGCATATCGTCGGCGCCTTCGTCGACGGGCTGCAGGTCCAGGCGGCGTGACCGCCGCCATCGTCACCGGCGGCGCGCGCGGCATCGGGCGGGCGACGGCGGAAGCCTTCGCCGCCCGCGGCATCACCGTCGGCATCGTCGA
>JAEYTW010000532.1 GCA_023433835.1 Pseudomonadota bacterium | reverse complement strand
GGCTGACCCCGGCCGGCCGGATCGCCGTGCTGATCGGGCCGCAATATCGCTATCCGCTGTCCTACCTGCCGCTGCTCGGCGATGTCGAGGCGCTGATGTTCGGCGATCCCGCAGCCCTGCGCGAGCGGCGCGAGGACCAGGCGGAAAGCCATGTCGATCGCGCCGCCGACATCCGCTTTTCCGGCGAGGTGTTCGCCCGGTCCAGCGCCCCGGCCTTCTTCGGCCTGGTGCTGCCGCGGTTCGACGCCGAACCGCTGGCCGGTCAGCCCGCCACCATCGTCGACATGGGCTGCGGCGACGGCACGCTGCTGATCGAGACCTGGCGGGCCATCGCCGCCCGCACGGCGCGCGGCCGGGCGCTCGACCGCTTTCCGCTGACCATGATCGGGGTCGAATACAGCCCGGAGGCCCGCGCGATCGCCGAACGGCGCCTCGCCGAGGCCGGCATCCCCCACCTGACGCTGCCCGGCGATATCGGCGATCCCGGGCGGCTTGCCCGCGACCTGGCCGCCCGCGGCATCGACCCGGCGGACGTGCTGCACGTCTCCAAGTCGGTGATCCACAACCGCAGCTTCGCCCCGCCGCGCACGGCGGTTTCGCCGCCGCCCGAGGGCCTGTCCGCCGGCCCGTTCGCCACGCCCGGCGGCGCGCTGGTCGAAGGCTGCGACCTCTGGCGCAATCTGGTCGACTGGTTCGGCTCATGGAAACCCTGGATCGGCCGGCACGGCATGATCGCGATCGAGGCGCATACCGTCACGCCCGCGGTCGCCCTCGCCTGCCGCGACCGCTCGATGGTCGCGCAGCTCGACCTGCTGCACGGGCTCTCCTGCCAGTATCTCGTACCGGTCGAGGCCTATCGCGCCGCCGCGATCGCCGCGGGCCTCACGATCCTCGAAAGCACCGGGACCGGCCAGGCGACGCTCGGCCACGACTACGCCAGCTTCACCCGGTTCGGCGCGCAAGGCTGAGCGGCCACCCGTTCAATGCCCGCCGGCGGCATCCGGCCCCTGCCGTTTTCCATGCGAACAGATCTTGCCATCAACGGTGGCGCGGCCCATTTAGAACGATCGAACTAAAACGCAAGCCGGCGCCGCCGCCACGGAGAGCTCCCGATGACCGACAAGACCGATTACGTACCGCCCAAAGTCTGGACCTGGGACAAGGCCAGCGGCGGCACGTTCGCCAGCATCAACCGCCCGATCGCCGGCCCCACCCACGAGAAAGAGCTGCCGGTCGGAAAACATCCGCTGCAGCTCTATTCGCTCGGCACGCCGAACGGCCAGAAGGTGACGATCCTGCTCGAGGAATTGCTGGCGCTGGGCCATGCGGGCGCCGAATACGACGCCTGGCTGATCAAGATCGGCGAAGGCGAGCAGTTCGGGTCCGGCTTCGTCGGGATCAATCCCAATTCGAAGATTCCGGCGCTCCTGGACCGCAGCGGCCCGTCGCCGATCCGCGTTTTTGAATCGGGCGCGATCCTGATGTATCTCGCCGAAAAGTTCGGCGCCTTCCTGCCGACCGGGCAGCCGGCCCGCGCCGAAACGCTGTCCTGGCTGTTCTGGCAGATGGGATCGGCCCCGTTTCTCGGCGGCGGCTTCGGCCATTTCTTCGCCTATGCGCCGACCAAGCAGGAATATCCGATCAACCGCTACGCGATGGAGGTCAAGCGCCAGCTCGACGTGCTCGACCGCCGGCTGGCCGACAACGAGTTCGTCATCGGGACCGAATACACGATCGCCGACATGGCGATCTGGCCCTGGTACGGCGGGCTGGTGAAGGGCTGGCAGTACGGCGCGGGCGAATTCCTGTCGGTGCACGAGTACAAGAACGTCCTGCGCTGGGCCGACCAGATCTTCGCCCGGCCCGCGGTCGCGCGCGGCCGCAAGGTCAACCGGACCAGCGGCGAGCCGTCGAGCCAGCTGCACGAACGTCACGATGCCGGCGACTTCGACACCCGGACGCAGGACAAGCTGACCTGAGGCGGTGATGTCCGGCCGGCATCGGCGCCAGGCCTCGCTGGCCGATGCCGGCCCACTACCGGTCAGTACCTGGCCAGCAGGCGGGGCGCCCGGCCGAAGGTTGCCTTGAAAGTCCTGCTGAAGTGGGAAACGTCGCTGAAGCCGCAAGCCAGCGCGGCTTCGGTGACCGGCACCGCACGCGGCCCGCTCAGCATCCGATGCGCGGCGGCAAGGCGCGCCTGCCACAGCCAGCGGACCGGTGTGGCCCCCTCCCGGGCGAACAGACGGTTGAGCGTGCGGGGCGACATGCCGTTGGCGGCAGCGATCGTCTCGAGATCCAGCGTGGCGTCGTGAAGGTTTGCCAGGATGTAGCGCTTGACCCGGTCCAGACGTTCGCCGGCATGGCCTTGACCGGGGGCGCCGAGAAACCGGGCTTCGAAGGCCGTCGCGATGATATCGAGGGCCGAATTGGCCAGGCGGTCAACCATCCCATGGCCGATGCCGTCCTCGAACTGATCCAGTTGGCGAACCACCGCACCCGCGAACCGGCCCAGTTGGCTGTCGCCGGGAATGCCGTGCGCGGTGAGCACCGCCGCGTCAGGCAGGCGGGCGATCAGCAGCGGCCGCGGGATCGTCAGGGTAATCGCCCGCGAATCGCCGCTGAAATGCAGGCAGAACGGTTGTGCCTGGTCATGCAGCACCAGGTCGCCTGCCCGCATCCGTACCTCGCGGCCATGCTGGCGGAAGACGGTGTCGCCGCCGTCGGCGAGCCACAGCATGAAGCAGTCTCGCGAATCCCTGCGGATATCGTCGGGCGTTCTGGTGACCCGGATGGCATCGCCGCCGTCGGTCGACGATCCGATATGGTTGATCTTCAACGCGGCGAAGTCGCGAATTGACACGAACGCGTCGAAACGCCGCCGCGGGACCCGGTGACATTCGGTCCGTGAGAAATCGCGGCACGTCACCTGATGCCAGTGATCGAACCTGTCGCCCGGCCTGACGGCAATCCTAGCTGGTTCTAGGTTCATCGGTCGCCCTCTGCTCGGCGTCGAGCTTGCCTCGAATCCCTGTCCGGGGGAAGGCGATGGTTGCCAAAACTGCAGCCTTGGCAGAGCCAGGCAAGTCATTGGCAGGCGCGGCAAAGCGCGACCCGACCCGGTGGGCCTAGCCTGGTCGCGGCGATATCAGCAGGAGGCGGCCATGCCCTATCAGGGCAATACGATTGATCCCGCGAAGACGGCGATGATCGTCGTCGACATGCAGAACGACTTCGTTGCCGAGGGCGCCATGCTGCGGTCGGCCCAGGCGGCCGCGATGGTACCGCGCCTGGCCGAGACATTGGCTTTCTGCCGCGTGAAGGGCGTCAAGATCATCTATACCGCCCACGTGCACCGCAAAGACGGCTGCGACATGGGGCTCTACGACGATCTCTATCCGCCGATCGCCGACCGGCTGTCCCTGGTCGACGGCACGCCCGGCGTCGACATCTTCGCCGCGCTGGCCCCGGCGCCCGATGAACATGTCGTCAAGAAACATCGCTACAGCGGGTTCTTCGGTACCGATCTCGACATCATCCTGCGCGAATGGGGCGTGGACACCGTCGTCGTCACCGGGACGACGATCGAGAACTGCTGCCACGCTACGGCGCGCGATGCGATGTTCCGCAACTACAAGGTCGCGTTCCTGTCGGATGCCACGGGAACGTTCGATTATCCCGACATGGGCTATGGCGCGATGGCGGCCGAGGATGTCCACCAGGCGACGCTGCGCATCCTGGCCTTCTCGACCGCCCATGTGATGACCTCGGCCGAATTCAGGGCGCGGGTGAAATAGGAACGAGGGTGGCGAGACCATGATGGCCTCGCCACCGGCTCGATGCCCGGTCAGTCCTTCGCGCGATATGCCGCGGGAATGGTGAATACCTGGTCGGCGCGCGCATAGCCGCCGTCCTTGATCTCCTCGATCAGAACCATCGTGTGCGGGCGGGCGGCTTCCGAGAAGTATTCGACCAGCAGGTTGGTCGTGCGATGCACGAGTTCCTCCTTCTGCGCGCGGCTCAGCGCTGCTTCGGGGACCTTGAAGTTGGCGAACGGCATGGTCTTGCTCCTTTGCTTCGGGGTGAACCGGCGTGGTTACGGGCGGCCGGCGCGCGGGTGAAGCAGGTCCGACTGGCCGATGCGCGCCAGGAACTGCTCGCGGATGCGATCGATCACGGCAAAGCTGACGGCTGCGCCATCGCTTGCCGGATCGACATGAACACGAAGCGGGCGGGTGCCGCCGGGCATGGCGACCACGTCCGTCACGGCCTTGCCCACCGCCTCCGGATCGGCCCAGTCCGGCACCGTCGCCGCCAGCGCGTCCTTGATCTGGTCGGCGAAGTGTTCCGGATAGGCCTGGGCGTAGGCCTCGGCCGTCTTGCCGTCGGCGGGCGAGCCGGCGTGGGCGAAATGGTTCGTGCCCCTGGTGTAGGCGCCGGGCACGACGATCGAGGTCTCGATGCCGAGCGGCGCGAGTTCCTTGGCATAGCAGACCGCGAGCGCATCCATGCCCGCCTTGGCCGCGAAATAAGGCCCGAGGAATGGGGGCACGCCGCCCGCGACGCTGCTGCTGCCGACCCAGACCAGCAATCCGGTGCCGGCCCGGCGCATATGCGGCAGGACAGCCCGGTTGACGCGCTGGGTGCCGAGTACGTTGACGTCGTAGAGTGCCGCCAGTTGCTCGGGCGTGAACGCCTCGCCCGGGCCCCAGGTCATGTGTCCGGCATTGTGGACGAGGATGTCCAGCCGGCCGTGATCGGCGATGAGGCGGTCGACGGCGGCGGCGACCGAGACATCGTTCTGCACGTCGAGCTCGACCGTCCGCAGATCGATGCCGTGCTCGCGCGCATAGGCGTCGCTCTGCGCGGCCGCTGCGGCGTTCCTGCCTGCCGTATCCCGCATGGACGCATAGACGACATGGCCGGCCCGGGCGAGCTGGCGGGCGATGATCTGGCCGAAGCCGCTCGATGCGCCGGTGACGAGGATGACGCTGCTCATGGCGCCACCCTCAAATCACGCCGCCATTGGCGCGGATCACCTGGCCGTTGACCCAGGCGCTGTCGGGGCCGGCCAGAAAGGCCACGACGCGGGCGATATCCTCGGGCTCGCCGATGCGGCCGAAGGGATGCGCCTTCGCCGCCGCCGCGACCTGCTCGTCGGACTTGCCCTTCAGGAACAGGTCGGTCGCGACCGGGCCGGGGGCCACGGCGTTGACCGTGATCCTGCGGCTGCCCAGTTCCTTGGCGAGGATGTGGGTCATCGCCTCGACCGCGGCCTTGGTTGCGGCATAGACGCCGTAGCCGGGCTGGTAGAGGCCGACGACGCTGGACGAGAAGTTGATGATGCGGCCACCGTCGGCCAGCCGGCGCGCCGCCTCGCGCATGCCGCGGAAAGCGCCGCCCAGATTGAGCGCGACCTGTTGTTCGAAGGCCGCATCGTCGAACTCGGCGATCGGCGCGAGTTGCATGATCCCGGCATTGTTGACCAGGATATCGACCCGGCCGAGGACCCGTTCGGCGGCATCGAACAGTTCGGTCATGCCGGTCGGCGAGCCGACGTCGCCTGCGATGGCCACGGCGCGTCCGCCCGCCGCGATGATCGAGGAGACGACGGCGTCCGCCGCGTCCTTGCCATGCGCGTAGTTGACCGCGACGCTTGCCCCCTGGCCGGCAAGGCGGCGGCAGATCGCGGCACCGATCCCGCGGGATCCGCCGGTGACGAGGGCGACTGATGATGATGTGGGCGACATGATGATCTCCTTTCAGGCAAGCAAGGTAGCGCAGGGTGTTTCCCGGATAATCGGAGGTGATTTGACAATTGTGTTCGGATCGAACGAACAATCGGCATGGATCACCTGAAGTCGCTGCGCCTGTTCACCCGCGTCATCGAGCGCGCCAGCTTCACCTCGGCGGCGCGCGACGTCGGCATCCCGCGCTCCACCGCCACCGAGGTGATTCGCCAGCTGGAATCCCGCCTGGGGGCACGGCTGCTCGACCGCACGACGCGCCATGTCGCGCCCACCATCGACGGGCAGCTGTTCTACGAACGTTGCGTCAGGGTCCTCGCCGAGCTCGACGATGCCGAAGCGTCGCTGCGCGATAGCGAACCGCACGGGATGCTGCGGATCGATGCGCCGGGGTTGCTGACCCGCACCTTCATCCTGCCCGCGCTATCCGCCTTCATGGCGCGCTATCCGCGCATCGAGTTGCAGATCGGTCAGACCGACCGGCTGGTCGACCTGGTGCGGGAAGGCGTGGATTGTGCCATTCGCGTCGGCGAGCCTGCCGACAGCGGCCTCATCATGCGGCGGCTCGGCATCCTGCGTGAAGTGACGGTCGCCAGCCCCGACTATCTCGCGCGCCACGGGACGCCGCATGGCGTGGACGATCTGGAGGGCCATTTCATGGTCGGCTTCCTGTCGTCGGCCACCGGTGCCGTATTGCCCCTGGAATTCACCGTCGACGCGATCCGGCGCGAGATCCGGCTGCCGATGCGGGTGAGTGCAAACCATTCCGACACGACGGCCGACCTGGCCCGAAGGGGGTTCGGGCTGCTTCAGGCCCCGCGCTATCGCTTCGCCGCCGAACTGGCCGCCGGCACGCTGGTGGAAGTCCTGCCGGACCACCCGCCCAGGCCGACGCCGATTTGCGCGCTCTACCCGCAGAACCGCGAGCTCGCCCCCCGCCTTCGCGTGTTTCTTGACCTCGTCGCCGATATTTTCGGCCGCGCCGAGATCTGAGCGAGAATCCTGGAGGAGGAGGCGGTCGGGCGCCGTCGGCTGCCGTCGATAGAGCTACCTGCGGTAGCTCTCGCCCATCGCAGCGGCGTAGGCGAGCCGGACCGTCGTCGATTTTGTTGGTGCCCCAGGCCGGACTTGAACCAGCACGCCCTCACGGGCAACAGATTTTGAGTCTGCCGCGTCTACCATTCCACCACTGGGGCGCGGGCGGGATAATAGCGGCGGCGGCGACAAGGTCAACAGCCCTGACGCCGCCGCGCGCACGCGCCTGGCCTAGCGGCGGAACCGGCCGCCGCCGCCTTCGGCACGGGGGGACTGCCGGAAGGCGTTATACTGGGTATTGCCGAGCTGGCGGCCCTGGCGCTCCTGGTCCAGCCGCTGGGTCGTGGCGCTGTTGTCGGCGCGCGACCACGCTCCGTTGGCCTGCTGGCGATCCCAGCCCTGGTTGTCGTCGGACCGGCGATAGACCTGGCCGTCCTGGCCGCCATAGACGTCATGGGCCCGGTTCTGGGCGTCGGTGCGGCCGTTGGCGATCGCCTGCTGGCGATCCTGGCGCTGCTGGGCCTCGGCGGTGCTGGCGCGGCTCTGGGCGTTCGGGTGGTCGGCGCCGAACTGTTGCGCCTTGGCCTGGGCCTGCGGGTTCCTGGCCAGGTCGCGATTGACCTGGCGGACGTCGCGGTTCACGTCGCGGTCGTATTGCTGCTTCGCCTGGGGATGGTTGTTCAGGTAGTTGTTGAACTGCTGGTCGTTCTTCAGGACCGTGTTGTTGCCCCAGCGGTTGTAGACATTGTTGACGTTGTTGATCGTCACGTTGTTGCCGCCGCCCCAGCCGCAGCAGGGATAGGCCCCGCCCCAGGGATGCGAGGTCAGCGAGCCGGCGATGAAGCCGAAGGTCAGGCCGGTCACCATGCCGGTGGCGAAACCGGCGCCGTAGCCGTAGGTCGCGGGTGGCGGGTAATAGACCGCCGCGACCGGGGCGATATAGGGCGTGTAGACATAGCCCGTGCCGAACACCACGGTGCCCGTCGGCGCCACCACCGTGCCCATGTAGACCGGGGTGTAGCCGACATAGACGAAGTCGGTGGTGCCGCCATAGACATGCACGCCGGTGACGTAATAGACCGGCGAGGCCGGCGGGATCGTATAGATGACGGGCGGCACCAGGGTCGCCGGCGCCCAGGGCCCGAAGGCCGAGGTCGCGGTGAACCAGACGCCGTTCGACACGGCGAAATAGCTCGCCTCCGAAACCTTGATCACCGGGTTCGGCGTATTGGCCGCGTAGCTCATCGAGGTGCCGTCGATCGGCCCCCAGATCGGCTTGCCGCCGTCATAGGTCGACTTGAACGTCACCTGCGACTTCACGACCGTCGCGGTCTGCGGGACCTGGGCGGCGATCACCGCCTCCTTGGCCTGCGGCGTGCCCGACACCGCCGGCAGCACCGCGCCGCGCGGATGCGCCTCGGGGATGCGCGCGAAATCGGGCGGCAGCACCTCGTTGGAGACATAGGTCCAGGGACCGTCAAGCCCCGGCCCCTTGAACCAGCGGCCCGAGATCAGGACGTAATGCTGGTTGTCGGCCAGGTTCAGAATCAGGTCGGAAGCCGTGTTGGTGACGTTGAGCAGCTGCGTGCCGGCAATCGGCTGGTATTGCGGCTTGCCCGAGATCTGGATCAGCTCGGCAGGCACGGTCGAGACGGTGACCTTCGGCAGCGGCTGGCGGGCGGCATCCGCCTCGCTCATCGCGCCGATCATCGGGTCGTAGCCCTGGCCCAGGCTTTTGCGGATCTGGTCGGCCGTGGCCGGGACCGACTTGGTCGCGGTCCAGGCGCCGTCGAGCGAGGTGGCGGTGGCCCACCGGCCCATGATGCGCAGGTAATAGCGTGCGGCCCCCTGGTTGAACAGGATCAGCGCGCGGCTGTTGACGATGCGGAGCAGGCTGGCATCCGAGGTGGCGCGCAGCGCCGGCTGGCCGTCGATCAGCACCAGCGCCGCCGGGTCGGTGGCGATCAGGATACGCGGCACGTCGTTCCGGACCTGGGTGACCGCGCCTTGCGGCCCCTGCCCCTCGGTCACCGCCATGTTGGCCTGCAGGCGGTCCAGGCTGATGGTGGTCCCGCCGGGCGGCAGCCCCTGGCGCACCACCGACAGGTAATCGGCCTCGTTGTTGGGTTCGGCCGGGAACGACCCCTTGTCGACCTTGATGTCCTGCAGCGTGACCAGCCGCGTCGACTTGTCGACCTCGGTGCGGGCCGAAAACCAGATGACGCCGAAGGACGGGTTGGGGTTCGATGCCTTGACCACCTGCACCGCGGCGCGCGCGATCAGCGTGTTGCCGGTCCAGCTGTCGATCTGCGGCTGGTAGACGGTGAGGGTGGCGTCGGTGCTGTGATAATCGCGGGGCCAGCCGTCGGCCGCGGCGACGGGCGCACTCGCAACCGGTTGCGGCGCGGCCGCCTGGGCCAGGACGTCAGGGGTGAGCCAGAAGCACGAACCGGCAAGAATGGTCGCGGCCAGCAGGGTTTGCCGGGTCCAGCGCGTTGTCATGGTACTCTCCCGAGGGTGACGTCCGAGAGTGGCATTCTAGCGTAGCCGAGTGGCTACGACATCCAATTCTTGTGATCGCCGGGGGTCTTGTGGCGGACCCGCCGCCGAACTAAAGTCGCGCCGCCTCGAAGACAGTATGGATCGGATCGTCCCTTGTTTCAGCGGATGTACGACTGGGCGGTAGCCCAGGCCCAGACCAAGCACGCCGTCTGGACGCTTGCCATCGTCTCCTTTGCCGAAAGCTCGTTCTTTCCCATCCCGCCCGACGCGATGCTGGTGCCGATGTGCCTGGCCGAGCGGCGCAAGGCATTCCTGTTCGCCGCGGTCTGCACGATCGCCTCGGTGCTGGGCGGCATGGCCGGCTATGCGATCGGCTATTTCCTGATCGAAAGCCTGGGCACCTGGATCATCAATCTCTACGGCTATGACGACGCCCTGCACCAGTTCCAGCAGACCGTGCAGGAATACGGCGTCTGGTTCGTGCTGATCAAAGGCCTGACGCCGATCCCCTACAAGCTCGTCACCATCGGCGCCGGCGCCGGCGGCATGGCGATCCTGCCCTTCTTCATCGCCTCGCTCGTCACCCGCGGCGTGCGCTTCTTCGCCGAGGCCGCCCTGCTCTGGTATTTCGGCCCGCCGGTCAAGGCGTTCATCGAACGCCATCTGACGCTGGTTTCCTGGGCCTTCCTGATCGCCCTGGTCGGCGGTATCGTCGCCGTCCGCTACCTGATGTGATGCCGATGTTCGATCGCCTCTCCCCCATCGCCCTGCCCCTGCTGGCACTGGCCGCGGCCATCGTGGTCGGCGGCGCCCTGGTCTCGCAATACGGCTTCGGCCTGCAGCCCTGCGTCCTCTGCCTCTATCAGCGCTGGCCCTATTACATCATCGTGCCGCTGGCGCTGGTCGCCTGGCCGCTGACGGCCGGCCGCCCCGGGTTGCGCCGGGCTATCCTGGCGCTGATCGGGCTGATCTTCCTCGCCGGCGCCGCCGTGGCGCTGTTCCATGTCGGGGTCGAATCGCATTGGTGGGAAGGCACCGCCGAATGCGGCGGCAACCTGCCCGACGCCAATTCGCTGGACGCCCTGCGCGCCCAGCTGCTGGCGACCAAGCCGGTCCGGTGCGACGAACCGGCACTGGTGGTGCTGGGCCTGTCGATGGCAGGATGGAACATGTTGGCCGCGCTGGCGCTCGCCGTGTTCTCGTTCGGGGCGGCACGCCGGGCCTGATCAGTCGGGAGTAGTTCCCCATGCGTACGGCCGAAGACCGCCTGCCCGGCGACCCCGATGCCCGCCAGCTGATCGACCGCATCATCCGCGTCGATCATGCCGGCGAATACGGCGCCCGCCGCATCTACGAAGGCCAGCTGGCCGTGCTCGGCCGCCATGAGAAGATCGAGCACATGGCCGAGCAGGAGCGCGCCCATCTCGCCCGCTTCGCCGACATGGTGGTCGAACGCCGGGTGCGCCCGACGCTGCTGACCCCGATCTGGCATGTCGCAGGCTTCGCGCTGGGGGCGGCAACCGCCTTGCTCGGCGAAAAGGCCGCGATGGCCTGCACCGAGGCGGTCGAGGAAGTGATCGACGAGCACTACGCCCGGCAGCACGCCAAGCTCGGCGACGAGGAAGGCGAGCTGAAGGCGGTCATCGAACAGTTCCGCGCCGAGGAGATCGAGCACCGCGACACCGCGCGCGCCGCCGGTGCCGCCGAGGCCCCGGCCTATCCGGTGCTGACCACGGCGATCAAGCAGGCCTCGAAATTCGCGATCTGGCTGTCGGAACGGGTGTAGCCCCGACGACAATCGTCATCCCCGCGCAAGCGAGGATCCAGGGCAAGGATGCCGCAAGCGGCGCGGCGCTTGCCCTGGGCACCGGGTCAGGCCCGGGGCGACGATTGGGTTTCAAGTCGCCATCCAGGCCTGAAGCCGGCGCCCGTGGGCCTGCGCCGGGATGACGATGTTCCTGGTTACTTCCAGCCGGCGCGATCCATGATTTCCAGGGCCTGCCGCGCGTTCTTGGCGAAGGTCGCGGCGTTCAGCTGGTCTTCCTTGAACGGGCCCCAGGCGGCGATGACGGGCGAGACCGGCGATTCCGGCACGACCGGGTATTCGAAATTGCCCTCGGCGAAATAGGACTGGGCCTGGGGGCTGGCGAGGTATTCCAGGAACTTGACCGCCCCCGCCTTGTTCGGCGCATGGGCCGCCACGCCGGCGCCCGAGACGTTGACATGGGTGCCGCGATTGCCCTGGTTGGGGAAGAATACCGCGATCTTGTCCGCGATCGCCTTGTCCTCGGGCTTGTTGGATGCCACCAGCCGGGCGACGTAATAGGTGTTGGAGATCGCGACGTCGCCCTCGCCGGCGGCCACGCCCTTGATCTGGTCGGTGTCGCCGCCGCGCGGCGGCCGCGCCAGGTTGGCGACGATGCCCTTGGCCCAGGCTTCCGCCTTTTCCGGCCCGTCGGCGGCGATGATCGAACCCATCAGCGACAGGTTGTAGACGTTGATCGACGAGCGGATCAGGATCTTGCCCTTCCAGGCGGGATCGGCCAGCTGCTCGTAGGTCGACAACTGCTCGGACTTGACCCGGTCCTTGGCATAGACCAGCACGCGGGCACGCTTGGAGAAGCCGTACCACAGCCCGGTCGGGTCCTGCAGGTGCCGGGGGATCGCCTGGTCGAGGACGGGGGTCTTGACCGGCTGGAACAGGCCGTCGGCGGCCATGGTCTCCAGGCGGCCGGCATCGACGGTGATGATCACGTCGGCCGGGCTGTTCTTCCCCTCGGTCTTCAGGCGCTGGATCAGCTCGTTCTCGCCGGCCTCGACCAGATTGATCCGGATGCCGGTCTGCTTGGTGAAGGTGTCGTACAGCGCCCGGTCGGTGTTGTAGTGCCGCGATGAATAGAGATTGATCTCCTGCGCGCTCTGCGCCGCGACTGGACCTGCCAGCGCGACCGCGGCGGCGGTGCCGACCAGGGCGCCGAACCAGCGACGGGTGCCGATCATGTCAATTCCCTCCCGATAGATGCGAATGATTGTCGGTTTCTAGGGAGCGGGAGAGGCCAGGTCAACGCCGGCTTCACGGCATACCAAGATATTCGCCTCACAGCTGCGTGAGGAGGAAAAAAAGCCGGCAATTCGGGCTTTCAGCGGATTAAATCCGGACACGAAGCGTGTACGAGGATGATTTTCCTATCGAGTCAAGAAAAGCCCATCAATCATTTAACTGTGTAAATTTATTATTTCACAATTTAAGATTGTGACCTGGAGGGATTTTAGCGTGACACCGGCCGGCGGCGGTGTATAAGCCGCCCGCCATGGCCGCCGTCAGACTGACCCGCACCGCCCACCACCTGGACGAGCTGATCGCCGCCGGGCTGATGCCGGCTGCCGCGGCATCGGATGGCCGGGCGCAGGCCGCGGCACAGTTCGCGGTGGCGGTGACACCGGCGGTTGCCGCGCTGATCGATCCGACCGATCCCGCCGATCCGATCGCCCGCCAGTACCTGCCCGCCGCCGAAGAGCGCGCGGTGACCGCGGCCGAGCTGGCCGACCCGATCGGCGACAAGGCGCATTCGCCGCTGCGCGGGCTGGTGCATCGCTATCCCGACCGCGTCCTGCTGATGCCGGTCGAGATCTGTGCGGTCTATTGCCGCTTCTGCTTCCGCCGCGAGGTGGTCGGGCCGGGCGCCAAGCTGCTCGACGACGAGGCGCTCGATGCCGCGATCGGCTATGTCGCCGGGCATCCGGAAATCTTCGAGGTCATCATGACCGGCGGCGACCCGCTGATGCTGTCGCCGGCGCGGCTGGAACGGCTGGTCGCGCGGCTCGCCGCCATCGATCATGTCCAGGTCATCCGCCTGCACAGCCGAATTCCCGTCGCCGCCCCCGAGCGGGTCACCGCTGGCCTCGCCGATGCGTTGCGGGCTGCCGGCGACAAGGCGGTCTATGTCGCCGTCCACTGCAACCACCCCCGGGAACTGACGGCCGAGGCCCGCGCCGGCCTGCGCCTCCTGTCCGAAGCCGGCGTCACCCTGCTGGGCCAGAGCGTGCTGCTGGCCGGCGTCAACGACGATATCGAGACGCTGACCACGTTGATGCGAGGCCTCGTCGCCGCCCGGATCAAACCCTATTACCTCCACCAGCTCGACCTCGCGCGCGGCACCGGGCATTTCCGCGTGCCGCTGGCGCAAGGGCGCGCGCTGGTGCGCGCCTTGCGCGGCCGGGTCTCGGGCCTGGCCCAGCCGACCTACATCCTCGACATTCCCGGCGGCCAGGGCAAAAGCCCGATCACGTCGGACTGGATCGAGGCGGCCGAGGACGGCTGCGGCTGGTGGGTCGCGGATTGGCAGGGCCGCCGCCATCGCTATGTGGAACCCGGCCAAGATTCCGCCATCGACTGATCACCACAACGCCCAAGCGCAGCCGAAACGCCGCCTGAATCCGAAGCGATCCTGCTGATGTCGACGCGATGACGCGGCGACGGGAACCGAAAGCAAACGGCCGCAGGCCGAAGGATCGTTCGAGATGTTCAATCGTACCGCCCTCAAGGCCATGACCCTCGCCACCGCCCTGTCGCTCGCCCTGGTGCCGGCGCTGGCCTCCGCGCAGACCTCGGCCACCCCCGCTGCTCCGGCCGCGCCGACTGCTGCGGCGCCGAAGGCGGCTGCCCCGGCGGCGAAGGCCGATGCGACCAAGAAGAAGTCGGCCGACGCCACCACCACGAAGAAGCACGGCGACAAGGCCCATACCGCCTCGAAGGCGGCCCCGGCCACCCCGGCGAAGCCCGCGTCGTAAGAGTTCCAGGTTCCGGAACCGCCGCGTGCTGATCCCCCGCGGCGGACCGGTTCGCGCCCAGTCAGGCGCGAGCAGCAAGGGCGGGCGTGGCACCCGCCCTTGTTGCATTGATACCACTACGAGGAAAATGTTCTTTCGTTACAACGCGTGCCACAATCCGGCCAAAATCCGAGCACCTAATCCAGCATGTCGTCCGACGGGACGATATCGTGATCTAGAAAAGGGGACAGTTACCATGTTCAAGCGCGTCAAGACCGTTGCTGCCGTTTCGACCCTCGCCGCCGTGCTCGCCCTGGGCGTGGCGCCGGTCGTCGCCGAGGCCGCGACCCGTCCGGCCACCGCGGGCAGCTCGATCGAGCAGGTCCAGGCTTCGTCGTCGACCCCGGCGAAGAAGTCGACCAAGAAGTCGGCTTCCAAGAAGACCAAGAAGGCTCCGGCCAAGAAGACCTCGTAAGGTCTTTTCCAGCCTTTCAAGCGTCAAGGGCCGCGTCGCAAGACGCGGCCCTTCGTGATTCAAGCGGCCCTTCGTGATTCAAGGGGTAGTTTTCTGCGGTGGCTTATCGGCCCGTATCGCCCGCGATCAACATCCGGCACTCGGCCTCGCGCTCCGACATCGGTCAGACCACGGCGAAGCGCTTCCGGGCGAACAGCTTCAGTACCGCCTGCAGCGTATGGCCGCGTTTCAGCACGCGGCCGCCGGCCGACATCACGGCATAGGCACCCTGGCGGCGGGCCAGGGCCGGCGTCTTGACGATGCGATAGAGCGCGCCTTCCGCCGTGCGGCGGAACACGGCGAAGGCACAATGCTCCCGATCGTGCAGCAGCGCGTAATCGCGCCACTCGCCCTGCGCGACCATATGGCCGTAGAGATTGAGGATCTCGGAGAATTCCCGGCGATCGAAGAACACGTCGCGGGGCACGGCCGGGCGGCTGGGGGCATTGCCGGCGCCCGGCCGCTCACCCGTGCCCGGCCGGGCCTGGTACTGATCGAGACTGACCACCTCGCTCATGCTTAGCGGTTCCTCCCAGCGATTCGACTATCGTGACAACGATATTACGACCACGCCGACGAGGGTCAAGCCGCCGGGATCAGGCCAGATGGCAGGCTGCCAGATGGCCGTCCTCGACCGGGCGCAGGGCTGGCACCGACTCGTGGCAGCGGGCCTCGACCCTGGGGCAGCGATCGGCGAACGGGCAGCCGGTCGCCACCTTGATCTGGCTGCCGACACCGCCCTGCAGCACCTTGCGCGGCCGGGCATCGGCCGCGGCCCGCGGCACGGCATCGAGCAGCGCCTGGGTATAGGGGTGATAGGGCCGGCTGAGCACGCGCCCCGTCGGCCCCTGCTCGACGATGCGGCCGAGATACATCACCGCGACCTCGTCGCAGACATATTCGACGACGGCGAGATCGTGGCTGATGAACAGATAGGCCACCCCGAAACGATCCTGCAATTCCTGCAGCAGGTTCAGGACCTGGGCCTGGACCGAGACGTCGAGCGCCGAGACCGGCTCGTCGCAGATGATCAGCTCCGGATCGAGCGCGAGGGCCCGGGCGATGCCGATGCGCTGGCGCTGGCCGCCGGAGAAGGAGTGCGGGTAGCGCGAGAGGAAGCGCTGGTCGAGCCCGACATCGTCCATCAGCGCCTTGACCCGCGCCGTCTGCTGCGCGCCGTCGCCGCGCTCGTGGATGACGAGCGGCTCGCGCAGGATGTTCATCACGGTCATGCGCGGCGACAGCGACGAGACCGGATCCTGGAAGATCATCTGAAGCTTCGGCCGGAATTTGCGCAGGTCCTCGCCCTGCAGCGACAAAAGATCGACGCAGTCCTTGCCGTCATCGAAGCGGATCTCGCCGGAATCGGGCGTCACCGCCCGCATGATCAGCTTGCTGAGCGTGGTCTTGCCGCAGCCGCTCTCGCCGACCAGGCCGAGGCATTCGCCGCGTTCGATGTCGAAGCTGACATCGTCGACGGCGGTGACGGTCGAGGTCGTGCCCTTGCCGAAGAAGCGGCTCGAATGGGTCGTGTAGGTC
>JAEYTW010000520.1 GCA_023433835.1 Pseudomonadota bacterium | reverse complement strand
GCTCCTGGTGGCGCACAGCCTGTTCGAAGCCTATCGGGCCGCCCGCTTCCTGTTCTTCGACACTGTCTTCGACCTGTTCCAGCCGAACTCGACCATCGCGGTGTTCATGGCCGAGTTCATCCTGTTCTCGATCAGCCTGTGCACGATCCTGGTCCAGCTGTTCTCCGAACGGCTGGCGGCCGATCTGCGCCGGGCCGAGGGGCGGCTTGCCGCGGCCTTCGGCGTCGCCTCAGACGCGTTCGTGGTGTTCGATCCCGAAGGGCGGCTGATCGTCGCCAATCCGCGCTTCGCCGAACTGTTCCCCGTGGCCGCGCCCGCGTTGCGGCCGGGTGCCAGCCTGTCGGAAGTCTTCACCGCCGAGCCGCGCCAGTTCGGCCTCGACCTCTACTGGTTCGCCCAGCGGCTGGCCGGCCGCGGACCATCCACGCCGATCGACCAGGTGCGCCAGCTGCCCGACGGGCGCTGGCTGCATCTGGCCATCACGCCGTCGCCCGAGGGCGGCCTCGTGATGTGCTGGAGCGACGTCTCCGACTTCAAGCGCACCGAGGGGGCGCTGGCCTCGGAACTGGCGCGCGAACGCGATCTCGCGGCGATGCAGCGCTCGTTCGTCTCGATGGCGTCCCACCAGTTCCGTACGCCGCTCGGCATCATCGACGTCAATGCCCGGCTGCTGGCCCCCCATGACGGCCGGACGCCGCCCGCCGACGAGTTGAAAGCCCGCCTCGACCGCATCCGCCGCACCGTCGGCCGCATGGCCGGGGTGATCGACACCATCCTCGGCGCCGCCTCCTCCGAGGCCGGGCGGATCGAGGCCAATATGGGGCCCTGCGATATCGCCGGCCTGGTCCGCGACGCCTGCGAGCGCGCCGCCGAGCATGGCAACCCCATCCGGATCGATGCCGACCTCGCCGGCCTGCCGCCGGTCATCGCCTGCGATGCGATGCTGCTCGACCAGGTGATCGGCAACATCCTGTCCAACGCGGTCAAGTACGCCCCCGGCACCGACCGCATCCTCGTTACCGGCAGGACCCGCGAGGGCATGGCCGAGATCGCGGTGACCGACTTCGGCGTCGGTATCGCCCCGGCCGACCTGCCCCATGTCTTCGATCGCTTCTACCGCGCCGCCAACGCGCAAGGCTTCAGCGGCACCGGCATCGGCCTGACGCTCGCCCGCGCCATCGTCGAACTGCACGGCGGCGCCATCGACGTGACAAGCCGCGAACGCGAAGGCACCACCTTCACCGTTACCCTGCCGATCGAGCGGCACTGACGTAAAGCGCGCCTACTTTTCCTCGATCACCGCAACCAATGCGTCATTGATACGCGTTTGCCATCCTGGTCCTTGCGCCTTGAAATGCGCCACCACGCGAGGATCCAGGCGCAGCCGAACGGGCTCCTTGGCGGGTTTCTTTCCCGGGCCGCGTTGACCCGGTTTCCGCTTCAACAGGGCGTCTGCCGTGGCTTGTGGCAAAATTTCCGGCAGAAGTTCCCTGCCCCGCCGGGCCCGGGCAAACATGTCCTGCGTCCATTCCGGATTTTCGTCATCAGTCATTTCCGGATCAGGGCGTTTCGAGGATCTGTTCATAGTGCTTCCTTTCCCGATCGTTAGCCTTCCGCAGGCTGATGATGCGGACGCGCCCGTGAAGAGGCGTGAATACGATCGCCATCAGCCGGCCGCGCCGAAAGCCGGCGGTCAACCGTCCCAGCGCCAGCCATCTGCGCTCCGGGTAGGGGAACCTGTCATCGTCGACGACCAATGCCCCTGCAAAATCGAAGTCCCACGCGAGCTCGAAAGAAAGGCCGCGATCGGCAATCGACTTGGTTTGCCCTTGCACGATGTGCCATCAAATCGTATTATCGCACCAACGTTCGTTAATCGAACAAAAGCCAGCATGGGAGATGCCAGCCATGATCACCGCCGCGCAGAACGATCTCATCACCCGGATCGGGCAGGGCACACCGGCCGGCACGCTGATGCGGCTCTACTGGCAGCCTGCGGCGTTGAGCGACGAATTGGCGGGCGAGCGGCCGGTCAAGGCGGTGAAGCTGCTGGGCCAGCATTTCGTGCTGTTCCGGGACGAGCAGGGCCGGCTCGGCCTGCTCGACCGCGATTGCCCGCATCGCGGCGCCGATCTCGCCATGGGAAGGCTGGAGAACGGTGGCCTGCGCTGCCCGTTCCACGGCTGGCTGTTCGACAGCTCGGGCCAGTGCCTGGAGACGCCGGCCGAGCCCGAGGGATCGCGGATGTGCACCCGCATCCGCCAGCAATCCTATCCGGTGGTCGAGCGCAACGGCATCATCTTCGCCTATCTCGGGCCGGAGCCCGTGCCGGCCTTCCCCGCGCTCGACTGCTTCGAGGCGCCGGATGCCTACACCTTCGCCTTCAAGGGCCTCCTGGAATGCAACTGGCTGCAGGCCCTCGAGGTCGGCATCGATCCGGCGCATGCCTCCTACCTGCATCGCTTCTTCGAGGACGAGAACCCGGAGGACAGCTACGGCAAGCAGTTCCGCGCCGCCTCGGCCGGCTCCGACATGCCGATGACCAAGGTGCTGCGCGAATACGGCCGGCCGCAGATCGAGGTCGAGCGCACGGCCTGGGGCATGCGGCTGACCGCGCTGCGGCACCTTGACGACACGCACACGCATGTGCGTGTCACGAATCAACTTTTCCCGCATGCCTTCGTCATCCCGATGTCGGCGGAGATGACGATCACCCAGTGGCATGTGCCGATCGACGACGTCTCCTGCTACTGGTATGCGATCTTCACCAGCTTCTCGGACCCGGTCGACAAGCAGCAGATGCGCGACCAGCGCCTCATCCTCTACACCCTGCCCGACTATCGTCCGCGGCTGAACAAATCGAACAATTACGGCTTCGACGCGGCCGAGCAGCGGACGCAGACCTATACCGGCATGGGGCAGGACATCAACGTGCACGACCAGTGGGCGGTGGAAAGCCAGGGCGCCATCCAGGACCGCACGCGCGAGCATCTCGGCACCTCCGACAAGGGCATCGCCCTCTATCGCCGCATCCTGGTCGAGGCGATCGAGCAGGCCGGCCGCGGCGAACGCCCGCTGATGGTGCTCGATGCCGCCGAGGCCGCGCAGGTCCGCGGCCCGGCCACCGTCGACGGCATCGGCCCGACGGCCAGCTGGGTCCAGTTCTGGCAGGAGATCGACGCACGCCGCCGCCAGGGCGCGCCCTGGGCGCGGAGCGCCGCGTGATGGCGCTGGTCGACGCCCACGGCCTGTGGACCGACGAACAGGCCCGCGCCGCCGCGGAGATCGAGAAGCGCATCGCCGCGGACGATATTCACAGCGTCCGCCTTTCCTTCGCCGACCAGCACGGCGTGCTGCGCGGCAAGACCATCGTGGCGGCGGCCTGCGCCTCGACGATGCGCGCCGGCTGCTCCATCACCACGACGCTGCTGGCCAAGGATACCTCGCACAAGACGGTCTTTCCCGTCTTCACCGCCGGCGGCGGCTTCGGCATGCGCGAGATGGAAGGCGCGGCCGACGTGCTGATGGTGCCGGACCCCTTGACCTTCCGCACCCTGCCCTGGGCGCCCGGCACCGGCTGGATGCTGTGCGACCTTCATTTCGCCGACGGCCGGCCGGTGCCGTTCTCGACCCGCCGGCTCTATCGCGGCGTGCTCGACCGGCTGGCCGGGCAGGGCTACGACTTCATGGCCGGCCTCGAGGTCGAGTTCCACGTCTTCAAGCTGAACGACCCGCGCCTGCAGCCGCATGAAGTCGGCAGCATGGGCCAGCCGGGCATGGCGCCCGATGTCAGCCTGCTCAGCCCCGGCTATCAGTACCTGACCGAGCAGCGCTACGACCTGATCGAGCCGGTGATCGACATCCTGCGCCGCGACGTGCAGGCGCTGGGCCTGCCGCTCCGCACGATGGAATGCGAGCTGGGGCCGAGCCAGTTCGAATTCACCTTCGATCCCGGCGTGGGCCTCGCGCCGGCCGACAACATGGTGCTGTTCCGCAGCGCGGTGAAGCAGATCGCCCGCCGCCACGGCTATCACGCCACCTTCATGTGCCGGCCGCGCGTCGCCAATACCGTGTCGTCGGGCTGGCATCTGCACCAGTCGCTGCGCGACCGCCGCACCGGCAAGAATGCGTTCGTGCCGCAAGGGGCCGAGATGCTCTCGGCGGTGTCGCGCCCCTATCTCGCCGGCCTGCTGCGCCACGCCCGGGCGGCGGCCGTGTTCTCGACCCCGACGATCAACGGCTACAAGCGCTACCGGCCCTATTCGCTGGCGCCCGACCGCGTCCTCTGGGGCCGGGACAATCGCGGCGTGATGCTGCGCGTGCTGGGCGCGGCCGGCGATCCGGCCTCGCGCATCGAGAACCGCATCGGCGAGCCCGCGGCCAACCCCTATCTCTACATGGCCTCGCAGGTGCTGGCCGGCCTGGACGGCATCGCGACCGCGGGCGATCCCGGCCCCTCGGCCGACACGCCCTACGAGACCGAGGCCCCCGCCCTGCCCCGCAGCCTGGCCGAGGCGCTGGCCGAGCTCGAGGCTTCCAGCCTGTTCGCCGACGGTTTCGGCCCGCAGTTCGTCGATTACTACGTCCAGATCAAGCGGGCCGAACTCGCACGCTACGACATCGAGATCAGCGAGTGGGAGCAGCGCGAATATTTCGAGATGTTCTGAACAAGGGACACGCATGAGCGCCTCGGGGATGACGGTGCATCAGTCCTTATTCGGAGACAGTCATGACGTTCACGCGTAGAGCCATTCTCCTTGCCTCGGTCCTGGCCGCCACGGGAATCGGCGCCGCCCGGGCCGCCCAGGAAGCCACCGATCCGCTGAAGATCGGGGTCATCGCCAGCTGGAGCGGCCCTTATGCCGATTATGGCCGGCAGTTCGACAACGGCATGGCCGTCTGGCTCAAGGAAAACGGCGGGCGGATCGCCGGCCGCCCGGTCGAGCTGGTGCGCAAGGATACCTCGGGCGCCGCGCCCGATACCGCCAAGCGCTTCGCCCAGGAACTGGTCGTGCGCGACAAGGTCGACGTCATCGTCGGCCTCGATTTCAGCCCGAACGCCTTCGCCGTCGCCGCGATCTCCAGCCAGGCCAAGATCCCGACCATCGTGATGAACGCGGCCTCGTCGGCGGTCACCATCCGCTCGCCCTATGTCGCGCGCGTATCGTTCACCGTGCCCCAGGTTTCGGCGCCGATGGCGCAATGGGCCCTGAATAATGGCATCACCGACAGCTTCGTCGTCGTCTCCGACTACGCCTCCGGCATCGATGCCGACGGGGCGTTCACCAAGGCATTCCGCGCCGGCGGCGGCAAGATCGCCGGCTCGCTGAAGGTGCCGTTGAACAACCCGGACTTCTCGGGCTACGTCCAGCGCATCAAGGATGCCAAGCCGCAGGCGGTGTTCTTCTTCTTCCCGTCGGGCCAGTTGCCCAACGCCTTCATCAAGGCCGCCGACGAGGCCGGCCTGCGCGCCGCGGGGATCAAGCTGATCGCCACCGGCGAGGCGACCGACGACAGCTTCCTCGACGCGATGGGCGACACGCCGATCGGGCTGATCACCGCCCATCACTATTCGATGGTCCACGATTCGGCGAAGAACAAGGCCTACGTCGCGGCCTATCGCGACCTGATCGGCCCCGACATCCGCCCGAGCTACATGTCGGTCGCAGCCTATGACGGCCTCGCCGTACTCGACGCGGCGCTGAAGAAGCAGCCGGAGGGCAAGCTCGACGGCGACCGGGTGATGGCCGCGTTGAAGGGCATCACGATCGAGAGCCCGCGCGGCCCGATCGGCATCGACGCGGAAACCCGCGACATCGTCCAGACCGTCTATATCCGCCGCACCGAGAAGGTCGACGGCCGCGTCGTCAATGTCGAGTTCGACAAGGTCGAGGCGGTGAAGGATCCGGGCAAGGAATAGGCCCGGGCCGGGTTGGCGCGCGCCTCGCCGCCCCCTATTCTCCGGCGCGGCGCAATCAGGGGGCGGCGATGGAAAAACGGATCGACCTGGGCAATCCCGATACCGACGGGGTGATGCTGCTGCCCGACGCCGGGGGCAGCGTCGCGCGTTTCCGGGTCGGCGGGCAGGACGTCTTCCGCCCGGCCGACGACGCGGCGCTGGGCGAAGGCAATGCCCGCCGCCTCGGTTCCTTCCCGCTGGTGCCGTTCTCCAACCGCATCGCCGACGGCCGCTTTACCTGGCAGGGCGTCGAATACCGGTTGCGGCCGAACTTTCCCGGCGAGCCCCATGCGGTGCACGGCGAGGGTTTCCAGGCGCGCTGGGCGGTGGCCCGGCACGGCGACGATCATGCCGTGCTGGTCCACGACCACGACGCGACGGCCGACGGTGCCTGGCCGTTTCCCTATCGCGCGGTACAACGCTTCGACTGGTCGCCCGGCCGGCTCGAGGTGAGGCTGACGATCGAGAACCGGGCCGATATCGCCGCCCCCGCCGGCCTCGGCCTGCATCCCTATTTCGCCCTGGGCGATGGCGCCCGCCTCACGTTGAAGGCCGACCGCCTGTGGCAGCGGGACGATCGCAAGCTGCCGACCGCGGCGGGGCCGGTGCCGGACGAACTCGGGTTGGACCGCGGCGGCGATTTCCCGACGCTGGGCCTCGATCACTGCCTGTCCGGCTGGGACGGCCGCGCGGTGCTGGCATGGCCCGATCGGGATCTGCGCCTGGAGATGACGGCCGATCCGGTCTTCGCCCATGTGATGGTGGCAAGCCCGCTGAGCGCCGTGCATGGCGCGGTGGAGCCGGTGACGCATGTCCCCGACCCCTTCGCGGTGGAAACCCGCGAACCCGGGGCCAGCGGTCATGCGCCGCTGGCCCCGGGGGAGGTCTTAGGCGGAACGGTACG
>JAEYTW010000472.1 GCA_023433835.1 Pseudomonadota bacterium | reverse complement strand
GGCCCCCCCTGATCCCGATGATGACGACAATGTGAAGCTCGCCGCCTTAAGTTTGCCCGCCCGCGGCCGCATTGTCGGGCGGTACGGCGACGCAACCGAGAGCGGGGCGCCGCGGCGCGGCATCCTGATCGCGACGCGGGCCGGCGCGCAGGTGACGGCGCCGGCGGCCGGGCGGGTGGTTTTCGCCGGGCCGTTCAAAGGATACGGGCAGCTATTGATCATCGCGCATAGCGGCGGATATCATAGCCTCCTGTCGGGCTTCGCCGACATCGACGCCAGCGTGGGGCAGCGCGTCGTCGCCGGCGAGCCGGTGGGAAGGATGGGGTCGGCCGAGCGTTCCGGTGAGGCGCGGCCCCAGGACGCACGGGCCGGTACCGCCGGGGAGGGCGGCGGACCAGGTTTATACGTAGAGCTTCGGCATAAGGGCGAGCCGGTGAATCCGCTGCCCTGGCTGGCGCAAGGCGACAGAAAGGCGAATGGTTGATGCGCAATTTCCTCCTTGGTGGCGTGGCCGCCCTGGCCCTGGTCGGGGCCGTATCCTTCCTCACCTCGCCTAGCGGCACGTTCGCCGCCTCGTCGGACACATACCGCCAGCTCAATCTGTTCGGCGACGTCTTCGAGCGGGTGCGCTCGGACTATGTCGACCCGGTCAAGGATGACCAGCTGGTCGAATCCGCCGTCAACGGCATGCTGGCCGGCCTCGACCCGCATTCGTCCTACATGAACCCGAAGAGTTTCCGGGACATGCAGGTCACCACCCGCGGCGAGTTCGGCGGTCTCGGCATCGAAGTCACGATGGAGAACGGCCTGGTCAAGGTCGTCGCCCCGATCGACGACACCCCCGCCGCCAAGGCCGGCCTGCGCGCCGGCGACCTGATCAGCCAGATCGACGGGACCCAGATCCAGGGCATGACCCTGTCGGAAGCCGTCGACAAGATGCGCGGCCCGGTCAATTCGAAGATCAAGCTGACCATCCTGCGCGAAGGCCAGGAACCCTTCGACGTCGAGTTGGCCCGCGCCCAGATCAAGGTGCAGGCGGTCCGGTCGCGCCGCGAGGGCGATGTCGGCTATGTCCGCATCACCAGCTTCAACGAGCAGACCGACATCGGCCTGAAGAAGGCGGTCGAGCAGCTCAAGGCCGAGATCGGGCCATCCAAGGTCAAGGGCTGGGTCATCGACCTGCGCAACAACCCGGGCGGCCTGCTCGACCAGGCGATCGCCGTTTCCAACGACTTCCTGGAAAAGGGCGAGATCGTCTCGACCCGCGGCCGCCGCGCCGAGGATGCCCAGCGCTACAATGCCAAGGGCCCCGACATCGTCGACGGCAAGCCGGTCGTGGTGCTGATCAACGGCGGTTCGGCCTCGGCCTCGGAAATCGTCGCCGGCGCGCTGCAGGACCATAAACGCGCCTCGATCCTCGGTACCAAGTCGTTCGGCAAGGGGTCGGTGCAGACCATCATCCCGCTGCAGGGCCAGGGCGCGCTGCGCCTGACCACGGCGCGCTACTACACCCCCTCCGGCCGCTCGATCCAGGCCAAGGGCATCGATCCCGACTACATCGTCCGCCAGGGCGTCGACGACGCCCAGAATATCGGCAAGCGCCCATCGGAAGCCGACCTGCCCAAGCATCTCGGCGGCCAGCGCGACGAAGACCAGGCCGAGCGCGGCGACGACAACAGCCCGCGTGAAGCCGGCCCGATCCCGCCTGACCTGAAGTCCGACCCGCAGCTGCAGCAGGCGATCAACCTGCTGAGCGGCATCGCGCCGGTGACCGCGCAAGTGGCCCCCGCGACGCCGGCTGCGCCGAAGGCGAACTGACGGCCGCGGGAGACCGGCGCGCGCGATGAAACGCTGACCCCCGGCCGCGACAATGGCCAACAGCGATTTCATCGCCCGCCTGCAGGCAATCGACGCCAACCGGGACAGGGCGCAAGCCCTGCCCGAACTGGAGTTGCCGCCCGATCTGGAGCGGCCGGCCGAGACCGCCGTCGACGAGCGGTCGTGGTGGCAGCGCCTCCGCGACCGCATCAAGGGGTTGTTTGCCGCCAAGCCGAAGAACGAGTTCGAGGATGCCTTCGGCTGGGAGGAGCAGAAGCCGCGCTGGTGGCGCCGGCTGGCCTTCTGGAAACGCGGAATCGACCCCGCCGCCCTGATCGCCCAGGGCGACGACGACCTCGAGGAACGCTGGCCGCTCAGGCGCAAGCTGCTCTACGGTGCCTGGGCAGTCCTGCTGGTCACCGTCGGCGGCGTCGCCGCCTGGCTGATCGTCGCCCCGCCCCCGGCCCGCCATGACGACAGCCTGGTGCTGACGCTGGGTCCCGCCCAGGTCCAGGCGACCGACGACCGCGGCACGCCGATCAATGCCGCGCCGGGCGAACAGCGCAACACGCCGGAAGCCACGGCGAGCTTCGAGTACGAGACCGGTCCGTCCGGCGGCCTGCCCGCCGCCCCCGACGCCGCGCTGCAGCAGCAGACCCGCAACGGCCTGGTGCCGATGATCGGCAAGGACGGGCGCATCCCCTGGCAGGTCTACGGCCGGCCGTTCAACGACCGGCTGAACCGCGTGCGCGTCGCCGTCGTCGTCACCGGGCTCGGCCTGCTGCGCGGCCAGACCGACCAGGTGATCGACCGGCTGCCGCCCGGCATCACCCTGGCGATCTCGCCCTATGCGCCGAACGTGCGCGAGCTGTTCAACCGCGCCCGCGCCAAGGGTTTCGAGACGCTGACCGAATTGCCGCTGGAGCCGACCGACTATCCGGCGAGCGACCCGGGCCCGCGCGCCCTCTACACCTCGCTGACCCCGGCCGACAACGAAGCCCGGCTCGACTGGATCATGTCGCGCGGGGCCGGTTATGTCGGGCTGATCGACGTGCTGGGCACCAAGCCGATGCAGGACGAGGGGGCCGCCCGCCGGATGCTCGGCCGCATCCAGGAGCGCGGCCTGCTGTTCGTCGACAGCCGGTCGTCGACCAAGGGGCTGGGCCCGCGGATCGGACGCGACATCGGCATGGCCATGGCGCTGAACAACCGTTTTGTCGACTCGGAGGCCACCGCCACCGCCATCGATGCGAAGCTCGACGAGCTGGAGCGGCTGGCCAAGGCTGCCGGCGCGTCGGTCGGCATCGCGTCGGGCATGCCGCTGACCGTCGACCGCCTGATCGCCTGGAATGCCGAACTGCATCGCCGCGGCGTCGCCCTGGCGCCGGTATCGGCGGTGGTCGGCCGCCAGCGCGAATGACCTTAGTCCTGTCGGGGGAGTCCATGTCGTTGTTACCGTTTGCCGAACGCCCCTACCGCGAGGGGGTCGGCATCGCCCTGTTCAACCGCGACGGCCATGTCTTCGTCGGCCGTCGCACCGATACCGAGGAAGCCGCCTGGCAGATGCCGCAGGGCGGCATCGACGAGGGCGAGACCCCGGCCGAGGCGGCGCTGCGCGAACTGGGCGAGGAAGTCGGCACGACCAGGGCCGAGATCATCCGGGCCAGCCGCGGCTGGCTCGAATACGACCTGCCGCCCGACCTGGCCGACAAGGTCTGGCACGGCCGCTATCGCGGCCAGCGGCAGATGTGGTTCGCCCTGCGCTTCCTGGGCGACGACAAGGATATCGATCTCGATACGCACGAGGCCGAGTTCGCCGACTGGCGCTGGGTGCCGCTCGGCCTGACCCCGTCGCTGATCGTGCCGTTCAAGCGGCCGCTGTACGAACTGGTGGTCGCCGAGTTCGAAGGCCTGGCTCTGCCGGCATGAGCCGCACGGTTCTCCTGATCCATGGCGCCTTCGCCGGCGGCTGGATCTTCGCCCGGCTGGGCCGGCGCCTGACCGAGGCGGGTTTCCGCGTCATCGCCCACGACCTGCCGCTGCACGGCAAGAAGCGGCCGGAAGCCGGCAGCCAGTCGCTCGGCCGGCTGTCGCTGACCGACTATCTCTCCGACCTGCTCGCTATTACCGTCCATCTCGACCAGGCGCCGATCGTCATCGGCCATTCGCTGGGCGGGCTGCTCGCCCAGCAGCTCGCCGCGCTCGACCGGGCGCGGGCGGCCGTGCTGCTCGGCCCGGTGGCACCCTGGGGCGTGTTTCCGGCCACGACCTTCGAGGTGCTGAGCGCGCTGGGCCTCTACCAGGCCGGCAGCTTCTGGGACAAGACGCTGTGGCCGGACTGGGAGATCGCGCGCGGCTATTCGCTCGACAAGTTCGACCGGGCCGGGGCACGGGCGGCCTTCGACCAGCTCGGCCCCGAATCGGGCCGGGTCCTGTTCGAGGTGATGCACTGGGGCCTCGATTCCGGCCATGCCAGCGCCGTCGACGCCCGCAAGGTCGCCTGCCCGATCCTGTGCCTGGCCGGCGGCGACGACCGCGTCTGCTCGCCCGGCACCGTCCGCTCGATCGCCCACCGCTACCGCCGGCACGCGACCTACGAGGTCGTCCCCGGCCTCAGCCATTTCATGTTCGGCGAACCGGCCGAGGAGGAGATGTTCACGCGCATCTTCGGCTGGCTGGCGGAAAACCGGCTGATGCCTTGACGCCCGGGCAAACCAACGATCAAAAGTCCGCTGCCTTGAAAATGGATACCCAGTCCTGCTGATCACCGAGCAGGCGCAGAATGGCGACGTGATCGGTCGCGATCGTATAGATGATCAGGTGCTTTCTGTGGGCATGGATGCGCACTGGCGGGCTGAACTCGGCGCGCTCCCTGGCCAATGAAGGCATGTCCGCGACGATGTCGAAGACGCGGCTCAAATCATCAATGTAGTGATCGGCTTGCTCGACCGGCCAGGCCTTTGCCGAAAACAGCCAGATTGCGTCGAGATCGTTGCGTGCACGCCACGACAGCCGGTAAGGCACAGCTTTACCGAAGGCCGTGACGCTTTCGCATCTCCAGTTTGAACGCGGCCGGATCGAAGGCCCCCGCGTCGCCACTTTCGACGCCTTCGGTAATGGCCGCCTGCAAGGTCGCGATGGCTTCCCTGCGCATCTGGTCCCGGCGGATAAGGTCGCGGATGTAATCGCTCGCGTTGCCGTAGAGGCCACTCTCGGCCTGGCGTTCGACCCATGCTTTCATCGTGTCGGGCAGAGATACGTTCATCGTGGCCATCACGGACTCCTGCTCAACCGTCTACGCTCATCGTCACGACGATATGGCAAGGTTTGCCAATATCAAAGACGTAATGACGGGTCCTTGTGGCTCAAGGCTGCTTCAGCGCCGCCGGGCGGTCGGCGAGTCCCAGCGAGGCGAGGTAGCCCCAGCGGATGTCGGCCTTCTCCAGGCTCAGGCCTGCCAGATATTGCTCAAAGATCGCGATTGCACGATCGCGGGGAATGGGCCGCGCGGTATCGGGCGTGTCGGCCACGGCGATGACGTCGTCCCAGCCGTCGGGGCGGGGGATCGAGACGACGGTCGAACCCGAATCGAGGTTCTTGTAGGTCCAGAACGACCAGGAAATGTTGTGGGCCTCGTTCAGCAGGCGATAGCCGCGGTTCCAGTCGTCGGTCAGCTCGCCGGTCTCGCCGAGGAAGATCGGCACGTTCCAGCGATGGGAAAAGTCGACATAGGGCTGGACCTGGTCGCGGGTCAGGGCGGCCCAGAACTTGTGGTAGGTGTAGGCGAGGTTCGGGGCGAAGGGAGCGCCGAACACGGTGAAGTTGGTCGACCACTGCCCGCCGGCCATGATGGCGATGTGGTTCTGATCAACCTCGCGGATCGCCTGGATGATCTCCCGGTAGAACGGCTCGAGCCGGGGGTTCAGGAAATCCATGTCGTGATAGGGCGAGATCGGCTCGTTCAGCAGGTCCCAGCCCAGGATCGTGGTCTCGTCGCGATAGCGCTGGGCGAGATGGCGCCACAGCGCGACGGTCAGGCGGCGATGGGCCGGGACGTAGAAGGTCAGCGGATAGCCCGGGCTGTCGTCCTGGTTGATGCCGGTCTGGCCGCCCGGGGCGGCGTGCAGGTCGACGATGACGTAGAGCCCGGCGGCCTTGGCCCAGCCGATCACGCGGTCGAGCAGGCGATAGCCGTCGCCCTCGAAGCGCGGCGCCTCGCCGGGGGCCGGTTGCGTCGTGAACTGGGCGAAATGCAGCGGCACGCGGATGGTGTTGAAGCCCGCCGCCTTGATGAAGCGGATGTCGGCCTCGGTGACGTACTCCTCGCGGAAGCGGCGCCAGAAGGCCTCGGCCTCCTGCGGGCCCAGCATGCGCTCGACCGCGCGGCCGATCTGCCTGGGCGACAGCGCGACCTTGAACTTCCACATATAACCTTCGGGCACCAGCCAGTTGCCCAGGCTGATGCCCTTCAGCAGGATCGGCTTGCCGTCGGGGGTGACGAAGTTGCGGCCCTCGACCCGCACGAAACCCGGCGCCGGCTGGTCGGCCGCGGCGGTGTTGGCGAGGAACAGGGTAACGATGGCGGCGGCAAGGGCGCGAACGACCGGAAACTGGATCAAGACGCGCGCCTCTCGCGTTGTAGGAAGGGATGCCGCCACAGTAGCCTCCCGGCTTCGCTTCAAGCAATATCGCCGGATCTTCGTTCCCCTCCCCTGACCCAGGCTGTTGATGCCCCTCCTGCAAGCTCTCTACCTGCTGGCTGCCGTGGCGGCCCTGGCCATGCTCGGCGCCAGCCGCCGGCTGCATCCGCTGCTGGCGCTCTCGGGCGTCGCGCTGGCCTTCGGCTATGCCGCCGGCATGGGCACCGCCCAGCTCGGCCGCGCCTTCGGCAACGGCTTCGCCCAGGCCGTCAACACGACGGGCCTGGCCATCATCGCCGGCGCCATCGTCGCGACGATCGCGGAGCGGACCGGCGCCGGGGCGCGGCTCGCCGCCTGGGCCACCGC